>NZ_BAFQ01000001.1 GCF_000308375.1 Nocardia aobensis NBRC 100429 | reverse complement strand
GTCGGTGTTGACCTGGTACGGCAGCTCGGTGATGACGATCGTGGTGCGACCGCGATTGTCCTCCTCGATCTCCACCACACCGCGCATCCGGATGGAACCGCGTCCGGTGGTGTAGGCGTCGTGGATGCCCTGGCTGCCGACGATCAGGCCGTAGGTCGGGAAGTCCGGCCCCTTGACGCGCTCCATACACGCGGCGAGGGTGGACTCCTCGTCGGCGTCGTAGTTGTCCAGCGCCCAGTAGATGGCGTCGGCCAACTCGTTCAGGTTGTGCGGCGGGATATTGGTCGCCATACCGACGGCGATGCCGTTGGACCCGTTCATCAACAGGTTCGGCACCCGGCTGGGGAGAACCACGGGCTCCTGGGAGCGGCCGTCGTAGTTCGGCGTGAAATCGACCGTCTCGTGGTCGATTTCACGGAGCAGCTCCATCGCCAGCGGGGTGAGCCGGCACTCGGTGTACCGCATGGCGGCCGCGCCGTCGTTACCGCGGGAGCCGAAGTTGCCCTGCCCGTCGACCAGCGGATACCGCAGCGACCACGGCTGCGCCATGCGCACCAGGGTGTCGTAGATCGAGGCGTCGCCGTGCGGGTGGTAGTTACCCATGGTCTCGGCGACCGGACGCGCGGATTTCACGTAACCGCGGTCGGGCCGGTAGCCGTTGTCGTACATCGCGTAGAGCACGCGCCGGTGCACCGGCTTGAGGCCGTCGCGCACATCGGGCAGCGCACGGCCCACGATCACGCTCATCGCGTAATCGATGTAGCTGCTCTGCATTTCGTTCTGGATGTCGACCGGCTCGATCCGGTCGCCCGCACCACCTTCGGGCGGCAGGGTGGTCTCAGTCATGAATTCTCCTTAACAGGCCTGGGCGGTGTGACGGGCGCGCGGGCGGACCGCGCAGCACCGGTTACACATCGAGGAAGCGGACGTCCTTGGCGTTGCGGGTGATGAAGCTGCGACGCGCCTCGACGTCTTCACCCATCAGCACGGAGAACAACTCGTCGGCCGCGGCCGCGTCGTCCAACGTCACCTGACGAAGCACCCGCACCGAAGGATCCATGGTGGTTTCCCACAGCTCCTTGGCGTTCATCTCGCCGAGACCCTTGTAGCGCTGGACGCCGTCGTCCTTGTTGATCTTCTTACCAGCGGCCAGACCGGCCTCCAGCAGACCGTCGCGCTCGCGGTCCGAGTAGGCGAATTCCGGATCCGAGCGCTGCCACTTCAGCTTGTACAGCGGCGGCTGGGCGAGGTACACGTGCCCGTGTTCGACCAGCGGGCGCATGAAGCGGAACAGCAGGGTGAGCAGCAGGGTCGAGATGTGCTGGCCGTCGACGTCGGCGTCGGCCATCAGCACGATCTTGTGATACCGCAGCTTCGAGATGTCGAACTCGTCGTGGATACCGGTGCCGAAGGCGGTGATGATCGACTGGACCTCGTTGTTCTTGAGGACCCGGTCGATACGCGCCTTCTCGACGTTGATGATCTTTCCGCGCAGCGGCAGGATCGCCTGGTACATCGAGTCGCGACCGGATTTCGCCGAGCCACCGGCGGAGTCACCCTCGACGATGTAGATCTCGGACTTGCTCGGATCCTTGGATCGGCAGTCGGCCAGCTTGCCCGGCAGCCCGCCCAGATCGGTCGCGCTCTTGCGCCGGACCAGCTCACGAGCCTTCCGGGCGGCGACGCGGGCCTGCGCGGAGGACACCGCCTTCTGCACGATCGTCTTGGCATCGGCCGGATTGGCTTCGAACCAGTGCGCCAGATGTTCGTTGCAGGTGCGCTGGACGAACGACTTCACCTCGGTGTTGCCGAGCTTGGTCTTGGTCTGGCCCTCGAACTGCGGCTCGCTGACCTTGACGCTCACGATGGCGGCCAGACCCTCGCGGATGTCGTCGCCGGTGAGGTTGCCGTCCTTCTCCTTGAGCAGCTTCTTGTCCTTGGCGTACTTGTTGACCACGGTGGTCAGCGCCGCGCGGAAGCCCTCTTCGTGGGTACCACCCTCGTGGGTGTTGATGGTGTTGGCGAAGGTGTGGACGGATTCGGAGTACCCCGAATTCCACTGCATCGCGACCTCGAGCTCGTGGCCGGTGCCCTTGCTGGTGAACGAGACGACGGTGTTGTGGATCGCCTGCTTGGTGCGGTTGATGTGCTTGACGAAATCCTCGAGCCCGCCCGGGTAGTGGTAGGTGCGAGTCTTGACCTTCGGCTCCGGCGGCGCGGCGCTGCCCTCGTCGTGCTTGGGCGCCTCGGCGGTCTCGCTGACCACCTCGTCGGTGACCTCGGCCTCGCTGACCCGCTGGTCGGTGAGGGTGATGGTCAGGCCCTTGTTCAGGAACGCCATCTCCTGCAACCGGCGCGAGATCGTCTCGAAGTTGTAGGTCGTGGTCTCGAAGACGTCCGGATCCGCCCAGAAGCGCTGCGTGGTGCCGGTCCGGTCGGTGGGCTCGCCCTTGACGAGCTTGCCGGGCTTGGCGTCCTTGTACTCCTGGCTCCAATGGAAGCCATCGCGGTCGATCTCGGTGACCATCCGGCTGGACAGCGCGTTCACCACGGAGATACCGACACCGTGCAGACCACCGGACACGGCGTAGGCGTCCGAGTCGAACTTGCCGCCGGCGTGCAGCTGGGTCATGACGACCTCGATCGTGGGCACACCGGTGGCGTGCATCGCCACCGGGATACCGCGGCCGTCGTCGACGACCTCGACGCCGCCGTCGGCCAGCAGCGTCACGTCGACCCGGCTGGCGTAGCCGGCCATCGCCTCGTCGACGGAGTTGTCCACAACCTCCCAGATCAGGTGGTGCAGACCGCGCTCACCGGTGGAACCGATGTACATACCGGGGCGTTTGCGGACCGCCTCGAGTCCTTCGAGAACGGTGATGTTGGAGGCACCGTAGTCCTTGTTGCCCGCTTTCGCCTTGGACGAGCCGCTTGCGTTGGAGTCGTTGGCAGCCACTGCTCGGTAGCTCTCCTTACTTGCTGATCCCTCGATGCGACGTCGGACAACACACACAGACCGAGCCCCGTATGGCCTCTGCTCGAGATGTTCGAACTGCTCGAGAATTACGGGTCCTCGCGCGTGCTGCACGGAACGCGCCGAAGGTATCGCCGCTAGTTACTCTTCCATCC
>NZ_BAFQ01000002.1 GCF_000308375.1 Nocardia aobensis NBRC 100429 | reverse complement strand
AAGGCCCCGGTCCCGGCCGACAAGGCGGTGTCCGAAAAGGCGGTGCCGAAGAAGGCGGTGTCCAAAAAGGCCGAGGCACAACATCGCAACCGCCCACGGACGGCGCGGCTGTCGTACGACGACTGGGTGAACGGCGCTTTGGACCTGCTCGGGCGCGAGGGTGTGACCGCGATCCGGATTCCCCGGCTGTGCGAGGAACTGGGCGTCACCAAGGGCAGTTTCTACTGGCATTTCGACGATCTCGAACAACTGATGGCCGCGATGGCCGACCGGTGGGGCGACATGCAGAGCGAAGCCGTGCGCGCCCTCGCCGCCTTGGATTCGATTCCGGTCGAGTCCCGCATCGAACAGATGGCGGCCATGCTGGTGGATCCCAAGCACTGGATGGTCGAGGCATCGGTGCGGGAGTGGTCACGCACCGACGACACCGTGGCGGCGGCGGTCCGGGCGCTGGATCAGCGCATCTTCCGCACCGTGCAGACAGCGATGCTCGATCTGGGTTTCGAGCCGGTTCAGGCGCGGCTGCGCGCCGGCGCGATGGTGTATCTGGGAATCGGGCTGATCCACGGCCGCGACAATCTGCCGACCCCGACACCGGAGGAAGTGCAGGCGGTCATCGACCTGCTGGCCCGGCCGTGAGTGGAGACGGGATTTTGTGAGCTGTGAACGTTGTGGAGCTGTGAACGTTGTGGAGCTGTGAACGTTGTGGAGCCTAGGGGAATCGAACCCCTAACCCCTGCCTTGCAAAGGCAGTGCTCTGCCAATTGAGCTAAGGCCCCGGTCGAGCGTGACGGCTCAGCGCGCGGTCACCTCGTGCCACAGATCCGCCTCGCTGCGCTTGCGAACCTTGGTGACAGCGAAGACAACTGCGGCAATGACACCGATCGTCAGAAGAAGTTTCATGCCGTCCACCCTACTGTGCCGCCACGGCCCCGGCAGACAGTGATCGGATCCGCCCGATCGTGAGAAGAAGAAGTGGAGCCTAGGGGAATCGAACCCCTAACCCCTGCCTTGCAAAGGCAGTGCTCTGCCAATTGAGCTAAGGCCCCCTCGGCCGTCGATGACGACCAGGTGTGTGAATGTGGGCCTAGGAGGACTTGAACCTCCGACCTCTTCGTTATCAGCGAAGCGCTCTAACCGCCTGAGCTATAGGCCCGTGGTGTTCGTCTCGACATGTTGTCGTGACTGACTCGGTAGAGACTACACAACCCTCCGATTGCTCTCCAAAACGCCTGGTCAGAGCGCCCGTAAAGCACGAACGGCCGGTCCGGTGAGAACCGGCCGGCCGTGCGTCGCGAGTCGTCAGTCCGGATCGGCCAGCGTCACCTGCACGCCGCCCACCAGATCGGTGCACTGGTTGTAGATGAATACACCCACCGTCGAGAGCGCGGTGAACAGCACCACGTTGATCAGGCCGATGACGGCCGCGTATCCGAAGACGCTGCCGGCGTCGATGATCGTCGTCGCCGAGGAGTTGTTGTCGTTCACCATGTCGGTGAAGGTGCTGTTCAGGCGGTCCCACACACCCATGCCGGACAGCACGATGTAGAGGAATCCGACGGCCAGCATCCACACGAAGAACATGGCGACGCTGATCACCAGCGACACCTTCAACGTCGACCACGGGTCGATATGGCGCACCTGCACGGTCGCCCGCAACGGCTCACCGCTGGTGACCGCCTGGGCGACCGCCGCCTGCGCGGCCGGGGAGACGGTCGGCGCCGCGGTCTTCACCGCCATCGGAACCGACTGTGCCGCACCGGGGTCGGCCTGCGGCATCGGATGACGCAGATCCGACAGATCGGGCAGATCCTTGATCAGTTCCGGGCGGGCGATGCTGCGGGTGGGTCCGTCGATGCCGACGGACTTCACCATCGCCGCTTCCTTGCGCGCCGCCTTGGCCGCGAGGTCGGTGGTGGTGCGGGCGTTCTTCACCCCGCCACCGAGTCCGGTCTGCGAATTCGCCCGGCCCTGCACCGGGGCCTGGCCGGGGCGATTCAGATTCGACTGCGGCTCCCGCTGCGGCAGCTGCGACCACCCCTCCTCGAAGCGAGAACCACGACCGTCACCGGCCTCGCCGGCCTCCGGCGCCGAACCGCCGGGCTTCGCGGAATCGCCTTGCGACTCGGGGTTTGCGGGCGAACTACCCGAGCCGTTGTCGGCCGACGACCCCGACCGCGGCGCCGGCCGCGGCGGAATCGGTGACGGTGCGATCCGCTCGGTCACACCGTTGGCGTGGTTTCGCTCGTCGTTCGGCTGATTCGGAGTGGTCAATGCAGAATCCTTCGATCCGTCGTGGCGCCGCTGCTTGTGGAGAAATTACCGCTTCCAGAACCTAACGCTAATCCGAGCCTCAGGCCTCTTCTTCACCGGAAACCTGGTCGGGCTCATCAGCGTTACGAGCGATCGCCAGCAAGGTATCGCCCTCGCCGAGGTTCATCAAACGCACGCCCTTGGTCTGCCGGCCCGCCTTGCGTACCTGATTCGCCGCCGTCCGGATGACACCGCCGCCGGACGTGATGGCATAGAGCTCGTCATCGTCGTCGACGATGAGCGCTCCTACCAGACTGCCACGCTTCGGGTCGTACTGAATCGTCAACACACCTTTACCGCCGCGGCCCTGTGCGGTGTACTCCTCGATCGCGGTGCGCTTGGAGTATCCGCCCGCGGTCGCGACCAGCAGATAGGTGCCGTCGCGAACGACGTTGAGCGACAACAGCTCATCGTCGGCGTTGAACCGCATCCCCTGCACGCCCGAGGTCGCGCGGCCCATGGGACGCAGCACCTCGTCGTTGGCGGTGAACCGGATCGACTGTCCGTGCGCGGACACCAGCAGCAGATCCTCCTCGGCCGAACACAGTGCGGCGCCGACCAATTCGTCACCATCGCGCAGATTCACCGCGACGATGCCGCCGGTGCGGTTGGAGTCGAAGTCGGTCAGTTTCGACTTCTTCACCAGGCCGTTGCGGGTGGCCAGCACCAGATACGGGGCGTCCTCGTAGGTCTTGATCCGGATGACCTGGGCGATCTTCTCCTCCGGCTGGAACGCCAGCAGGTTGGCCACGTGCTGGCCACGCGCGGTGCGGTTGGCCTCGGGCAACTCGTAGGCCTTGGCCCGGTAGACCCGGCCCAGGTTGGTGAAGAACAGCAGCCAGTCGTGGGTCGAGGTCACGAAGAAGTGCTTGACCAGATCGTCCTGCTTGAGGCCCGCGCCCTGCACGCCCTTACCGCCGCGCTTCTGGCTGCGGTACAGATCGGTCTTGGTGCGCTTGGCGTAGCCGGTCGCGGTGATGGTGACCACGACGTCCTCGCGAGCGATCAGATCCTCGTCGGCGACGTCACCGTCGGCCGCGACGATCTTGGTGCGGCGGTCGTCGCCGTACTTCTCGACGATCTCGGCCAGTTCGTCGCGCACGATGGCACGCTGACGTTCCGGCTTCTCCAGGATGTCCTTCAAATCGGCGATCTCGGCCTCGATGCGGGCCAATTCGTCGATGATCTTCTGCCGCTCCAGGGCCGACAGGCGCCGCAGCTGCATATCGAGGATGGCGGTCGCCTGGATCTCGTCGATCTCGAGCAGTTCCATCAGGCCGGTGCGCGCGGTGTCGGTATTGGCCGAACGCCGGATCAGGGCGATGACCTCGTCCAGCATGTCCAGCGCCTTGACCAGGCCGCGCAGGATGTGCGCCCGCTCCTCGGCCTTGCGCAACAGGTAGCGGGTGCGCCGGACGATGACGTCCAACTGGTGATCGACGTAGAGCCGGATCATCTGGTCCAGCCGCAGCGTGCGCGGCACACCGTCGACGATCGACAGCATGTTGGCGCCGAAGCTGGTCTGCAGCTGGGTGTGCTTGTAGAGGTTGTTCAGCACCACCTTGGCCACGGCATCGCGCTTGACCGTGACCACGATCCGCATACCCGCGCGGTCGGAGGATTCGTCGTGGATATCGGAGATACCCGCGATCTTGCCGTCCTTGACCTGCTCGGCGATCGAGTTGATGAAGTT
>NZ_BAFQ01000003.1 GCF_000308375.1 Nocardia aobensis NBRC 100429 | reverse complement strand
GGCCGCGGCAACGCCCGCCGCGATGAGCCGATTACGCAACCGACCGGATTTCCGGGAACTGCCCAACTGCATGCCCCCATGCTGTCACAGCCCCGGGCCGCCCGCAGTAGCGCCAGGTGAGAGCCTCATCGGCTGACGGACCGCTTGAACTGACGCAGTGCCAGTGGCACGAAGATCACCAGAATCGCCACCACCCAGATCAATGTCGTCGCCACCGGATGCTGCAGCGACCACACATCAGGCGTGGGATTCGCCGGACTCGTGTTGCCGAACAGATCGCGCGTCGCCTGCGTCACCGCCGAGACCGGATTCCATTCCGCGACCACGCGCAGCGGCGTGGGCAGCACGTCGCTGGGCACGAAAGTGTTGGCGATGAAGGTCAGCGGGAAGATCACCATGAAACTGGCGTTGTTGAACACTTCCGGCGCCCGCACCAGCAGACCGACCACGGCCATGATCCAGGAAATCGCGTAGGCGAACAACAGCAGCAGGACATAGGCCAGCACGGCCTCGAGGAAGGAGCCGTGGATGCGCCAGCCGACGAGCAGTCCGGTCACCGACATCACCACCAGGCTCACCACATTGATGGCGACGTCGGCCACGGTGCGCCCGACCAGGACCGCCGAGGGCGCCATCGGCAGCGAGCGGAACCGGTCGATGATTCCACGCTGCATATCCTCGGCCAGGCTGGTGCCGGTGAACGTGGCGCCGAAGACCGAGGTCTGGGCGAAGATGCCGGCGATCAGGAATTCGCGGTACGAGGTGCCCTGCACGCTGATCGCCGATCCGAAGATGTAGGCGAACAGCAGGACGAACATGATCGGCGACAGCGTCGAGAAGATCAGCACGTCGGGCACTCGTTTGATCTTGATGACGTTGCGCTTGGCGATGGTCAGGCTGTCACCGGCCACGATGGCCGCGCGTTCGGCCAGCGTCGGTCTGCGGGTATCGATCGCCGCGGTGATCATCTGCTGTGTCCTTCCGTGGCTTGTTCGAGGGTCTGCGCGGCATCGGCCGGGTCGATGGAGTCGGCGGCCTCGTGCCCGGTCAGGGTGAGGAAGACGTCGTCGAGCGAGGGCCGCCGCAGGCCCACGTCCTGGATGCGCACCCGGTGCGCGGACAGCCGCTCGATGGTGTCGACCAGCGCCTGTGAGCCGTCGTCGACGGGGATGGTGAGCCGCCGCAATCCCGGTTCGACGTGGATATCGCCGACGGCGAGCCCGGCCAAGGCCTGCTGCGCGACGGCGAGGACGTCGGCGTGTTCGACGGTGAGCTCGATCCGGTCACCGCCGACCAGGGCCTTGAGCTCGTCGGCGGTGCCGCGCGCGATGACCGTGCCGTGGTCGATCACCGCGATCGCATCGGCCAGCCGGTCCGCTTCCTCCATGTACTGCGTGGTCAGCAGCAGGGTGGTACCGCCGGCGACCAGTTCCTCGATCACATCCCACAGATCCAGCCGGGCCCGCGGGTCGAGGCCGGTGGTGGGCTCGTCGAGGAACAATACCGGCGGATTCGCCACCAGGGCGCCGGCCAGGTCCAGGCGGCGGCGCATCCCGCCGGAGTATCCCTTCACCGGCCGATCGGCCGCATCGCTGAGCCGGAAGCGTTCGAGCAGTTCCCGGGCACGCTGTTTACTGCGTTGGATGCCCAGGTGGTAGAGCCGCCCCACCATCTCCAGATTCTCGAAGCCGGTGAGGTATTCGTCCACGGCCGCGTACTGGCCGGAGGCGCCGATGTGCGCGCGTAACCGCTGCGGTTCGCGCAGGACATCGATACCGGCGACGGTGGCGCGGCCGGCATCGGGTGTGAGCAGCGTGGTCAGCACCCGGACGGTCGTGGTCTTCCCGGCGCCGTTGGGGCCGAGCAGTGCGGTCACCGTTCCCTCGGGAACCGCGAGATCGAGCCCGTCGAGGGCGACGAGCCGACCGTATTTCTTGACCAAACCCTCGGCGATGATGGCGTCGGGCATGCTTTTCCCCTGCCGTTCGATGTGGATGTGAGGTTTGCTACTGCCGTGCAGTATTGCCCACACCACCGACAAGTTCATCCGAATAAGCCCCCATCGGGCACCGACTCGACCGGCCGGGAAACGGAGGTGGTCGCATCCCGGGATCCGGCGGTGCTCGGGGGTGCCGGCGGGATGCGACCGATTCGATACTCCCGCGCCCGCCCTCGAAGGTCGCGAGTAGTGCGCTACTCGAGTACGTCCCGCGCGGCTACCTACCGTCGCTCGCGTAAAGCCCCAAAGGTGTGAAAACGCCCACGACCGGGCGGTGCCACACCCGCACAGCTACCGAATTCGACGCCGGCGACGAGGCCCGGCCACCGCCGATCGTTTCACGTGGAACAAGTTTATTCCGCTGCGTCGCAACATATTTCGCGATCGCCACCGTGACGGCTGTCCGGCTCTCGGCAAACCGGACGAGCCGCCCCGCAACACGCCAGAGAAAAAAATTTCGAAACTAGCGCCCCTCATGCAGACACAAACGAGAATCGTCGCGTAGGATCAGTCACGTCGGCCCCTCCCCCCGGGCCGACCCTACGCGGGCCTCGGCTAACTCCCCCCCTTCGCCGAGGCCCGCTTCCAATTCCCAGACTTTTCCGAGCGGCGCACGGAACGCTTCCCCCGTTGTGCGACAGCGCATTCAGCCCGGGTTCCGCCGCAGCACATGCGAACCCAGACGGTTGATTCCACGCACTCGCACACTGCGCAGATTCCGCAGCGAGAACTCGGGTTCGTCCGCCAATTGTGTTGCCGCACCGTCGTCCACCAGGACGGTGCCCGGTCGCGCGACACCGGTCAGCCGTGCCGCGGTATTCACCACCGAGCCGTAGAGATCACCGAACCGTTGCAACACTTGCCCGTAGGCCAGCCCGACCCGCAGTTCAGGGGTGGTTCCGGCACTCGTCGTGGCTTCCTGGATCGCCAATGCGATCCGGCCGGCGGCCACCGCGGATTCGGCCGCGAACATGACCTCGTCGCCGACGTTCTTGATGGTCCAGCCACCGTTCGCGGTGATCGCATCCGTGGTGACGGATTCGAACGACTCGAGCAGATCGTCCAGTTCATCGGCTTCCAGATGCCGGGTCAGCCGGGTGTAGCCGACCATATCCGCGAATCCGACGGCCAACTCCCGCAACGTTTCTCCGGTGCCGTCGCCGGCCAGGGACCGGGTCAGCGCCGCCGCGAGATGCCGCCGCCACGCATATGCCTGCAGTTGCTGCAGCGCCGACACCACCTCGGCGGTCGCCTCCCGGGCCACCTTGTCCTGGTCCACCCCGGGATCGCCCGCCGTGATCGACCGGATCCGGTCGGCGATCTCCTCCGCGACCAGATCGACCTGCCATTCCGCCAATCGCGCCATCGACTGCCCGAGGGTGCGCGCGGCCGCCTGCTGCCGGCGCACATCGGCGCCGGCCAGCGCGTCGAGACTGCGGAAGTTCCGGACCGCGTTCACATCGCCGTCGGTGAATTCCACCGCGGCGTCGTCGTCATGAGCCGGAAAGCCGAGCGAAACCCACAGCCGCCGGGACAGCTCGGCCGGCACACCCGACAGTTCCGCGACCTCGACCCGGTTGTAGCGGCGAGGTCCCTCCAGTAGATAGGGCTCGACGACCGACTGGACCAGCTTCGACAGCTCCGGGGAGGCCATAATTCCGACGATACGGATCCCGCCGGAGCCGGGTCGCCCGCCGATGACTCGTCACAGCCGAGCGACCCGGTCGGTCACACGCGGTCCGGGCCGGGCTGCCAGGTGGCGACCGCCCAGATCACCACGACATTCAACGCGATCACCAGAATCGACCACGCCGGGTAGTACGGCAGCCACAAAAAGTTCGCGAGAATCGACAACGCCGCCAACGTGATTGCCACGATCCGGCCCCACGTGGTGCCGGCCATCAGACCGAGGGCGGCGATGACCAGCAGGATCCCCAGCACGATGTGGATCCATCCCCAGGTCGTGGTGTCGAACTGGTAGACGTAGTCGATCCCCACGACGAACAGGTTGTCGTTGGCGACCGCCGAAATTCCTTCCAGAATCGAGAGCACACCGACGGTGACCAGCAGGATCGCCGCGCCGATCGAGGTTCCGGCGGCGATGCCCTGACGTACCGGATGCTCCTGCGGGGTTGTGGTCATGGCAGAACTCCTTCCCAGCCGAGGGGCTTTCCCATGAATGTGCCCATCGCGACGCGCCGTGACTTCACCCGTGGCGGGTGAGTATCGGGCGCGGTCGTTCCGCCGGACCGGTTCGCGGCCGGATCTCGAGCTCATCCCGGGCGGATGAGGCGACCACCAGCGGTTGTGCACGAGCCTGGAGGCGAGCAGGCAACCCGGCCGAGGAGGTGAGTTGGTCGTTGTCGATCCGCTATCAGTTCGTCATCGATGGTGAATTGTCCGAGCGGGCCCTGGCGGCATTTCCGGAGTTGAGCCGTAGCGAGCATTCCTCGGCGGGCACGACCACGCTGTTCGGCGCACTCTCCGACGCCACCGCCATGCGGGGTGTGCTCGCGCGGATCGATTCGCTCGGACTGACACTGCTGGGAATGGCACAACTGCCCGACTCCGCCGGCTGAGGTCGCCGCCGGCTACGGTGCCTCGTCCGGATCGGGCGCCCGGTCCTGGATCAGCACGCCGACCCACCGGGTGGTCGGATCGATATCGAGCAGCAGCGCCTTCATCAACAGGGTCAGCGGAATCGCCAGCAGCGCACCGAGCGCCCCCAGGACCCACGACCAGAAGACCAGCGACAGGAACGTCACGGTCACGCTGAGGCCGACCGCATCCCCGACGAATTTCGGCTGGATGATCGACTGGATGACGAAATTGATCACCGAGTAGACGACGATCACCCACACCATCAGCATCGGCCCGCTGTCGAGCAGCGCCAGCAGCGCCGGCGGAATCAAGCCGATGACGAAACCGATATTCGGAATGTAGTTGGTGATGAACGACAGCAGCGCCCACAAAAGCGGAAGCGGCACGCCCATCAGCCACAGCGCACCGCCGTCGAAGATAGCGACGATCAAGCCGAACACCGTGGAAACCACCAGGTACTTCCGGGTGCCGCTGGCGAATACGCCCAGCGCATACGCGATTTCGGGTCGAGCCTTGGCGACCACCGCCAGTTTCCGATCGATCATCATGCCGTCGATCGCCATGAACAGCAGCAATGCCAGCACGAAGAACAGATTGGAGAAGATTCCGAGCGCATTGCTCAGCGCGACGGACAGGACATCGACGACCTTGCCCACATCCAGACCGTTGAGCGCGTTGTGGATCTGCTCGGTGTCCACCCCCAGATCGGCGAGCGTATCCCGCACGCCGTTGAGCATGTCATCGAGTTTGTCGGAGTATTTCGGCAGTTCGGATGCCAATTGCGCGATCGAGAGCACCAGCGCGCCGAGCAGGACGAGCAGGATCAGTACGACCAGGATCAGCGCCGCCACCATCCCGATCCACGGGCGCCAGCCGCGCCGCTGTACCCAGGTCTGCACCGGCTGAACGGCCATGGTCAGCATCAGCGCCAGGAAGGTGGGACCGAGCACACCGGCGAACGCCCTCATCCCCAGGACTGCCACCACCGCGCCGGCGACGGACAGCATCACGATCAGTCCGCGCGGAAGCGGCCATGTTCCCCCGGAAGCGGGTGGCGGAGCCGCTCGTTCGGCCCGCGCGGGCCGATCTCGTCGCAATTGCATCGGAATTACCTCGCCGCCACTGACCGGACTGTCGATTCTCCGACCGACACTACGGCTCCGACCGGCCCGGTAGGTCCCGCGCCACGGCCGAATTCGACGGCCCGAGTCCAATTCGAAATCATGATGGAACGAACATTTTGCCCGATTTCAGCAAATGATTAGTGTACGTTTCAGTTTGGAGAAAGCAGGCTTCACCGACATTGCCTTCGGCGAAGGCACAGCTCCGGGAGGCGCTTTGAACGCTTCGCCCAGAACAACGCGATCGCTATCCGATAGCTCAACCATTGCCACCATCCGCAGTGGCCTCCAACTCGGCGTGCCGGAACTCTCCTTCGTACCGCTGTCGCTTCCCGCCGCTCACGCCCGCATCGACGAGGCGGCGACGACCGGCGCCGGACAGGCCGTATTGATCTGCGCCCCCGCGGGTACCGGCAAGACCGTCCTGGCCGCCGACTGGGTGACGCGACTGGCGACCCGGCATTCCGACTGCCGGGTGGGCTGGCTGACCTTCACCGGCCGCCGCGGCGAATCGGCCGATCTGTGGCGTGCGATCGCCGGAGTGCTCGACCTCCCCGTCGGATCACCGGACCGGGACCCCACCGGTCCGCTCGCCGAACCGGCGACACTGGTGGACCGGCTGACCGAGCGAGCCGAACCGACGGTGCTCGTCCTCGACGACGCCCACCTGCTCACCGACCCCTTGGCCCTGGCGGGGCTGGAGTATGTCGTCGAAAACGCACCGCCGACCCTCACGACGATCGTCACCGGCCGGTTCGATCCGCCGCTGCGATGGCACGGGCTCGAGCTGAGTGGCCGGCTCACCCGTCTGACCGCGCGCGAACTCGCGCTCGACGACGAACGCACCGCGGCCCTGCTCGGCCAGCACAACCTCCACCTGAGCGCTGCCGATATCGCCGGGATCCAACGGCTGACCTGCGGCTGGGCCGCACTCGTACGGATCGCCGCGATCTACCTGGCCGCGAATCCGCAGGACCGGCCGACCGCGTTGGCGGCATTGGCCCGCGCGCCCCACGCCATCAGCGACTTCCTCGTCGGCGAGCTACTGGGCGCGCTGCCCGACGACGCGCTGCACTTCCTGCTCGCCACCGCGGTACCCGAGGAGTTCAGTGTCGCGCTGGCCACCGAACTGGTCGGCGAATCCGCCCCGGCCACACTGGAATATCTGCTGCGCAACAACCTGCCGATCACGTGCGTGGCACGCTACGGCGAACTGTGGCACAGCTATCACCCGATGCTGCGGGCCTACCTGCTCGCCGAGGCCGCGCGCACGCTTGCGAACCGGCTGCCACGCCTTCACCGCAGCTGTTCGGCATGGTTCATCGATGCCCGGATGCCCTCCGCGGCACTGCATCATGTGCTCGCCGTACCGGGGCACCCGCAGCTGTCGCGGTTCATCCGCGAACACGGCCCGAGGTTGGTGTTCGGCGGGGACGGGCCGTCCTTCTTCGCCCGGCTCGACGACGTCGGCGAACTCGCCGACGATCAATTCGTCCAGCTGCTGCGCATCGCCGAAGCCGTGAGCCGGGGGGACGTGGCGGCGTGCACGGCATATCTGGATCGACTCGAAGCAGAACCCTGTTCGGCCTCCGCCCTGGTACCCGCGTCCTGGCTGATCGCCCTGCGCACCGCGGTGGTCGCGGATGTCGCGGTGTTGACGGGCGCCGAACCCGCTGCGCCCGAGCCGGCGACGCCCACGCCGACCGGTCAGGCCGAACTGGACTGCTACATCGTCGCGCAGGTGGCCAACGCGCATCTGCATCGCGGCGATGTGGCGCGCGCCGAATCGGGACTGTGGCAGGCGCTCGCGCTGGCCGAACACGCCGGACTGGGCCGCTTCGTCGTGCCGGCGGCGACGCGGTTGGCACTGTGCGGCGGTATCGGCGGCTATCTCACGGTGATGTGCAAGCGGGCCGAACACGCCGTGGAACTCGCCGAGAAGTACGGACTGCGAACACATTCCGCGATGACGCATGCCCAAGCGATGATCGCCTACGCGCATTACCTGCAGGGCGATCCGATCGAGGCCCACGGGCAGCTCCCGCCCGCCACGACGAGCGGCCTCTCTCCCGCGCCGACCGCCGACCGGCAGGCGCTGGCGTTGCTCCGGCTGATCGAATTCGATTCCGCCACAGATCGTTTCCTGGCCGCCGATACGCTGCGGATGCAACTGCTCGACATGCTCGCCGAGCCGACACCGCCGCGCTCCGCGGGCAATCTGGTCCTGCACACGGTGTCGGCACTGCTGCGGATCCAATCCCGCGTCGGCGCACAGACTCTGGTCGAGCGAGCGATCGCGGTGCTGGGCCACACACCCGATGTCGTGCTGGCGCAGGCCTGCCTGTCGGAGTACGCGCAGACCTCGTCGACGACACTCGAACTGCTGCAGCCATTGCTGCGCCGGACCGAGGGACTGCCCGCGCTCACCGCCGTCACCGGCTGGCTCTTGTACGCCTCCGCATCCGACCATCTCGACCGTCCGGTCAAGGCCTACGAGGCGCTGGCGCAGGCGCTGAATCACGCCGCCGACGACCGGATCGTGCGACCGTTCCTGGAGGTGCCGGGAATCGTTGCGTTACTGGACGGTTCGGTCGGCCGTTTCGGTCACCACGACCGGCTGGTCGATCTGATCCGGTCCCATCCGTCGGCTCGCGGCGCGGCGCACAACCCTGGACTGACCGAAACCGAGATGTCGGTGTTGCGCCAGCTGCCGTCCGGGATGACGACGCTGAATATCGCCGAGGGCATGGGTGTTTCGATCAATACCGTCAAAACCCACTTACGCGGCATCTATCACAAACTGGGTAGCGGATCCCGGGCCGAGGCCATCGCACGGGCGCGCGAACTCGGTTTGATCTGATCGGAATCGGCCGAGCCGGCCGAAGGGTCGCCGAGAAAATCGCCGATCGCGGGCCAGGTCGAGCCGGCCGCGTCGGGACCCACCATCAGGCCCAGATGTCCGCCGGACACCTCCACGAACCGCACCTCGGCGGCGCCGGTGAGCAGTTCCACACCGCGGCGGGTGGAACCGGCGGGCACCAGCATGTCGGTGCGGCTGCCGATCAGCAGCACCCGGCAGGTCAGTTTCGACAGATCCACGACGAGATCCGAGCGCAGTCGAATCACACCGTCCGCCAATTCGTTTCGCAACACCAGACTGCGATAGATCTGCCACAGCGAACGTCCGGGATAGCCGGGCATGGTCGCCATGAAGCGGTCGACCGCTTCCATGCGGGCCAGCGCCTCGGTGTCGGCGGCATGCCGGGCGATGAACAGCGGACGGGTCAGCTCGCGATCGAAGGCCTGTAACCGGAAGCCGAGCCGGACCAGCTCGCGCGGCGCCCCGCCGAGCAATTTCGTCGCCAGGGCGACGCCGCGTCCACCGGTCAGCTTCCCCGCCATCCGGACCGGCACCAGGAACGGGGTGCGGCGCTGGTCGAACGGTGTGGCCAGGCCGGTGACCGACGCGATCGGCAGATCCGCATGGGCCGCCGCGGCGATCATCGCGAGCGCACCACCCAGCGACCAGCCGATCACGTCCACGGGTCGTCCGTGTTCGGCGGCGACGCGGCGCACCGCGTCCGGCACGATGCCGTGGGTCCAGTGCTCGAGGCCGAGATCCCGGTCGCCATAATCGAAATCGCCGTAGTCGACCACATACGGCTGCTTGCCGATGGCGAGCAGATAGCGCACGAGGCTCTGGCCGTCCCGCAGGTCGAAGCAGGCCGGCGTGACCGCGAGTGGTGGTACCAGCAGCACCGGATTCCCGGCACCGGGTTCGTCACGATCGTAGCGCAGCAGTCGATTGTGCGGCTGCTCGCTGATCGGTGTGGACGGCGCCGGCCGGTAGGGCTCGATTCCGTCGCCGAACGACACCGCCCAGATATTGCGCGCCGCGCGCGGCAGATCCGCAACGATCGCGACCACGGGCTGTTCCCTTCCACTCCCGGCCGCGATTCCCGCAGCACGCCGGTACACACCGGCACCTCGACGAACGATAGCCATTCGGTGGTAGGCAGGCAGCGCATCTGCCCGCTACGCGAAGTTACATATAACACGTTCGGTAAGGTCGGCGGGAATCGCGCTCACCGACCGAACCAGCGAGTCAGCGCCGTCGTCACACCCTCGACACCCTCGGTGGCTGCCCACGCGACATATCCGTCCGGACGGACGAGCACCCCGGCCGCCTCGCCGGCACCGGTCCCGTCCGAGGCGTTCAGCGGCTTCGCCGTGACGATCCGTACCCGGTCCTGCCACGGCGCCGCCGCGGCGCGCAGCTCCGCGGAGTCGGCGAAGTCGAACAGCACGCCCTGGCCGGAGGTGAAGTGTTCGGCCACGCGAGTCCCGTCGGAGAGGTCGCGATCGGGAACGATGGTGCCGACCAGTTCGTGGTCGCCGCCCAGGTGGTAACGGTGCAGGACGCCGGAGATCCGTTTGAACACGGTGGTCGCGCCGTCGCCGGTGGACAGCAGTTCGGACATCACCGCCCGCAGTGCCTTACTGCGCCGATCCAGCCGCATGAGCGCGACCTGCGCGCGAGTCCATTCCAGCACCCAGGCGCCGATCGGATACCGCTCGGCGGTGTAGGTGTCCAGGAGCCGCTCGTCCATCCGGCCGTCGACGACCGCGGCCAGCTTCCAGCCGAGACAGACGGCATCGCCGATTCCCAGATTCAGGCCCTGTCCGCCGAACGGCGAATGCACGTGCGCCGCATCGCCGGCGAGCAGCACGCGGCCCTTGCGATAGTCCGGCACCTGACGGGTGTTGTCGGTGAACCGGGTCGCCGAATGCACCGCCGAGACCCGCACGGGTACCCCGGCGACCCGGCGCAGGCTCGCCTCCAGCTCGGCGGCCGTGATCGGCGCGTCACGATCGACGGGCGGTCCGTCGAGTTCGACGGTCAGAAAACGGCCGGGAGTCGGTCCGTAGACATAGATGCCATGGTCGGTGTCGTGCCAACCCGGCCGCAGCCCTTCGGTTTCCGACATCTCCACCACCGCCTGCCGCCCGGTGATCTCCGGCCCGATACCCGGGAAGT
>NZ_BAFQ01000004.1 GCF_000308375.1 Nocardia aobensis NBRC 100429 | reverse complement strand
CGGCCGACCGGCTCATCGAACTGGCTCTGCGCAGCGGCGGCCCCGACAACGTCACCGTCGTCGTCGCCGATGTGATCGATCTCGACTACGGCCAGAGCCACCCCATCGTCGCGGGCGCCGCCTCCGGTGAGGACGAGGACACGCCGCCGCCCAATACCGCCGCCGGGCGCGCCGCCGCCATGCGTCCGCCGCGGGCGGCACCCCGCCGGGCCGCGGTCGCGGCGGAACCGCCCGAGCCGCGCAAGAGCCACAAGGGCCGCTGGATCGCACTGGCCGTCGCGCTCGTCGTGGCCGTCGTGGTCGGACTCGTGGTGGGCTACAAGATGATTCGCAGCAACTACTACGTGGGCGCCGACAACGGCAACGTGGTGATCATGCGCGGTCTGCCCGGCTCGGTTCTCGGCTATTCGATTCAGGATGTGGACCAGCTGGTCTGCGTCGACTCGCGCAACAAGGTCACCCTCATGCGACCGGGCGCCGGATTCCCGAGCGGGTGTAAGCAGCTGGCGGTGGCCGATCTGCAGCAGACCGGCCGCGACAAGGTCAACAACGGCTTGCTGCCGCCGGGTGGATTCGATTCCACGCGTGGGCAACTGGAGAAGCTGGCCGCCACCGACCTGCTGCCCGTCTGCGCGAAGCCTGCGCCGCCGGTCGCTCCGCCGCCCGCCGAGGGCAGCACCGTGGCCCCGGGCAGCCCGGCTCCCGCCACACCCGCACCCTCCCCCGCGCCCAACACCCCGGGTACGTCCGCGCCGAACCCGACCAATGCCCCCGCCCATTCCGAGCAGCCGGCACCCACCACCGCGGCGCCGGCCCCTCAGACTCCGGGGGAGAACTGCAGGAAGGCGGACTGATGTCCGCACCGGCACCGCCGTCCGCTGGAGCGTTCCCCAGTCCACCGGGCGGGTTCGCTCCCGCGCCGCCACCCTCGACCCGCCGCAACGTCGAACTGTTGCTGCTGGGTTTCGCGGTGGTCATCACCACGGTTGCGCTGGTGCTGGTGGAGGCCAGTCAGGATCAGGAAATCACCTGGGATCTGGCCAAATTGGGTTTCGCCTATCTGGCGCTGTTCGGTGTCGCCCATCTCGCGGTGCGGCGCTTCGCCCCGTTCGCCGATCCGCTGCTGTTACCGATCGCCGCGCTGCTCAACGGACTCGGGCTGGTGCTGATCCATCGCCTGGATCTCGCCGACGAGCAGACCGCGATCCACAACTCGTGGTCGATCCCCTCCCCCGACGCCAATCAACAGGTGCTGTGGACAGCGCTGGGGATCACCCTGTTCATCGCGGTGCTGGTGCTGCTGCGCGACTACCGCACCCTGGCCCGCTACGGCTATACCCTCGGGCTGCTCGGCCTGGTGGCGTTGATGATCCCCGCGCTGCTGCCGGGGAGGTTCTCCGAAACCAACGGCGCCAAGATCTGGATCCGGTTGCCCGGTTTCAGTGTGCAGCCGGGTGAATTCGCGAAGATCCTGCTGATCATCTTCTTCGCCTCGGTACTGGTCGCCAAGCGGGACCTGTTCACCGCGGCCGGGCGCCATGTCCTGGGCATGGAGTTGCCGCGACCGCGCGACCTCGGCCCGATTCTGCTGGTGTGGGCGGCCTGCCTGGTCGTGTTGTTCTTCGAGAAGGACCTCGGCACCTCGCTGCTGATCTTCGCCACCGTGCTGGCGATGCTCTACATCGCGACCGAGCGGGTGGGCTGGCTGATCGTCGGCGCCGGACTGCTGGCGCTCGGATTCTTCCTCGCCTACAACGCCTTCGGCCACGTGCGGGTGCGGGTGTCGACGTGGTTGCACCCGTTCGACGACTACAACAGCACCGGCTACCAGATCTCGCAATCGCTGTTCGGGCTCGCGACCGGCGGCCTGGCCGGGACCGGACTCGGCAGCGGCCGGCCTTCCCAGGTGCCGTTCGCCAAGACCGACTTCATCATCGCCACCATCGGTGAGGAGCTGGGCCTGATCGGGCTCACCGTGGTGCTGATGCTGTTCGCCGTCTTCGTGGTGCGCGGATTGCGCACGGCCCTGGCGGTCCGCGACAGTTTCGGCAAGCTGCTCGCCGCCGGATTGGCGTTCACCATCGCCATTCAGGTATTCGTGGTGGTGGGTGGCGTCACCAAACTGATTCCCCTGACCGGACTCACCACCCCCTTCGTGTCCTACGGCGGCTCCTCGCTGCTCGCGAACTACGCCCTGCTGGCGTTGCTGGTGAAGATCTCCGACGCCGCTCGGGCGCCGGCGCCGGCTCGCCGCCGGGAAGCCGCACCGATCGCCGAAGCACAGACCGAGATGATCCGCGCCGAGACGCCCCGACCCGAGAAGGGAGAGCCGGCATGAACACCCCGCTCCGCCGGGTCGCGATGGCGGTCATGGTGATGATCGTCGCGCTGCTGGTGAACGCGACCTACGTCCAGGTCATCAAGGCCGACAGCCTGCGCAACGATCCCCGCAACTCCCGGGTGCTGCTCGACGAGTACAGCCGCCAGCGCGGTCAGATCTCGGCCGGCGGCACGGTGCTCGCCAGTTCGGTGGCCACCGACGACCGCTACAAATACCTGCGCACCTATCCCACCGATCCCTCCGCCTACGCCCCGGTGACCGGCTTCTACTCGATGCAGTACGGCAGCACCGGGCTGGAGCGTTCCGAGGATTCGGTGCTCAACGGTTCCGACAGCGCGCTGTTCGGGCGCCGCCTGATCGACATGATCTCCGGCCGCGATCCGCGCGGCGGCAACGTGGTGACCACCATCAATCCGATGATGCAGAAGGTCGCCTACGACCAGCTCACCAGCAAGGGTTACACCGGTTCGGTCGTCGCGATCGAACCGAGTACCGGCCGCATCCTGACCATGGTGTCGACACCGAGCTACGACCCCAACCAGCTCTCCACGCACGACGGCGCGCGCGCCACCCAGGCCTGGGAATCGCTGAGCGCGGACCCGAGTCAGCCGATGTTGAATCGTGCGGTGTCGCAGACGTATCCGCCCGGTTCGACCTTCAAGGTCGTCGTCGCGGCGGCCGCACTGTCGATGGGGATCAAGCCGGAGGACGCGTTCACCGCGGCGCCGAACATCACCCTGCCCGGGACGAACACCACGCTGGAGAACTACAACGGCACCCCGTGCGGCGGGGGCGCGACCGCGACCATGCACGACGCGTTCCGGCTCTCGTGCAACACCGCCTTCGCCGAGATCGGCATGAAGGTGGGCGCGGCCAAACTCAAGGACGAGGCCACGGCCTTCGGCATCGGCCCGCATTCGGGCATCCCGATCCCGGTGGCCGACAGCACGGTCGGCCCGATTCCGGACAACGCGGCGCTGGCCCAGACCAGCATCGGACAGCGAGACGTAGCTCTCACCCCACTCGACGATGCGGTGATCGCGGCTACCGTAGCCAATGGCGGTGTGCGGATGGAGCCGCATCTGGTCGACCGGACCCAGGGTCCCGACCTGCGCGATCTGTCCACCACCAAACCGGTGTCGGTCGGGCAGGCGATCAGCGCCCCGGTGGCCAGCCAGCTGACCGGGCTGATGATCGATTCGGAGAAGGCGACGGCCGGGGGCACCCAGCCGCGGCCGTACCAGATCGCTTCCAAGACCGGCACCGCCGAACACGGCAGCGACCCGCGCAACACCCCGCCGCACGCCTGGTACATCGCGTTCGCGCCGGCGCAGAACCCGAAGATCGCGATCGCGGTCATCGTGGAGAACGGCGGCGACCGCGCGCTGGCCGCGACCGGTGGATCGGTGGCGGCGCCGGTGGCGCGGGCGGTGCTGGATGCCGGATTGCAGGGGGGCTGAGGACGATGAGTAAGCGAGGACCAGGACCCCAGGTGGATATGCAACAACGTCGTGATCGGCGAACCTACCGTCGGGGGCGGCCATGCTGAACAACGGTGCCCTGATCGCCGATCGGTATCGGCTGCAACGTCTGATCGCCACGGGCGGTATGGGCCAGGTGTGGGAGGCGTTGGACACCCGCCTGGACCGCCGGGTCGCGGTGAAGGTCCTCAAGGCCGAATTCTCCGCGGATCCGACGTTCCGGCATCGGTTCAAGACCGAGGCCAAGACCACCGCGCAGCTCAACCACCCCGGCATCGCGGGGGTCTACGACTACGGCGAGACCTACGACCCGCAGGGCGGCGAAACCGCCTATCTGGTGATGGAGCTCGTCCAGGGCGAACCGCTCAACGCGGTGCTGAACCGGCTCGGCCGGCTCTCGGTCGGCCAGGGTCTGGACATGCTGGAGCAGACCAGCCGCGCCCTCGAGGTCGCCCATGCCGCGGGCGTGGTCCACCGCGACGTGAAGCCCGGCAATATCCTGGTCACCCCCACCGGCCAGGTGAAGATCACCGACTTCGGCATCGCGAAGGCGGTCGACGCCTCACCGGTGACCAAGACCGGCATGGTGATGGGCACCGCCCAGTACATCGCTCCCGAGCAGGCCACCGGCGAGGACGCCACCTCGGCCAGTGACGTGTACTCGCTCGGCGTCGTCGGCTACGAGGCGCTGTCGGGGCATCGGCCGTTCACCGGTGACGGTGCCCTGACGGTGGCGATGAAGCATGTGCGCGAGGCGCCGCCGCCGATGCCGGCCGATCTGCCGCCGAACGTGCGCGAGCTGATCGACATCACGATGACCAAGGATCCGACGCGGCGCTATCACAGCGGCGGCGAATTCGCCGATGCCGTGGCCGCGGTCCGGGCCGGTCGCCGTCCACCGCCGCCGCGCGGAGGTGCGGTCCCGCAGACCGGCGCCACTCGCGTCCTCCCGCCCGGCCCGACCGCGATCATCCCGCGCGGTGACTATGACGGCGCGACCGCCCGTTATTCGACCGCCGAACCGGCCCGGGTGGGCGCGGCGGCCGGCTCGACGGCCATGATGCCGGGCCCCGGCCCGGCCGGCGACACCGAGAAGCCGGGATTCACCACCGGTCAGAAGGTGATGGCCGGACTCGGCGCGGGCGCGGTTCTGCTCGGCGGCCTGGCCGCCTGGGTGCTGCTCAGCGGTAAGGCCCCGGATTCGACGGTGTCGCCGGTGAAGTCGACCACCTCCGTGGTCGCGCCCCCGCCGCCGACCACGGTGTGGACCACGAACGAAGAGCCCACGACCACCATCCAACCGGCCCCGCCGCCGGTGGTGACGACCACTCCCGAGCCGACGACGACCACCACACCCCCGCCGACCACGACCACCACGGCACCGCCGACGACCACCACCCGGGAGCGGCCGACCCGCACCACGCGTCCCACAACACGCCCGTCCGTCCCCTCGCTCGACCTACCATTGCCGGGGGCCGGCGATTCGCTACCGGGGGCCGGCGGTACGCACGAAGCCGACAGCAGTAGACACCCTGACACCTCCTCACAAGGACTGCCATGACGACCCCGAAGAATCTGTCTTCTCGCTACGAACTGGGCGAGATCATCGGATTCGGTGGTATGTCGGAGGTGCACAAGGCTCGCGACCTGCGGCTGGGGCGCGACGTGGCGATCAAGGTGCTGCGCGCGGATCTCGCCCGCGACCCCACGTTCTATCTGCGCTTCAAGCGCGAGGCGCAGAACGCGGCGGCGCTGAACCATCCGGCGATCGTCGCGGTGTACGACACCGGCGAGGCCGAGATCGACGGCGGCCCGCTGCCCTACATCGTGATGGAGTACGTCGACGGCGAGACGCTGCGCGATATCGTGCGCGGCAAGGGTCCGCTGCCGCCGCGCCGGGCGATGGAGATCATCGCCGATGTCTGTGCCGCACTGGATTTCAGCCACAAGAACGGCATCGTGCATCGCGATATGAAGCCGGCCAACATCATGATCAACCGCCAGGGTGCGGTGAAGGTGATGGACTTCGGTATCGCGCGTGCCATCGCGGACAGCTCGAATCCGATGACCCAGACCGCCGCGGTGATCGGCACCGCGCAGTATCTGTCACCGGAACAGGCGCGCGGCGAACAGGTCGACGCCCGGTCCGACGTGTACTCCGTCGGCTGTGTGCTGTACGAAATCCTCACGGGGCAGCCGCCTTTCACCGGTGATTCGCCGGTCGCGGTCGCCTACCAGCATGTCCGCGAGGATCCGAAGCTGCCCTCGCTGGTTCATCCGGGCGTACCGCGCGAACTCGATTCGGTCATCCTCAAGGCGATGAGCAAGAATCCGGCCAACCGGTATCAGTCCGCGGCCGAGATGCGCGCCGATCTGATCCGGGTGCTGGGCGGCCAGAAGCCGCAGGCGCCGATGGTGATGACCGAGGAGGACCGCACCACCTTCCTCGGCAGCATGGATCCCGAACCGCGCAGCTACCGCACGGTCGAACGCAACGACGGCGACGACGAGCCGGAACCGGAATCCGACGGTTCGAGGCGCAAGGTGTGGATCGGTATCGGTGCCGCCGCGGTGGTCGCGGTGCTGGTGGCGCTGTTCTGGGTGTTGCTCGGCCCGGGCAGCAGACCCGATCAGGTCGCGATCCCCGATCTGTCCAACCAGCCGGCGGAGCAGGCGCGCAACGATCTTCAGAAGCTGGGTTTCAATGTCGCCGTCCAGCCGAAACCGGACGGCAAGGTAGCCAGCGGCAACGTGGTCGCGACCCAGCCCCTGGGCGGTGCGCGCGTCGACAAGGGGTCCACGGTGACCCTGCAGATTTCGACCGGTCCGCAGCAGGTGCCGGTGCCACAGCTGACGAAACTGACCCAGCAGCAGGCCGAGCAGAATTTGAACGCGGCCGGGCTGCTCCTGGATCCGCAGATCCAGCGCGGCGCCTCCAGTCCGGAGGACAAGGACAAGGTGATCGCCGAATCCCCGGCCGCCGGAACCAAGATCGATGCCGGTTCGAAGGTGACGATCACCCTCGGCAAGGGGCCGGACCAGGTTCGCGTGCCCGATGTGGTGGGTCAGTCGATCGATGTGGCGGAACCGAATCTGGCCGACAGCGCGGGGTTCAAGGTCGTGATCCAGAAGGTCAGCTCGTCGCGGCCCGCCGGTGAGGTGCTGTCCACCGATCCGGCCGGCGGTTCGATGGCCGACAAGGGGTCGACCATCACCGTGCAGGTGTCCAGCGATCAGATCACCATGCCGTCGCTGACCGGGCTCACCCCGTCGCAGGCCGTGGACAAACTGCGCTCGGTGGGCTGGACCGGCGGTGTGGGCCAGATCAGCCAGAGCACCCAGGGCACGTTCGACGCGAGCAATGTCGGCCGGGTGATCGATCAGCAGCCGCGGCCCGGTTCGTCGGTGGCACGCAACGCGACCATCACGATCGTCACGGGAGTGCTCGGCCCGCCCTGACGCGGGCCGGTGATCACAGCGCGAGGTGGCGATTCATCGACATGGCCTCCTCGGCCAGGTCGGGAAGTTCGACCACCTCGACGCCGTGGTCGCGCAGATTCTCCACGCCGACACAGTTCTCCACGAAGGTGCGCGGTTCACGCCACGCGATGACGACGCGCGGAATTCCCGCGGCCAGGATGCGATCGGCACACGGGACGCGGCCGACCGAGGCCCGGGTGGAACACGGTTCGAGCGTGCTGTAGATGGTGGCCTGCGCGAGCCGGGGATCGGCGCCGAGTTTGTTCAGTGCCGATTCCTCGGCGTGCACCTTCGCCTCGGTTTCGCGGGAGTAGCCGTGGGCGAGTTCGACGCCGTCCGGGCCGACGATCACCGCGCCGACCGAGAAGGCGGTGGCACTGGGCGGGCACAGCCGGGCCAGGCCGATCGCGTGATGCATCCAGAACCGGTGCGCCCCGGGCCGGCCGGGGATACGGCTGCCCGACTCGACCGACTCCCACGCATCGGATTCGGTTGTCACTGTGCGTCTTTCATCGTCGCCGAACTCCCATCGGAGGGTGCCGGCCGCGGCAGATACCGCAGGACTGCGATATCTCCGAGGCGAGTGATATCCACCAAAGCCATTCTGCGCCGAGAACCGCCGGGAAAGTCGGCCGGATGCAAAAATTTCGGGGCCGCGCTGTCACCGACCAGCACCGGGGCGACCGCCATCAGCAGTTCGTCGGCCAGATCCGCCGCCAGGAAGGCGGTGTGGATGCGGCCACCGCCCTCGACCATCAGGCGGGCGATCCCGCGCTCGCCCAGATCGTCGAGGAGCGCGCCGAAGTCGACGGAGCTACCGAGGGCGACGACCTCGGCTCGGCCGGTGAGCCGATCGCCCAGCCGCTCCCGCCCGGCCGTGGTCGTATAGACCAGCCGCCGGCCACCCTGGTTCCACAACCGCTGCCCGGGGTCGAGTTCACCGCTCGCGGTGACGACGACACGTACCGGGAATTCGGGTTTTCCCGCCGCGATCCGCGCCTCGCGTCGCCGCTCACTGTTCAGCGACAACCGAGGATCGTCGCGTCGCAGGGTCTCGGCTCCGATCAGAATCGCGTCGGATTCGGCACGCACCTGGTCGACGCGATCGAAATCCTGGGCGTTGGACAGCAGCAATCGTTGCGGACCGGCGTCATCGATATATCCGTCGATGCTGGTGGCCACCGAGAGCACGACGTAGGGCCGGGCCATCAGCGCCGCCGGGGCACGATGACCGCGCCGAGCTCATGCATGCGCAAACTCCTTGTCACGGTGAGGCTTCCGCGTGCCCCGGCGCGGCGGCCCGGTCACACCAGCGCGGCGACCTCGGATTCGAGCGTCTGGACCAGGCCCTCGGCCGGACGCTCGCCGCACACCTCGAGCCAGTTCGCCAGCATCCGGTGCCCACCCTGGGTGAGCACCGATTCGGGGTGGAACTGCACGCCGTGGATGGGCAGGTCACGGTGCCGCACGGCCATCACGATGCCGCTCTCGGTGCGTCCGATCACCTCGATATCACCGGGCAAGGTGTCCTCGAGCACGGTCAGCGAGTGATAGCGGGTGGCGGTGAACGGGTCGGGCAGCCCCGCCAGCACTCCGGCGCCGATGTGGAAGACCGAACTCGTCTTACCGTGCAGCAGCTCGGGGGCGCGGGTCACGGTCGCGCCGAACGCCTCTCCGATCGCCTGATGTCCCAGGCACACGCCGAGCAGCGGAGTCCGGGTCCTGGCGCAGGCGCGGACCAGTTCGATACTCGCGCCGGCACGGTCCGGGGTGCCCGGGCCCGGGCTGATCAACAGGCCGTCGAAATCGGCGGCCACGGCGTCGGTGTCCTGCAGCCGGGAGTCGTCGTTGCGCCAGACGGTCGCCTCGGCACCCAGCTGGCCCAGATATTGGACCAGGTTGAATACGAAGCTGTCGTAATTGTCGACGACCAGAACACGCATGGTTCGAGAGTACGTGGCACCACCATCGATACGCAGCTGAGATAGCCTTTAGGCAGACCTGCACGCCGAATACGAGGACGTCATGCCCAAGTCGAAGGTCCGCAAGAAGACCGACTACACGATCAACCCGACCAGCCGCACCCCGGTGAAGGTGAAGGGCGGTCCGTCGCCGGTCTGGTATGTGGCGATCATGCTCGGCTTCATGCTGGCCGGTCTGGCGTGGTTGCTGGTCTACTACCTGGGCGCCGACCACATCCAGTGGATGAGCGATCTCAACGCCTGGAACTTCCTGATCGGCTTCGGACTGATGGTGATCGGCCTGATCATGACGATGCGGTGGCGTTGATCGTGCTGTCGCACGGGTGGCGCTGATCGTGCTGTCGCACGGGTGGCGCTGATCGCGCGGCGTTTGCGCTTATTACACGCGTGTGATTCATGCACACCTGTGGATGATTTTGTGGACAACTCGAGGAGCAATTGGGGACCGTGAGCACACCGCCCGAACACCCCGAGTCCGATCGTCCGGAGTCCGCTGGGGAATTCGGTAGTTCGGAGCCGGCGCCCCGGCTCGAGTGGTCCACACCGGCGCCCGCCCTGGCCGCGGTCACCCTCGGCGGAGCGGCGCTGGCCGTGGCCGCCGCGTTCGCCTCCGACGCACCGAGCCGGCTGTTGATCGGCTTGGCCGCGGCGCTACTGCTGTGCCTGGCCGGATTGGGCTTCCGGCAGCGCCCACGCCTGACCGTCGTTCCCGGAAAACCGGCCCAGCTGGTGGTTCGGGGCCTGCGCGGGCCGGTCGGCTACGGTCCCGACCAGATTCTGCGGGCCCGAGTCGTCGGGTTCCGGCGCCTGGGCCGCAGCATCCCCAATCTGGAACTCGACGTCGACCACAAGGGCGAGGAGCGGCTGGTCATCTTCGGCCGCTGGGACCTCGGTACCCACCCCCAGGACGTCCTGGATGTGATGAGCGTGCACGGTCTCGTTCCCGCCGAACCCCGCGACAACTGACGGGATCCGCCGCGGACCGAATCAGGCGAGAACCGCCGCACCCGCACCGATCAGCGCGATCGTCAGCGCCGCGAGGCCTGCCACCGAACCCCATCCGATCCATCGAATCGAATCCCGGGTCCGCGCCCGCAGCCATTCCGGCAGGAACAGGATTCCGGCGGCGGCGAGCGTGCCCGCCACCAGTCCACCGAGATGGCCCCACAGCGAGATACCCGGCAGCGACACGCTGATGAGCAGGTTGATCGCGATCAACACCAGCATCTGCACGGGGCTCTGCCGCAGCCGCAGCAGAATGACGGTCATCGCGCCGAACAGGCCGTAGATGGCGCCGGACGCACCGGCCGTGGCGGAATCGGTCGCCAGCCACATGACGGCCGCCGATCCGCCGAGCAGCGAAACCAGATAGATCGCGAGGAATCGCGCACGTCCCAGCACGAGTTCGGTATCGCGGCCGAGAATGTAGAGGGCGAACATGTTGACCACCAGGTGCAACGGCCCGTAGTGCAGGAATCCGGAACCGAGGACGCGAATCCACTGCCCCTGTGCGACCCACTTCGGTGCGAGCACCCAGTCGTAGAACAACTGCGACAGATGATTGTCGGTGACACTGTGGGCTTGGCTCGCGGTGACCGCGAAGACCGCGACATTGATCGCGATCAACGCGTAGGTGACATACGGCGTGCGACCTGCGGTGGCGGACGGACCGCTGACGGCCGGCCGGCCGGGACGAATATCGCTGCGCCCCTGCGCGACACACTCCGCACAGTGCTGTCCGACGGCGGCCGGTTGCAGACATTGGGGGCACGCCGGCCGCCCGCACCGCGTGCATGCCAGTCCGGTGGTGCGATCGGGATGGCGGTAGCAGGTCGGTGCGGGCGGTTGCGGATTCACGAAACTCCGATGGGTCAGCTCAGGGTGATGCTCGAGATGACGACCGGCTCCTTCGGCCGGTCGTTGCGGTCGGTCGCGGTGGTCGCGATGGCGTCGACGACCTTGCGCGAATCGGCGTCCACCACTTCGCCGAAGATGGTGTGGCGGCGATTCAGGTGCGGCTGCGCACCGACGGTGATGAAGAACTGCGAACCGTTGGTGCCGGGCCCGGCGTTGGCCATGGCCAGCAGGTAGCCGCGGTCGAAGCGCAGCTCGGGGTGGAATTCGTCGGCGAATTCGTAGCCCGGCCCACCACGGCCGGTACCGGTCGGGTCACCGCCCTGAATCATGAAACCGTCGATCACGCGGTGGAATACGCTGCCGTCGTAGAACGGTCCGGAGGTACCGCCGCCGGCGTTCTTCGTCGTGTAGGCCGCGCTGCCGTCGGCGAGGCCGACGAAGTTGCGCACCGTCTTCGGGGCGTGGTTACCGAAGAGCGAGATCTTGATATCGCCGAGGTTGGTGTGCAGGACGGCCACGGCGGTCTGATTCGGTGAGGTCACGCCGAATATCGTGCCATGTCGGCTGTCCGTACTCGCAGGGCGCGCCTAGCCGGTGTGCGCCGCGTCGTCGGCCGGCTGCACCGACGTCCCGGGTGCGGTCGCTCCGCCCGCGTATCCCAGCCGCGGTGGTTCCGCGGCCGGCTCCGGCAGCTGCGGGCGACGCGAGGCGGCCGCCCATGCGGCGCCGCCCGCGGCCGCGGCAACGCCCGCCGCGAT
>NZ_BAFQ01000005.1 GCF_000308375.1 Nocardia aobensis NBRC 100429 | reverse complement strand
GCAGGTGGTTGCTGATTCTGCTGCTCATCGTCATCCTGCTGCCGGTCGCCGGGCTGATCTATCTGGATCGCTCACTTCACCGCGTCGACGCGCTGGCCGCCTATCCGGACCGCGTCGCGCAGACAGCCGGTACCAATTGGCTGCTCACCGGATCCGATACCCGCGTCGGTCTGACGCCGGAACAGGAGAAGGAACTGTCGACCGGCGACAGCGCCGACGCGGGTGGTGAGCGCAGCGACACCATCATGCTCGTGCACATCCCGAAATCGGGTGCGCCCACCGTGGTGAGCCTGCCGCGCGATTCGTATGTGAGCATTCCGGGTGTCGGCAAGGACAAGCTCAACGCGGCGTTTTCCGCCGGTGGCCCGAAATTGCTGGTGCAGACGGTCGAGAACGCGACCGGCCTGCGCATCGACCATTTCGCCGAAATCGGCTTCGGCGGTTTCGCCGGCATGGTCGATTCACTCGGCGGTATCGATATGTGCCTGCCCGATGCGATCGACGATCCGAAGGCCGGTATCGACCTTCCGGCCGGATGTCAGCATCTGTCCGGCTCTCAGGCGCTCGGGTTCGTGCGGACCCGCGCCACCCCGCGAGCGGACCTGGACCGCATGAACAATCAGCGGCTGTTCCTGTCCGCGCTGCTGGAGAAGGCGACCAGCGCGGGTACGCTCGCCAACCCGTTGAAGGTGTGGCCGCTGGCCCGCGATGTGGCCTCCTCGATGCAGGTCGACAACGGCGATCACATCTGGGATCTCGGCCGGTTGGGCTGGGCGCTACACGGTAAGACGATCGCCACCACCGTGCCGATCGGCGGCTTCGTCGACGAATCGGGTTCCGGCAACGTGCTGCTGTGGGACAAGGATCGGGCGAGCCGCTTCTTCGATGCGCTGGCACACGACCAGGCGGTCCCGGACGATCTGCTCACCCGGTAGCGTCGGGGTATGTCCGGCACCGGCCCCTTCCCCGACCTGTTGCGCGCGCAGATTCGACGCGAATTCACCGCCTCACAGCAATATCTCGCCGCGGCCGTCCATTTCGACGCGCAGCGGCTGCCGCAGCTGGCACGTATCTGCTATCTGGGCGCGGAGGACAAACGCGCCCATGCCCTGCGGATGGTGCGATATCTGCTCGACCGGGATGTCGCCGTCGCGGTCACCGGTACCGACGAGGTGCGCTCGGATTTCGAATCACCCTCGGCCACCGTGGAATTCCTGCTGACTCGCGAACGGGAACTGACCGATCACATCACCACGCTGACCCGCACCGCCCGCGACGCGGGAGATTATCTCGGCGAGCAGTTCGTTCGCTGGTTCCTCGAGGATCAACTCGCGGAGGTCGCGCGGCTCACCACCCTGGCGGCGGTGTGCGAGCGAGCGGCGGGCAATCTGTTCGACATCGAGGAGTTCGTGGCGCGCGAGATCCCGGCCACACGCACGCCCGACGCCTCCGCTCCGAAACCGGCGGGAATCGCGCGGCGATGAAAATGCGAGGGCGCCCGAAATCGCAGGCAGCCGGCGAATTCCGAATTGCGGCCGCGCCGCTCGGGTGAGGCGCCGGTAACTAAGGCAATACTTGCCTCATTAAGGGTGTACTTGGATGACAGCCGAACTTGACCAGCACTAATGTCGGATTCATGTCCAGCCACGCCGATTCCTCGCACAGCAAATTTCACGCCCTGCTCCACGATCAGATCCGGCATGAATTCAATGCCGAGCACCAGTACATCGCGATCGCGGTGTGGTTCGACAATGCCGATCTGCCGGTTCTGGCGAAGCACTTCTATGCCCAGGCCATCGAGGAACGCAATCACGCGATGATGATCGTGCGGTATTTCCTCGATCGGGACATGAGCGTCGAACTCTCCGGGGTCGACGCCGCGCGGTCGCAATTCGAGAATGCGCGCGAGCCGATCCAATTGGCGCTCCAGCAGGAGAAGACCGTCACCGAGCAGATCGTCCAATTGGCCAGCACCGCCCGCGAGGAGGGCGATTACCTGGGCGAGCAGTTCATGCAGTGGTTCCTGAAGGAGCAGGTCGAGGAGGTGGCGCGGATGACCACGCTGCTCACCGTCGCCGACCGGGCCGGATCCAACCTGTTCGATCTCGAGTATTTCGTCTCGCGCGAGATGAGCGGTCCGAGCGATACTTCCGGGGCGCCGGCGGCGGCCGGCGGAAATATCTGACGCGAGAGACATCGACGAACTCGGCCTGCCGTCCGGCGGGCCGAGTTCGTCGTATGGTGCCGGTGCGGAACGCTTGTCCCGCAGTGGGTTTCGCTAGCGCAGCGTGACCTGGCGCGAGCGCAGTCCGTCGCGGGAGCGCCGCTCCTCCGAGCTCAGCGGCGCGTCGGAGGCCAGCGCCTCGGCCAAGCGGGCACCGAATTCGTGTGCGGGAGTGACCCATTCGTTCGGGTGCCGTTCGCGATCCAGATCGAAGACCGGCACCAGCAGGCCGTGCGTGCGGAACGAACCCGCGAATCGGGAGCCGTCGCCCAGGTGCAGTCCACCCGCGGCGTGGACGCGTGCGAGGGCCAGCATCAAGGCATCTTCGTCCTCGGGCCGGACCCAGCGCAGATGCGCCTTCTCGCCGGCGTCGACCCACCAGGCCGCGCCCACGGATTCGGCGCCGAGGGCCAGCCGATCCGACGGCATGATCGCCTGATCGGCCTGGTCGATGGTCGCGGCGACCTGCGGATCCGGCGTGACGCCCTCCGGCACCCACCACTGGAAGTTCTGGTGGACGGTCAGATCCAGATTCGCCTTGGGATCGATGACCTCGGACAGCGGAGGCACCGCGTCCTGGGCGGCTTCGCTTGCCGCGGTGAGCGATTCGCCGGGTTCGGCGGCCTGCGTCCACAGAATCGCGGCGGCCAGATCGGCGGCCGGATCGTCCGACTGGACCTGCACCTGCGCACCGACGAATCCGGTCGGCTCGTCACCCGCGCGAACCAGGGCGGCGACCGCGCCGGGCAGCACGGTGGCCAGCGTCACCGGGCGCTCGGCGGAGACGCCCGCGGCCAGTTCCAGGGTCGCGGTCGCCGACGGGACGAACTCGCGGAGTGCGACCAGGTCGCATTCGGCGGCCAGCCCGGCGAAGGGGCGCGTCACGGCCGAAGCGGCCTGCTGTTGCGCCGCACGACGTTCGGCGAGGCGCTGGGCCCGGTTGCTGTCGGGCTTGGGACTGTTGCGCTTGCTCTTACCCACGAACGCAGAACCTACAGGTTCCCGCGGCCACCGCCGCGCAGGGGCGCACCGAATTGCCGCGCAGGCGTGGACAGAATTCGCCGCGGAGGGCGAACCGATTCCCCCGCCGGGCTGTCCCGTTCGATCAGATACCGTCCAGCACGTTCTTGGTCCGGCCGGGATGGTTGGTAGCGACCCAGCTGACGCCCAGCTCCGCGCACAGTTCGACGTCCTGGGGATCGTCGACGGTCCAGCAGTAGGTGGCGCGTCCGGCGGCGGCGGCCTTGTCGACCAGTTCGGGATGTTCGCGCAGGGTTTTCACCGACGGGCCGACCGCGGTGGCACCGACCGTCGTCGCGGCGCTTCCGCCCAGATACCGCGAGGATTCGCCGAGCAGGACGGTCGGCAACAGCGGCGCGGCCCGGCGGATGCGCCACACCGCGGTGGCGGCGAACGACATCACGACCGCGCGGGAATGGTCGGCCGAGGCCGGTGTGGCGATGCCGAAGCGCTGCAGTTCGGCCAGCACCTTGTTCTCCACCAGCGCGCCGTAGCGGACCGGATGCTTGGTCTCGATGAACAGTTTGGTCGGCCGGCTGCGCCAGTCCAGTACCAGCGTGATCAGCTCACTCAGCGTCAGCACCGGTGCGGGGCTGCCGTTGCCGCCGAAGTCGAGATCCCGCAGCTCGTCGAGGGTCATCTCGCTGACCAGGCCGGTGCCGGACGAGGTGCGGTCCACCGTGCGGTCGTGCACACAGACCAGGTGACCGTCACGAGTCAGCCGGACATCGCATTCGACACCGTCCGCGCCCTCCTCCAATGCCAGCTCGTAGGCGGCGAGGGTGTGTTCGGGACGGGTACCCGACGCACCCCGGTGCGCGACCACGAACGGTGCGCGATTGCCCTGGCTCACTTGGCCATGACCTCCTCCTGTTCGACGCGCTCCGCCTCGGTGTTCTCGGCGCCGGTGTTCCCGGCTTCGGTGTGCTGTGTTTCGGCGTTCCCGGCGGCCGCCCGGTCCGCTGTTTCCACCGCGGTGACCGGATGGACGGGCTCGATCACCGGTACCGCCGGACCGGCCGCGGGCAACCAGCGCTTGGCCGTCCGGATCCGGCCGCGCAGATCACGACCCTCGCACATCCGCAGCACCCACAGCGACAGCACCGCCGCCGCGACCGCGACCAGATCGGTGTAGACCGTGAAGATCACACCGTCGGCTTGGCCCTGCAGCGTATCGGCCGTACGCCAGAACAGCGACGCAATGACCATCACACCGTTGAGAACCCAGACACCCCACCAGATCCGCACCGCGCGCAGCGTGCGTGGGTCACCGCCGAGCTGGCGAGCCAGTTCGGTGAGGAAAACACCCGGCCAGACCAGATTGACCACCGGGATGAGCCCGCCGCACAGCAGCGCCCGCAGGGACCGGGGATCGCGGCGGCCGTTTCCGGCGTAGGCGCTGCGGCGAGCACGGACCAGCCAGCCGAGCAGGCCGATCGCGGTGATCAACGCGCAGATCAGCGCGGCGACCGAGGTCGCGTAGACGGTGAGGTCGGAGAAGAACAACAGCAGCGGCTGGATCAGCCTGGTGCGGTTGCGCAGCAGAATCAGATAGCGGCCGAATTCGGCGACCGCCGACAGTCCGAACAGGATGACGGTGGCCAGCAGCAGACCGGCGACCCGTTCGGTCAGCCAGTGCAGGACGGCCTGGATCCGATTCTGCGGCGCGGCGGCGAGGTGCGGCGGCCGGTCCTGCAGTCCCCAGCGCGGAATCTCGGTGTAGCGCGGGGTGGCCGGATCGATCGCGGGCGCCGGACGCGGGCGTTCGACCCGCGGGCCGCGCCCCGGCGGGCGGGCCACCCAGCGGTAGTTGCGCCGTTCCGGCGGGGCATCGACGGGCGCCGGTGACAGCAGCACACCGCGGCAGCGCGGGCACCAGTGCATCGGGGTGCCGTGCACCGCCCAGCGGGCGCCGCACCGGGCGCAGGGTTGCACGACCGTACTCACCGGGCTGCTCCCCCTTCCATCCTGTCGACCTTCATCATCGGGTGTGCGGTTGCGCTCGTATTCGACGGCTCGTCAGTAGATTTTCGCCTCGATGTCGCCCGCGCCGGTCAGCGGGCGTCCGGCCTGCTGCCAGGCGACCATGCCGCCGACGACCTGGTAGACCTCGAATCCCACGTACGCGAGATATTTGGCGACCTCGATCGAGCGTCCGCCCTGGCGGCAGACGACGTAGATGTCGGCGTCGTAGTCCAGCTCGTCCAGACGTGCGGGCACGTCGATCATCGGGATGTGCAGCGCGGCCGGCGCGTGGCCGAGCTGCCATTCGTCGTCCTCGCGGACATCGAGCAGGATCGCGGACGGGGCGCCGGCTCCGGATCCGGCACCCGCCGACGGTGCGGCGTCGAATTCGGCAGGCAGATCCTGGACCGGCACCGAGGGGATTTCGGAGCTCGTCACAATGGACGATCCTGCCACGTCCCCCGGATCGGCGGGGAGACCCGGCAGTCGATCGCCCGGGTGAACTCCAGGTTTGTTCCGGCCGTCCATACCGTGCCGCACACCCCGGGCACACCGACCTGTGTATATCTCAACCCCAGTTATCCACATAATCCACAACCTCATCCACAGGTTGCGACTTGCGAGACCGGTCGGTTCGCATCAACCGATTCGGGAAAACGGAACGGGGGCCGCTCCGGGACTCCCCTCCTCGGTCCCGGAGCGGCCCCCGCCGCCGCCTGCGGGTCTCCTGCGCTGGTCAACGGCGGATCACCGGCCGCTACGAGAGCCCGACACATACTTGGACGGGGCGGCTGACCGATCGGTTCCCTCTCTTCGGCAAAAAAACGACAACACTAGCGAGAAACCCAAATACCGGGCTCTACGGCGGGGAATCGGTAGCCTGACGCTATGGACGCGAGCAGGGCGTTACTCGACGGATTGGATACGACCGGGCTCAACACCGCACTCGCCGAGGCGACCTGTCTCGGACTCGTGGTCGACGCCGCGGACGGACGACTTCGAATCGAACTGGAGGTACTCACCCTCCCCGGTGACGGGCAGCCCGCCGACGGCCGGGTGTCGCTCACACTGTCCGGGGTCAGCCGGGTCGCGGCATCCCTGCGCCGGCAGCGCTGGGACGATCTGGCACCGCGCATCTTCCCGCTCACCCTCGACACCCTCGGGGACGCCATCGCCGGATTCGGCGGCGGCGCCCTGCACGGCTGGGATTTCATCGACGTCGACGACAGTGGCTGGGCGCTGTGGCGCGAGCTGCTGAGTTTCGACACCACGATCAGCGCTCGGACCCCGGCCCACGTCCTCGAGTTCTCCCAGCAGGAGGGCACCGATCCGCGCGAGCTGGATGTGCGGGTCTGGTTCGAGGACGTCACCATCGAGACCGCCGACGGAACTCTGGTCGGCCTCGACGAATTCGCGGCCGGCGCGCGGCGCTGGTGGAAGGCACACGACTCGTGCGATCCGCGCACGATGCTGCCCGACGTCGCACCGCCGATGTAGCCGCCGGCCCACCGCCGGCGTGGCGGAACTCCGTACCGCGATCCGGGCGAAATCGCGCCGACATGCGTTCAGCGTGAATAAATCTCCGAGCCGGGGCATACCACGGGCGTGCGCCCTCGATCCTGGCCGAGCCGTCGATTTCGGGCCGTGGGAATCTAGGGTGGACCGGACCCGGTTGCATCGAGCGGGTGTACGAATGAAGGTTGGTGTGCTCGACATGACCGGGTACACGCGCCGACATCATGAGGAAGGGACATCGTGGCTGAGTACACGCTGCCAGATCTGGATTACGACTACGGCGCCTTGGAGCCTCACATCTCCGGGCAGATCAACGAGATTCACCACTCGAAGCATCACGCCGCATACGTCGCCGGCGTCAACACCGCGCTCGAGAAGCTGGAAGCCGCGCGCGAGGCCGACGACCACGGTGCGATCTTCCTGCACGAGAAGAACCTGGCCTTCCACCTCGGTGGTCACGTGAACCACTCCATCTGGTGGAAGAACCTGTCCCCCAACGGCGGCGACAAGCCGGTCGGGGACCTGGCCGCCGCGATCGACGACCAGTTCGGATCGTTCGACAAGTTCCGCGCGCAGTTCACCGCTGCCGCCAACGGCCTGCAGGGCTCGGGCTGGGCGGTGCTGGGTTACGACACCCTCGGTCAGAAGCTGCTGACCTTCCAGCTGTACGACCAGCAGGCCAACGTGCCGCTCGGCATCATCCCGCTGCTGCAGGTCGACATGTGGGAGCACGCCTTCTACCTGCAGTACAAGAACGTCAAGGCCGATTACGTGAAGGCGTTCTGGAATGTCGTCAACTGGGCCGACGTGCAGGAGCGCTTCGCCAAGGCCGTCGCTCAGGGCAAGGGCCTGATCTTCGGCTGATATGCCTCTCCGCGACTTCAGGCCATACCCGCCGGGTATGGCCTGAGTTGCGTTTCGGCCGTGTTACCTGCGATTTAGCACTCTCTGGTACTTGTGTGCCAGACATTGTTCGAGTCATTCTCGGGTACTCCTATCGCACGATAGGTCGAGGACGGGCTCGCTCATCGCGGAGCCGCCCCCGTTGACAGTTCGGGAGGCATCCGATGCGTACGAACAATCCGGTCGGGATCACGCCGTTCCAGGCGCGCGGCATACTGCGTGGCTTCGTGATCTCCGGGCGCTGGCCCGATACGACCAAGGAATGGGCGCAACTGCTGGCGCTCGCGGTGCGGGTGGCGAGTCTGCCCGGCCTGCTGACCACCACGACGGTCTTCGGAGCGCGCGAAGAACTGCCCGACGATCCGCATCCGGACACCGTCGGACTGGTGGTGGCCGAGGGGCCGGTATTGGGCGAGGAAGCGATCGAACCGGGACGCTTCGCCGATCATGTGCCACCCGCGTTGATGATGTTGCATCCCCCCTCGGAGACCAATCCGTCGCTGCCCGAATGTGTCGGTGCCGCGTCGGGATGTGTTCTGCTGCCGGGCATTCCGCATCTGGGGCTCGCGCACCGGGCGGCGTGGGTGGAGGCCGAACTCGACGGCACGGTCACCTCGATGGTCAGCCGCGTGGGCGTGGACCCGATCTCGGATCCGGATACCGCGGTGCTGGCCATGCTGCTCGCCGCCTGAGGCCGACGGGCACCCCACCACCCGCGGCACGGACGTCCGAACCCGGTGCGGAGCCCCGGCGAAACACCTTCGACGGGTACCCGAAACTTTTCGGCCGCATCGCCAAACTTATTGTGCGCATTGCGATTTCGGCAACAGGGACTTGGCGGCAGCGCGCAGGTAAGGGTAGGCTGAAAGGCAGCGAAGGGGAGTAGCCCGCAATCGCATGGTCGACATACTGATCCGCTGGACGGATCCGGCCATCCGAACCGGATTTCCGGTGGGCGAGACCTTCGGCCGACGACAGACCGTTCATACGGGCGTGGTCGGCTGAGGGCGCCCCGTCTTCGGCCGATACGCCGGAGACCTGGGAGCCGATGATGATCGCCGCGATACTACTGAGCTTCGGCGTGCTCTTCGTCGCCGAACTCGGCGACAAATCGCAGCTGATGGCCCTGACCTTCGCGTTGCGTTACCGCTGGTGGATCGTGCTGGGCGGTATCACCGTCGCGAGCGTGCTGGTGAATGTGATCGCCGTCGGCGTCGGACATTTTCTCGGAGCGGCCCTGCCCACCGACTTCATCGCACTCTGCACCGGCCTCATCCTGCTGGCGGTCGGCGTGTGGACGCTGTGGGCGGCCCGGCACGAGGAACCCGATCCCGACGAACCCGAGACCGCCGGTCCCGCCTCCCCCGGCCGTGCCTTCCTCATCGTGATCTCGTCGTTCCTGCTCGCCGAACTCGGCGACCGCACCATGTTCGCGACCATCGCCCTGGCCTCGAATCACAGCTGGGTGGCCGTCTGGGTGGGTTCGGTCGCGGGCATGGTCGCCGCCGGCGGTCTCGCCATCGCCATCGGCATCACCGTCGGCAAGCACATTCCGGGCCGGGCGGTCGCCGTCGCGTCCGGCCTGCTGTTCCTGTACATCGGTGCCGCCACCCTGCTCGGCGCGATAGCGCCGGACCTGGGCAAACTCGGCGAGTATTCGATCGCGGCGGTGGTACCGCTGGTCGGCGGCGCGCTGTGGGGACTGCTCGGGCGGTCGAAGCGGACCGACGAGGAGCCGGCCGAACCGCATTCACTGCACGGACGCTGAGGGACCCGCCCACGGCGGTCGGCTCAGCTCGGTTCGGCTGGTCCCGGTTCGGCTGGTCCCGGTTCGGCCAGGGCCGACAGATCGCGCGCCAGGTGAGCGGCGGCTTCGCGGAGTTCCGGAGGCTCCAGCACGTCGACCTCGAAGCCGAGGCGGACGACGCGAACCGCGAGCCAGTCGAGGTCGTCGCCGGCCACCACCAGTACCGACCAGCCGTCGCGATCGTCTTCGACGCGGCCGACCTGGGGCGGAATCAGATCACGTACCCGGGCGGAATCGGCGTGGACGCGGATCCGGGCGAGATGGCGGTAGGGCGCCTCGGCCACCGATCGCTGGACGTAGCCGACCGGATCCGGATGGTCCCGCGGCCGGAAACGCCAGGTCGTGGCGCGCACCTCCCGCATGCGGTCGAGGCGGAAGGTGCGCCAGTCGTCGCGATCGATATCGCGTGCCATCAGATACCAGCGCCGGCCGGTGGTGACCATGCGGACCGGTTCGACGGTCCGTTCACCGGCAGTCCCGTTACGGCCCGAGTACTGGAAGCGGACCCGGACGGCGTCGCGGCAGGCCCGGGCGAGGGTCATCAGCAGTTCCGCATCGATCTCGATACCCGGACCGACCATGGTCTCCGTGGCGTCGTGTACCGCGCGCACCTCGGCACGCAATCGGGGCGGCATCACCTGATCGAGCTTCGTCAGCGCCCGCAGCGCCGCCTCGCCCGCGCCGGCGACGGTTCCTCCGGTGGCCAGGCGCAGCGACACCGCCGTGGCGATGGCCTCCTCGTCGTCGAGCAACAGCGGCGGCAGCCGCGTCCCCGCACCGAGCCGGTATCCACCGCCGACGCCGGCCGTGGCCTGTACCGGATAACCGATCGCGCGCAGTCGTTCCACGTCGCGGCGCACCGAACGGTCGGTGACGCCCAGCTCGTCGGCCAGTTCCGTAGCGGTCCACGACGGCCGGCGTTGCAGCAGGGCCAGCAGCCGCAACACCCGTTCGGTGGTCGCCTCGACGGTCATTCGCTCATCGTGGCACAGATCGCGGAAGGTAGCTGTCCGCTATTGGCGCGAAGCTGTGCCCATGACCGACTGGAACACTCTGCTGCGCGAGCAGATCGACTGGCACTGGACTCAGCAGCTCCGCCCCCGGCTCGACGGACTCACCGACGACGAGTACTTCTGGGAGCCCGTGCCCGGCTGCTGGAATCTGCACCCGCGCGCCACCGGCAGCGCACCGATCCAGGGTGGTTCGGGCGCGATGACCATCGACTTCGCCTTCCCGCCGCCGGAGCCGGCGCCGTTCACGACGATCGCCTGGCGGCTGGGCCATGTGATCGTCGGCGTCCTCGCCGTGCGTAACGCGGCGCATTTCGGGCGCGCGGCCACCGATTACCATTCGTTCGAATACGCCGAGACCGCGAAAGACGCACTGGCCCAGCTCGATTCGGAATATGCCACCTGGCTGGAGGGCATCGGATCGCTGGACGAGGACGGCCTGAACCGTGCGTGCGGTGCTGCCGAAGGACCCTATGCCGAATTCCCGTTCTCGGCGCTGATTTTGCACATCAACCGCGAACTGATCCACCATCTGGCGGAGGTGTGCCTGCTGCGCGACCTCTACCTGCACCACGACCGACAGGAGGCGAGCTGATGGCTCGCGATGTCCAGATCACCTTCGACTGCGGCGATCCCGCGGAATTGGCCGCGTTCTGGGCCGAGGCCCTCGGCTACCGGCTGCAGGATCCACCGCCCGGATTCCGGACCTGGGACGAGGCGCTGGCGGCCATGAACGTGCCGCCGGAACGGCGCAACGACGCCTCGGCGCTGATCGATCCGGAGGGCGCCGGCCCGCGGCTGTTCTTTCAGCGGGTGCCCGAAGGCAAGCAGGCCAAGAATCGAGTCCATCTGGATGTGCGGGCGGCCCCGGGCCTGACCGGCGACGACCGGATGGCCGCATTGGAGGCCGAGGCCGAGCGGCTGGTCTCCCGCGGTGCGACCAGGCTGCAGCGCCACGAACCCGCTCCCCCGCTCGGCAACGGTCACATCGTGATGGCCGATCCGGAGGGCAACGAGTTCTGCCTCGACTGAGCCGGCGTCCGGCGGTGGTCACCAGGGATCGAAATGCTCCCGCGGATCGGCGCGGCCGAGGGCGCCGGGGTCGGCGGGCGCGCCGCCGAACAAGTCGCCGCTGCGGTGAACCAGCTCGAGCATGGGCTCGCGCAATTCCCGCAGCCCGTCCAGATCATCGGCGGCGACGTGGGTGGTCACCATGGCGCTGAGGGCGGCGACCATGGTGCGGCACGCGAAGCGCTGCTGATCGGTGCGGGCGTCGAGAATGTCCGCGACGAGCGCGACGAACGATTCCTGCAGTTCCGCGCGCCGCGCGATCGCGGTGGGACCGGCTGCGTAGACCTCGACGAGGAACAGGCGCGCGTAGGCCGGTTCGGCGGCCAAGCCGTCGAGATAGGCGTCGAGGAGGGCGCCGATCGGCGGTTCGGCGGGGGCGTCGGGCCGCGGCCGCAGCGTGTCCTGGATGCGCGCGATCAGCTGTTCCACCGCCCGCTCGTAGGCCGCCTCGAAACAGTCCTCCTTGGAGCGGAACTGCTCGTAGAACGTCTCCCGCGACACTCCCGCACGCTTGATCACCGCCGCGACCGACGTGCCCACATATCCGTGGGCGGCCATCGCATCCGCCATCGCCGCGAGAATCCGGTCGCGCTGGTCTTGGACGACCGTTTCCCGCGGGATACCGTGGCGGCCCCGAGGTAGCCGGCGGTCCGCGGGGGCCGAGGCGGTCATGTGGCAACTCCATCGTTCGATCGCGTACCGGTTCACAAACGAAACTAGCTGGTTGTCTTCCATTCTGCGCGGCGCCGGCTTCCCACGCGGCGCACCCCCGGCTGTGACGGCACCCACGCCCGATATGGTGCTGTTGACGGAAGGCCAGTACCCATAGGGCCGTCACTAACGAGAGGACCAAACACCGTGGAGATTTCGGGCTCCGCCGCGATCATCACCGGAGCTGCGTCCGGTCTGGGCGCCGCGACCGCACAACGCTTCGCCGACCAGGGTGCGACCGTATTCGGTCTCGATCTGACTCAGTCGATCGAACGGGCCGGCGACAGCGTCCCCGCCGGTGTCACCCTGATTCCGACCGATGTGACCAGCAACGACGAGGTCGCCGCCGCGGTGGCGAAGGTCGTCGAATCCGGTGTGCCGCCGCGCATCGTGGTCAACTGCGCCGGTGTGGGCTGGGCGGGACGCATCCTGTCCAAGAACGGCCCGCACGATCTGGAGCTGTTCCGGACCGTGATCACCGTGAATCTGCTGGGCACCTTCAACGTGATGCGCCTGGCCGCCGACGCCATCTCCAAGACCGAGCCGGTGGACGAGTACGGCCAGCGCGGCGTCGTGATCAACACCGCGTCGGTGGCGGCGTTCGAGGGCCAGATCGGCCAGATCGCCTACTCCGCCTCCAAGGGCGGCGTGGCCGGCATGACCGTTCCGGCCGCGCGCGACCTGGCCCAGTTCGGCATCCGCGTCAACACCATCGCCCCCGGCATCATCGACACCCCGATGCTGGCCGGCGTCACCGAGGAGTACCGCAAGGGCCTGGAGGCCGGCGTGCCGTTCCCCTCGCGCCTGGGCCGCCCGGACGAGTACGCGCAGCTCGCGCAGTACATCACCGAGCACGACTACCTGAACGGCGAAACCTTCCGCATGGACGGTGCGCTGCGCATGGCGCCGCGCTGACGTCGAGCCGAGGCCGACACGGATTCCCGTGTCGGCCTTTTGCGTCGATCGCCCGCTTGTTGTGAACCATCACAATCTCGGCGGCGTAACTTCGGTGCGAGTGACCAGGTATTTCTCCCCAGGGGGAATTAAGGCTATGTTAAAGCCGATTCTACTGGGTAGTAAGTTCAAAAGGCCAGGTCGTGACGATGCAACTGGGTGACAGAGCACCACACTCGCGGGCGAGTGGATCGCCGAGACGGCGTGAGGGCGGTTTCCGCCGGATGGTCGCGCTCGGGGCTGCGGCATGTGTGGGCGCGGCGCTCGGTTGCGCGGCCGCCGGCACCTCCACCGCCACGCCGGTGAGCGAGTTCTACATTCCCCCGGCACAATTCGCGGCCACGCCGGGAGCGGTGATCAAGACCGAGGCGATGCCGGTTTTCGTGGCGCCGCCGGGATTCGGGCCGTGGCCCGCGAACGCGCAGAAGGTGATGTACACCTCGCAGACCCAGGACGGCGCTCCCACCGCGGTCAGCGGCACCTACCTCGACGCCACCGCCGCCTGGCAGGGCACCGGACCGCGGCCGACCGTCGTGATCGCGCCCGGTACCTCCGGACAGGGCGATCAGTGCGCGCCGTCGGAGGCCTTCGCCACCGGTCTCTACGCCCGGATCACCCCGCCGAGCATCTCCGCCAATCAGGAGGCGGTATCGGCGATGGTGTGGCATGCGCTGGGCGCCCGGGTTTTCGTCACCGACTACATCGGACTGGGCACGCCCGGTGTCCACACCTACGTCAACCGGGTGGAAGAGGCGCACGCCGTTCTCGACGCGGCGCGCGCCGCGAATGCGCTCTCGGGTACCGGAGCGCAGACGCCGCTCGCCTTCTGGGGTTACTCCCAGGGCGGCGGTGCGACCGCGTCCGCGGCGGAGTTGCAGCCGAGCTACGCACCGGAGCTGAACCTGAAAGGAGTGTGGGCCGGCGCGCCGACCGCCGATCTGAGCGCGGTTCTGCAGAAGATCGACGGAAACCTCATCGGTGGTGTGGTCGCCTACGCCCTCAACGGATTCCTGGAACGCTATCCGGATTTGAAGCCCGAGCTGGACAAGCACGTGACGCCGCAGGGTGAGAGCCTGCTCGCGGAACTGCGGGACAGCTGTGTGGGCGATGTAATCCTGAAGCATCCGCTCCTGCGCGGCAGTGACTTCACCCGGGACCATCGGCCGTTTATGGACAACCTGCGCGAAGTACCGGCGGCCATGGACATCCTGAACCGGCAGCGCATCGGCACCCTCAGCCCCACCGCACCGGTTCTGATCACCAGCGGGGTCAACGACGACACCGTGCCCTATCCGCAGGCGCGGCAGCTCGCCGACGACTGGTGCGGCAAGGGTGCCACCGTCACCTTCCGCAGTAACGGTCTCCCGCCGATCCTGCCCGGTATGGCGCTGCCGAACCACTTCGGTCCGGAGATCATCGACGGTTTCAGCCCGAGCGGTGTCATTCCCTATCTGATGGACCGGTTGAACGACAAGCCGGTCGCCGGTTGCACCGTCGACTGACGCGCCGCTGACGGCGGCCCGTTCCCAATCCGAGGCCCGCAAGGAAATTCCTTGCGGGCCTCGGTGTTTCGGTTGTCGTGGTCGGACGGTCGTGGTTGTCAGACGGACTTGGTGAGGCGGTCGGCCAGGAGCCGGGCGAAGTGGGCCGGGTCCTTCAGTTCGCCGCCTTCGGCCAGAACCGCTGTGCCGTAGAGCAATTCGGCCGTCGCGCCCAGATCCTCGGACTCCTTGTCCTTGGCGTACGCATCGCGCAGGCCGGTGACCAGCGGATGCTCCGGGTTGAGTTCCAGAATCCGCTTGGATTCCGGGAGCGCCTGGCCGGACGCGCGGTACATGCGCTCCAGCTGCGGGGTGAAGTCGAAGACATCACCGACGACACAGGCCGGAGAGGTGGTCAGGCGGGAGGACAGGCGGACCTCCTTGACGCTGTCGCTCAGCGTCTCCTGCAGCCACTTCAGCACCTCGCCGAAATCCTTCTCCTGCTGTTCGCGCAGCTGTTCGGAGGCCTTCTTCTCCTCCTCGGTCTCCAGATCGACCTCACCCTTGGCGATCGACTGGAACGGCTTGCCGTCGAAGTCCGGCACCGAGCCGACCCACATCTCGTCGACCGGGTCGGTGAGGATCAGCACCTCGAGGCCCTTGGCCTTGAAGGCCTCCATATGCGGGGAATTCTCGATCTGCTGCCGGGATTCACCGGTCATGTAGTAGATCTGGTCCTGGCCCTCGGCCATGCGCTCCACGTACTGCGCGAGCGTGGTCGGCTCGGAATCCGAGTGCGTCGAGGCGAAAGACGAGACCTGCAGAATGGTTTCGCGGTTGTCGAAGTCGGAAAGCAAACCCTCCTTGAGAACTCGGCCGAATTCGTTCCAGAAGGTCCGGTACTTCGACTCTGTCGCGGTGGCGTCGTCGGAGCCGGATTCGGCCGATTCGGCGCTCTGCAGATCCTTGATCGTCGACAGCACCTTGCGGACCAGGCGCTTGCGGATCATCTGAATCTGCCGGTCCTGCTGCAGAATCTCGCGCGAGACGTTCAGCGACAGATCCTGCGCGTCCACCACACCCTTGACGAAGCGCAGATACTCCGGCATCAGCTCTTCGCAGTTGTCCATGATGAACACCCGGCGCACGTAGAGCTGCACGCCGCGCTTGTGCTCGCGCATGAACAGATCGAACGGCGCGTGCGACGGGATGAACAGCAGCGCCTGATACTCGAACGTGCCCTCGGCCTTGAGCGGGATGATCTCCAGCGGATCGTCCCAGGCGTGCGAGACGTGCTTGTAGAACTCCTTGTACTCCTCGTCGGAGACGTCGCTGCGCGGGCGCGTCCACAGCGCCTTCTGCGAATTGAGCGTCTGCTCCTCGAGGATGGTCTTTTCCTGCTTCTCCTCGCCCTCACCCTCGGTGACGGTGCGCTCCACCTGCATCCGAATCGGCCAGGAGATGAAGTCCGAGTACTTCTTGACGATCTCGCGGAGCTTCCACTCCTGCGTGTAATCGAAGAGGTGATCGTCCTCGTCCGCGGACTTCAGATGCAGCGACACCGCGGTGCCCTGGGGCGCGTCGTCGAGGGTTTCGATGGTGTAGGTCGAGCTGCCGGCCGCGGACTCCCAGCGGGTGCCTTCGGACTCACCCGCGCGGCGGGTGGTCAGCGTGACCTTGTCGGCCACCATGAAGGTCGAATAGAAGCCGATACCGAACTGGCCGATGAGGTCTTCGGAGCTCACCGCGCCCTCGCCGCTCTTGGATTCCAGCAGCTGGCGGCGCAGTTCCGCGGTGCCGGACTTGGCCAGGGTGCCGATGAGATCGACCACTTCGGCGCGCGACATGCCGATGCCGTTGTCACGGACGGTCAGCACCCGGGCGTCCTTGTCGACCTCGAGTTCGATATGCAGATCCGAGGTGTCGACCTCGAGATCCTTGTCCCGGAACGACTCGAGCCGCAGCTTGTCCAGCGCGTCCGAGGCGTTCGAGATCAACTCCCGCAGGAAGGTGTCCTTGTTCGAGTAGACCGAGTGGATCATCAGTTCCAGAAGCTGATGGGTCTCGGCCTGAAACTCCAGTTGTTCGACGTGATCGGTCACGTGCAGATATTACGACGGACCGCGGGTGGCTCGCGAAAGTCGGTCATCGCGGGAACCTCCGCGTCGGCACTGTGCGCCCGCGGCTGCGCCGGCGCCATCCATTCGCGCAGCACCTGGGTGGCGCGGACGTCGTCCTCGTTGTATTCCAGCAGGCGGGTGCGCTGCGACAGATCGGGCGCACCGTCGTATCCGACCGCCAGGCGATACCAGCTCATCGACGCCTCGCCGCCGGCCTCGGGATCGCGCCAGCCGAATCCGGCGACCGGGGCGATCTTCTTGAGCCCCTTGCCGTTCGGGCAGATGAACTGCTCCGACACCGCCTGGAACATATCCACCCACTGCGGACTGTCGACGAAGGCACGGACCTCGTCCGCGGTCGGGACGCCGGGCCGTCCGGCGAATCGGCGCGCCGATTCGTAGAGCCACTTGTCCTCGGCCGTGCGCGAATAGCAGTAGGCGGCGAACGTCTTGCCCGCCGCGGCCGCGTCGGCGCGCACCGCCATCAGCCAGGTCCAGAATTCGGCGAACGAGCGGGCCTCGTCGGCAGTCGGCAGCGGGTCCCAGGTGAAGAAGGGGCGATACACCCCGTCGAGCAGGGTCCCCCACAGGTAGGCGCCGTACTCCTGATAGCTCTCCAGGTCGACATCGACCTCGACGTCGGCCCGGGTGACCCGCACCCGGTCCACGCGGCGGACCAGAGGCGCGCCCGAGATCCAGGCACGCGCGGTCACGACCGTCTCGGCGAACGGCTCGTACTGCCAGTCCTCGGGCTCCTCGGCGGTCCACTCGGCCAGGTCGTCGATGGTCTGCACACCGTGGCGGCGCAGCAGTTCGGCGCGTGAGCCGGGTGCGACGAGGCTGACGTCGCGGTGGGCCGCCAGCCAGCCCTCACAGCTCACGGCGGGTGGTTCGGTGATATCCGGACGCTCACCGCCGGTCACACTGGGCGCCCGCGTCCACCACGGGCATTGCCGGCATTCCGGCACCTTGGACGGAACCGTCGGCAGCTCACCGCGCACCACCGCGATGCGGTCGGCATAACGCCGGTCGTACTCGTCGAGCACCGGGGCCAGATCGTGCACCAGGATCCGGTCGAAGTGATAGCCGATGGCGCCGCCGACCAGCGCCGGACTGGCCAGCCCGTGCCGCTGCAACATGCGGTAGAGATGGGCCAGCCGCTGCTGGTCGCGCGGCTGGGTGCGGACCCGGACGTGCCGGTCGGGGCGCGGATCCCAGCGGTACAGATCGGAGGTGGTGGGATGGAAATCGGCCGGATCCGGCTGGCGCGGGTCGGTCACCTTGTGGTTGACCACGATGATCGGGATGTAGCCGCCGCGATCGGTATCGCGCAACAGGATCTCGCAGCCGCCGCGACGGCCGGTATCGGCCTCCTGCGGTAGCAATGCGCCCCAAATGCGCTGCGCCCCTTCCGCACACGCGCGCAGCGTGTCCTCGGCGCGGCCGCTCGCGTGCTGATCCGGGTCGATGATCACCCATGCCCGCGGATCGGCGGCGACGAGTGTGTCGCGGACCTTCGAGCGATGCGCGGTGGCGGCGTCGCGGCGCTGTTTGACACCCGCGTCCTCCGGCACCCCCAGCAGCCGTTCCGGATGAGTCGCGTCCAGATGCAGCCGGTGCCGGCAGCCGACCAGCGCGCGGGCGTCGACATAGGCGATGCGCGGCGGGTGCTCGCCGGACCCGGCGGGCGCCGACGGATTCGCGGGCCCGGCCGGAGCACTCGCCGTGCCGGCCGAAACCTGCTGCGCCCGTTCCACTTCGGCGGGCACCACGACGGTTCGTCGAGCAGCAGCCCGCCGCTCGTCGCCTCCGCCGTCCTCCTCGCGACCGTCTTGGTCGCCGCTGCCCGAATACACGCTAAGCAGTATGGTCCCTACCTCCGACACTCCCGCGAACCGCCTGCGTGCCGGGCGTACGCGGAGCCGCTACCTCGGCACTCACGCGGCGGGCGAGCCCGGATCGGCACGCGCCCCGACCGTGCACCGGCCGCCGCGACGGCGCCCCCGGGTGCGCATCCCGCTACAGTTGGCGCAAACCGTGTGGCATGTGGGTATATCAGCATGACGGAACTTCGTGACGGAGGGCTTTCGATGGGGTTGTTCACCAAGCGCAAGCGGCGTGCGGACCGCAAAGCCGAGGCGAAAGCCCTCAAGCACAAGGCCGCGATGGAGGCCAAACTCGGCGCCCGCAACGAACGCAAACGCCAGCGCGCCGAACTCCGCACCCAGCGCGATGTGGCGAAGGCACAGATCGCGGCATTGAAGGCCGAGGAGAAGGCCGCCCTCAAGACCGCCGAACGCGCCGACCGCGAACTGCTCACCGCGAGCCAGGTGAAGAAGTATCTGGGCGTGGCGCGGGTGCTGGTGCCGGTGCTGGCGCCGCTGGCCTACCGGGCCGCCACCTTCGTCCGCGGCCAGATCGACACCCGCCGCGCCCACCGGCTGGGTATCGGCCTCGGCGAGCTGGGCAACTTCACCGGTCACGGCGCCCGCCTGCAGGCCCGCATCACCGGCGTCGAATCGACTCTGGCCGGTATCGAGAACTCCGGTGACAAGAGCGGCGAGACGCAGAAGTTCGTGGCCGCCACCCGCGACCGGCTCGCCAGCCTGTCCGCGGCCGTGCGGACCGCCGAGCAGATGCCCGCGCCGCGCCGCCGGGCGGTGCACAACTCCATCTCGCACGAACTCTCCGGCGTCGAAGCCGATATCCTCGCGCGCCTCGGCGTGCACTGACCGCCGTTCCGCCATGCTGCCTCGTGCCCGGCCCGCGACCGGATCCCCGCCGTCCCGGCGAGCGGTCCGGCGGCCGGGCATCGATGGGCTGCGCGGCGGCCTGGTCGGTATGGCGGTGGTCGTCCTCGCGACCGCCGCGCACGGCTGGGCCGACGGCGGCTATCCCGGCTCGGCGACGCTGGCGCTGCTCCTGCTGAGCGCGACGGTCGCCGGAACCTCAGCCTCGATGCTGCCGCCCGCCGGCGGTGCGTGGGGCCGGACCGGCGTCCTGGCGGCACTCGGTGGCGGACAGGCGGTTTCCCATATCGCGCTGAGTCTGCTGCCCGCCCACCGACCGGGTGAAACATCGTGCGGGAGCGGCTTTTCCGGGCTGACGTCGATCTTCCCGAGCGGCTGGATGACGCTGGCGCACACGCTCGCGACCGTGGCCTGTGCCGCGCTCATCGTGGCCGTCGAACGTCTGTATGCCGCTGTCTCCCACTCGGTCCGGGCCGTCACGACCCGGCCGCTGCCGCCGGTGGATATCGCCACACCCCGGTGGCGGAGTTCCGTGCGGCCACCGTGGCAGCAATGGCGCGCCGGCGCCCTCGGCTCCCGCGCACCACCGGTACTCGCCTGAACCGCTCCCGACCCCAGGCACTTCCCCCGGCACATCGCCGAGTACCGAGAAAGTCACCCATCGTGCGCTCAACTATGTCCACCTCACTGTCGCGCGCCCTGGTCGCGACCGGCGCCGCCGCAGGTCTCGCCCTGCTCGCCTCCGGCACCGCGGCCGCGCATGTCACCGCCGACGCGCCCGGCGCGGCCCAGGGCGGTTACGCCGTCATCACCTTCCGCGTGCCGACCGAATCGGCGACGGCGTCCACCACCAAGCTGACCGTCGCGCTGCCGCAGTTGTCCGCGGCCCGCACCGAACCCGTCGCGGGCTGGACCGCCAAGACCGAGAAGAACGACAAGAACCAGTTCACCTCCGTGACCTGGACCGCCAACCCGGGTAATCCCGGCATCACCCCCGAACAGTTCCAGCGCTTCGCCCTCGCGGTCGGTCCGCTGCCGAAGCAGGACAAGATCAGCTTCCCCGCCACCCAGACCTACAGCGACGGCAAGGTCGTCAACTGGAACGAACCCATGCCGGCCGGCGGCGACGAACCCGAGCACCCCGCACCGAGTGTCACGCTGGCGGCCGCCGGATCCGATCACGACCACGTGGCCGGCATGTCGAGCGAGGCCGACAGCGACGAGTCCGATTCCGACAACACCGCGCGCTGGCTGGGCGGTATCGGGCTGGTGCTCGGCGCCCTCGGCGCCGCGCTCGGACTCGGCAGCCTGATCCGGAGCCGGCGCGCATGATGCGCCGCATACTGTTCGCCCTGGTCGGTGCGCTGGCGCTGGGCGGCCTGACGATCGCGGTCGCCGGTCCGGCTGCCGCGCATTCGACGGTGGTATCCACCGACCCCGCCGACGGCGCGAAACTCGCGTCCGGCCCGGCGCGGGTCAGCATCACCTTCAACGAGAATCTGCAGCCGAGCTTTCCGTCGCTGACCGTCGTCGGCCCGGACGGGAATCTGTGGTCGAAGGGAAAACCGGTGGTGGACGGGCCGACCGTCAGCGTCGAGGTCGGTGACCTCGGGCCGGCCGGCACCTACACGATCGCGTACCGCGTCACCTCCGCCGACGGCCATCCGGTCAGCGGCACCCGCACCTTCGAGCTGACCACGCCGGGGCACGGGACACCGGGGGCCAAGGCCGATGCCAAGAGCAGCTCCGGTGGTGACGGCGATTCCGGTGGCGTTCCGCTGTGGGTGTTCATCGTGGCCGCGGTCGTCCTGTTCGGCGGTGGGCTGGCGTTCGCGCTGTTCGGCGGTCGCTCTCGACGGCCGGGCAGCGGCGGCAAACCGTGAGGCCGGGGACGGCCGGCAGCAGATCGACCGCACTGCGTTACGCACTGCTGCTGGTCGTCCCGGCCGCCCTCGTCGGTGTCGCCGCCGGATGGGCGCTCGCCGCACCCGATCCGGTACAGGCCGAGGCGCCGGTACGCACCCTGGCCGACGGGCTGGGCGCCACGGTTCTCGGCCTCGCGGCTCTGCCGCGCCTGCACGACCGGCTGCGGCCCGCGTGGCGGCTGCTGGCCGTGTTCGGCGGGCTCTGGACGCTCGCGGAATTCGTGCTGCTGTCCACGGAGGCCGCCGAGGTGGTCGGGGTCCCGCTGAGCCGGTTGCGCGCCGGCGATTTCGGCGACTACGTCGCACATGTCAGCGGCGGCCAGATCGGCATCGCCGTGCTGATCGGCACCGCGGCGGTCGCCTGCTACAGCACGCTGGCCTTCCGGCGACCGGAGCGCGCGAGCGCCGACCTGGTGCTGGTCTTCGCCGCGGTGACGCTGGTGCTGCGGCCGATCACCGGCCATATGTCGCAGCAGACGCTGGGCTCGGTTCTGGCCGCGGTGCACGCTCTCGCGGCGGCCGCCTGGTTCGGTCTGCTGCTGGCGCTGGCGCTGGTGGTGCGCACCCGCGGTGAATGGGCGGTGATCCTGCCGCGCTATTCCGGCTGGGCGCTGCCCGCGGTGGCGGCGGTGACGGTGACCGGCGTGGTCAACGGGCTGGTCCGCGTCGGCGATCCGGTCGCGCTGGCCGACACCGGGTACGGCCGCATCCTGCTCGCGAAGACGATCATGGCCCTCGCGCTGCTCGGGCTCGGCTGGTGGTGGCGGCGCAGCTGGGTTCCGGTGGCCACCGACCATCGGATGAGTGCGGACGACTCGCTGCGCCGGGCCCTGATCGAGGTGGTGGTGATGGCGGCGGTGTTCGGCTTGGCGGCGACACTGTCGGTGACGGCCTGAGTCCGAGCCCGGGCCGGATAGGCCCTGCGAACTGGAGTGATAGCAATTACATCCGGTCCGGGCCGGACTGGAACACGTTACGGTTACGGCATGACCGCAGTGAAGATCGTGGCCGATTGCGCCGCGCCGGCCGAGACCGCGTTCGACTACGTCAACGACTATCGCCATCTGCCGGAATTCGTCACCGAGGTCCATTCCTTCCGCCCGATCACCGATCAGGTGGCCGGGCTGGGCGCGACGTTCGACACCGAGATCAAACTGGGTCCCGCCTCGCTGACCTCGCGGCTGCAGATCGTGCGCTGGGAGAAGAACGTCGCGATCGCGGTGAAGGCCGTGACCGGCTTCGAGATCGAATCGACCTTCCTGTTCCATCCTCGCGGCGACCGCGACTGCACGGTGGACGCCATCGTCGAGTACCGGGTACCGGGCGGGCTCGCGGGCAAGGTGCTGGGCAAGACCATCGAGCCGTTCGTCAAGCTGTCGGTCAAACACACCACCCACAATCTGACGACCAAGATCGCGGAGTATCAGCGCACCCTCGACAGCTGAACCGGCCGCGCCCGCGGCGGGCGGCGGGAAGGTCTCAGGATTCGATCGCCGCCCGCATGGCAAGCTTATTTGGTGACCGATTCAGCAAACCTAGTGGCAACCGCCGACCTCGCCGACGAGATCGGCCCCGAGATTCGTAGCTGCGATACGCAATTCACGCAGTTCGGCGGCAATCCGGTGTTCAGCGGGCGCATCGTCACCATTCGCTGCTTCCAGGACAATCTGTTGGTCAAGCAGACTCTCAGCGAACCCGGTGAAGGACGTGTGCTGGTCGTCGACGGCGGCGCGAGCGTCCACACCGCCCTCGTCGGTGACGTGATCGCCGGACGCGGCGTCGACAACGGCTGGTCCGGCGTCGTCGTCAACGGCGGCGTGCGTGACTCGGCGATTCTGCGCACCCTGCCCATCGGCATCAAGGCACTGGGCACCAATCCGCGCAAGAGCACGCAGACCGGATCCGGCGAACGCGATGTGCCGGTCGAATTCGGCGGCGTCACCTTCGTTCCGGGCGAGATGCTCTACAGCGATCACGACGGGGTCGTCGTCCGCGCGGAATGAGTCGCCGATCGCCGCCGGCCCCGCGCCCGCCGAACTATCCGCCTGCCACCCGCACGCGGTGGCCGGCGAGCGCGACCACGTCTCCGGCATGGAGCTGGCGGCCCCGCCGTAGTTCCACCTCGTCGTTGACGCGCACGAGCCCGGCGGCGATCACGGTCTTGGCCTCCGACCCGCTGTCGATGAGATTGGCCAGCTTCAGGAATTGCCCGAGTCGAATGACTTCGTCTTCGATCGGCACATCGACTGGATCCGACATGGGTTACATCTTTACCGCCGCGCCCGACGGGCCGCACGCCGCCCCCGTCGCGATGGGTACCGGGGTCCGGCGAAAGGATCGAATATGACCGTGCACGAGCAGGACTCGCCCGGTGGCCTTCTCCCCTCGGGCGGTCCCAGCCCGCACACTGGTGCGGTGACTTCCACGCAAGACCAGCTTCACTCGCGCGACGGCAGATCCCCTTCCTCACCGGTTCCACATCGCGCCCACGGTCGGCTGAGCGAAGTCCCCCACCTGGTCGGCCTGGTGCTCGGCGTGTTCTCGATTCTGTGTGCGCTGTGGAGTATTTCGCCCGGCCTGCGCTACATCACCTCGGTCCCGCGGCACTACCTCGACGCCTACTATTTCGACGCGCCCGACACGAACCTGATGTGGGCGGTGATCGTCGGTCTGCTCGCCGGCGCGACGGCGTCCCGGAAACGCATCGCCTGGTGGCTGCTGGTCGGGTACATGGCGCTGTTCGCGCTCGCCAACGGACTGGATTTCGCCGAGGAGCAGGATCCGCACGCCCTGGCCGCGCTGTTCGTCCACCTGGCCGTGGTCGGCTTGATGATCGCGGCGTGGCCGGAGTTCTACACCCGGGTGCGGCGGGGCGCGGTGTGGAAGGCACTCGGTGTCCTGGTCAGCGGGCTGATCATCGGCAGTCTGCTCGGGTGGGGGCTGGTGGAACTGTTCCCCGGCAGCCTGCCCCGCGGTGCGCAACGCCCGCTGTGGGCGGTCTCGCGGGTCACGGCGACAATTCTGGTGGCGGACAACAACTTCGACGGGCATCCCCCGCATGTGGTGAATCTGCTGCTCGGCCTGTTCGGCGCGATCGCGCTGCTGGCGGCGGCGCTGGTGCTGTTCCGCTCCCAGCGCGCCTCCAACGCCATGACCGGACTGGACGAATCCGCGGTGCGCGGCCTGCTCGCCCGTTCCGATGTCGAGGATTCGCTGGGCTACTTCGCGACTCGCCGCGACAAGGCCGTGGTGTTCGCGCCCAGCGGTAAAGCGGCGATCACCTATCGCGTCGAACTCGGCGTCTGCCTGGCCTCCGGCGATCCGATCGGTGTGCGGGAGGCGTGGCCGCAGGCCATCGATGCCTGGTTGCGACTGGCCGACGAATACGGTTGGGCCCCGGCCGTGATGGGTGCGGGTGAACTCGGCGCCACCGCCTACCGCCGGGCGGGCCTGTCCGCGCTGCGGCTGGGCGACGAGGCGATTCTCGACACCCGTTCCTTCTCGCTGGCCGGGCCCGAGATGAAGCAGGTCCGCCAGGCCGCCAACCGTTTACACAAACAGGGCTTCACCGTCCGGGTCCGCCGGCACAGCGAACTGTCGCCGGACGAGATGGCGCAGATGATCGTCCGCGCCGATTCCTGGCGCGACACCGAAACCGAACGCGGCTTCTCGATGGCATTGGGCCGGCTCGGCGACCGGCTCGACGGAGACAGCCTGCTGGTGGAGGCGCTCGACCGCGACGGCCGCGTATGGGGCATGCTCTCGCTGGTACCGTGGGGCCGCAGCGGTGTCTCGCTCGATGTGATGCGACGAGATCCCAAGGGCCCCAACGGAATCATGGAATTCATGATCTCCCAGCTGGCGCTGACCTCGGAACAGTACGGGATCACCCGGGTCTCGCTGAACTTCGCGGTGTTCCGCTCGGTCTTCGAGGAGGGCGGCCGGATCGGCGCCGGCCCGGTGCTGCGGCTGTGGCGCAGTGTGCTGATGTTCTTCAGCCGCTGGTGGCAGCTCGAGGCGCTGTACCGGTCGAATGTGAAATATCAGCCGCAGTGGGTGCCGCGGTTCCTCATCTTCGAGGAACGCCGCCAGCTGCCGCGAGTGGCGTTCGCCGGCGCGCTGGCCGAGGGCTTCCTGCCGCGGTTCGGCACGCAGCCGGACGCCTCGGCGCACACCGGTCTTCATTCCGCGGTACCGCCCACCCTCACGGGCCTGCACGCCGACGGCAGCCCGCCCGAGGCGCCGCCCTCGGAACTCGAGCAGGCCGCCGCTCGCCGTCCCGAGCAGGTGCGGGTGCGGATGGACAAGGTGCGCCGGCTCGAATCGGCCGATATCGACGCCTACCCGGTGGCCTACGCCCCGACCCATTCGATCGCCGATGCCCGCCGCTCCCCCAAGGGCACCACGGTGCGCGTGTGCGGGCGGCTGTTGCGGATCCGCGATCACGGCGGCGTCACCTTCGCCGCGCTGCGCGACTGGTCCGGCGACATCCAGATCCTCATCGACCGGGACCGGGTCGGCGCGCGCCGCTCGAGTTCGTTCGGCGAGTACTTCGACCTGGGTGATCTGATCGAGGTGAGCGGCCAGATCGGCAGCAGCCGCCGCGGCGAACTGTCGCTGCTCGCCCAGGACTGGCGGATGATCGGCAAATGCCTGCACCCGCTGCCGGACAAGTGGCGCGGACTCGCCGACCCCGAGGCGCGGGTGCGGCAGCGCTTCGTCGATATGACGATCAACGTCGAGGCGCGCGAGGTGCTGGCCAAACGCAGCGCGGTGGTGCGGTCGCTGCGGGACACGCTGAACGGCTGGGGTTTCCTCGAGGTCGAGACACCGGTACTGCAGCAGGTGCACGGCGGCGCCAACGCCGCGCCCTTCCGCACCCACATCAATGCCTACGACCTGGATCTGTATCTGCGCATCGCACCGGAGCTGTATCTCAAACGGCTGTGCGTGGGCGGGATGGAGAAGGTCTTCGAACTGGGCCGGGTGTTCCGCAACGAGGGTGTGGACTACAGCCACAATCCGGAATTCACGATTCTGGAAGCCTATGAGGCGCACAGCGACTACGAGCGGATGATGCACGCGTGCCGCCAGCTGATCCAGAATGCGGCGATCGCGGCCAACGGCGCCTGCGTCGCCCTGCGACCGGACGCGGACGGAACGCTGACCGAGGTCGACATCTCCGGCGACTGGCCGGTGCGCACCGTGCACGGCGCCATCTCCGAAGCCGTCGGCGAGACCGTCACCCCCGACACCCCGGTGGATCGGCTGCGACTGCTGTGCGACAAGGTCGAGGTGCCGTATCAGCCGGGCTGGGACGCCGGGCAGATCGTGCTCGAGATGTACGAACACCTCGTCGAGGACCGGACCCAGGAACCGACCTTCTACATCGACTTCCCGACCTCCGTCTCACCGCTGACACGCGCACATCGGCGCATCGACGGTGTCGCCGAACGCTGGGATCTGGTGGCATGGGGTGTCGAACTCGGCACCGCCTACAGCGAATTGACCAATCCGATCGAACAACGCCGCCGCCTGACCGAACAGTCGCTGCTGGCCGCGGGCGGCGACCCGGAGGCCATGGAGCTGGACGAGGATTTCCTCGAGGCGCTGGAATTCGCGATGCCGCCGACCGGCGGCCTGGGTGTGGGCGTGGACCGCGTGGTCATGCTGATCACCGGCCGCAGCATCCGCGAAACCCTGCCGTTCCCGCTGGTCAAACCGCGCACCGGCCAGGGCGACGGACGCTGACCGCACCTGCGGCGTCCGAGGCGCGCACCCGTTCGCGAACCCGGAACCGGCGTCCGGCACAGTAGATCCGTGCAGCTTGTTCTCGTGCGTCACGCTCAGCCCGGACGGGTGCTGACCACCTCCGGTCCCGCCGATCCCGAACTCACCGAACTGGGTGTCGAACAGGCCCGGCGGGTACCCGCGGTGATCGCCCGCTTCGCGGGAAGCGAGCATCGCATCGCACGGGTGGTGAGCAGTCCGCAGCGGCGGGCCCGCGATACCGCCGCGCCGACGGCCGAGAAGCTGGGACTGCCGGTCGAGGTGCTCGACGGGCTGGCCGAATACGACCGCGACCTACCCGCCTACATCCCGATCGAGGATGCCAAGCGGGACTTCCGCGCCACCTACGACCGGATCAAGGCCGGACATCTGCCCGAACAGATCGACGGTCCCGCATTCGTGGCGCGGGTACTGGGCACGATCGCCGAAATCGTCGCGGCCGCCGAACCGGCCGATACGGTCGTCGCCTTCGCCCACGGCGGGGTGATCAACGTACTGCTGCAGGACGTACTCGGCCTGCAACGGCCGCTGACCTTTCCGATCGACTACTGCTCGATCACCCGAGTGCTCTTCTCGCGCAGCGGGACCCGGACCGCGGCGACGGTGAACGAGAACAGCCACGTCTGGGAGTTGTTGCCGCGCAATCTGCCGGTGGACTGAACAGCCGCCACAATTCACAGCCGATTACCAGCGCGATCGCTCTTCCATCCCAGGGTCGAGTCGTTCGATGAGTGACCATGGGCCCCCGCACGACGGCCCGTGTTCCGAGTGAAAGGTAATCCGTTGCTCTCCAAGAGTTCTTCGCGCCGCAGGCTGATCGCCCGCATCGCCGTCGCCGGCGCCGTCGCCGCCGCCCCCGTGGCAGCCGTCGCCGTTCCCGCTTTCGCCGACACCCCGTCCGCCGCGCCCGTCGACTGGCACGATCACGATCACGACCACGACGGGTGGCGTCATCACCACGATCACGACCACGGGCCCTGGCAGCCGGGCCCGGGCGGTTTCCTGCCCGGCGGGCCCGACGGCTTCCTTCCCGGACCGCCTCCCACCGGCTCGTTCGGCTGATCGACCGCCACAGCATACGAGGGCCGCTCCTTTGCAGGAGCGGCCCTCGTTGCCATGTGGGCGGCGGAATCAGTGGCCGTGACCGGGATCCGCGGCACCGTGACCGGCTTCAAAGTTCATTCACAGTTCGCGGACATCACCGACCCAGCCGGGGGCGTTTCGATGTACTCGTGAGCCGCCGGGCCGACCGGCCCGAAACCGAGAGTGCGGCTCCATATTTCGCAGACGAAAGGCCGAAACCTTGCAGAACACCGCGAAGCCGAAGAACCGCACCCGCCGCCTCGTGACCCGCGTCGCCGTCGCCGGCGCGCTCGTCGTCGTTCCCCTGTCCGCGCTCGCCGTGCCGGCCTTCGCCGACACCCCCGCCAATGCCCCCAGCGCGGTCGCCATCGACCGGGACAACCACCCCGGCGACCGCGATCACGACGGCGACCACCGCGGGCCCGACGGCGACCACCGCGGCGACCGGGACCGCGGACCGGAGAACCAGCCGGCTCCCGCGCCGCAGCTGCCCCAGCTCCCGCCGACCGGTTCCGCCGGCTGATCCCGGAAACGGTGCAGGCCACCCCGCTCGATGCGGGGTGGCCTGCACGGGTGGATCACCGGCTCATGCCATTCCGGCGATCCAGTTGTGCATCCAGGTGATCGCGGTCTGACCGCCACCCACCGAGTAGCTCCCGTAGGAGGTGTGGGTGCCGGACTGGTAGAAGTGCTCGAGCTGTTCCACCCGCTGCTGGTTGGCGTCGTCGGTGAGCTGCGACTGCAGAGCCGCGACACCACCGTGCGCCATCAGATCGCCGATGATCGAACCCGCCTCGAGCTGGTAACGCCACAGGTTGGCCGCGCTCGCACCGGAGGCCTGCGCCAGGAAGCCGGCGAAGCGGGTGACGTAGTCGGTGTCCTCGGTGGAGCAGTACAGATCACCGGCCGCGCAGATGGTGCGCACCCGGTCGCTGAGGAAGCCGAATCCACCCACGCGCGGACCACCGGCGCCGGCGCCGCCGACGACCGGGCCGACCTGGACGTCGGTGGGAGAACGGCGCGGATCGGAGATCAGGCCGACACCCGAAACGCGGTCCGGCGGAACCACGCCCAAGCCGGTGCCGATCTCGGCCGCCAGATCGCCTGCGGCATCCGCACCCTGGCTGTAGCCGACGATCGCGTAATGCGTACCGGCGCAGCGGGCCGCCATCCCCTGGATGAGACCGCGCGCGTTGTCGGTCGCTTCCTTCTTGGAGGCGCCGTAGACATCGCCCTCCCACGGGAAGGCGGTCGCGGCGTAGCTGACGTAGTCGACGTCCGTCGAACTCGGCAGGCCGCGGGTCACACCGGACAGCATGCCGGGGCCGACCATGTGATCGGGTTTGTGATCACCGGTTTCCCAGGTACCCGGAATGGCGACGACATACAGGCTCGGGCATCCGGGATCCGCACTCGCGGAACCGCTTCCGATCGCGGTACCCGACACTGCCATACCAGCCAGTACCGCGACTGCCGCCCCGGCGGCCGCGACAACCTTCTTCAACCGCATGCTGCTCCAGTTCAAGCCAGCCCTCGCCGGGGCTCCTCATATGTATTCGCCGCTGATGATGCCGCCGCCACATTGCCGCGCGGTAAATTCCCGGCGAAGCAAAAACCGCCCACCTCCGTGACGCGCGGCAGCGAGACGACCTCGCGACAACGAGTCCGGACATGGACCAAGAGCATTTACGACATACCGGTGCTCAGGATAACGGCGGCATCGAGGAACTGCCATCCGAGCTCGAAATCCCGTCCGATTTCCGATGTTTGAGACTCGGGTACACGTTTCCGCACTACAGAGCGAAAAAGGAGGCGCCCACGGGCTCGAAAGCCCGTGGACGCCTCTGATTTTCGGTTGTCAGCGCTGGGCGACCGCCGTCGGAGCGATCGGCGCCGGCAGCGCGGTCTCGCCCTCGAGGTGCTTGTCCACCGCCGACGCGGCGGCCCGGCCCTCGGCGATGGCCCACACGATCAGCGACTGCCCACGACCCATATCGCCGGCGACGAAGACGCCGGGAACGGTGGTCTGGAAGTCCTTACCGCGCTTGACGTTGCCGCGCTGGTCGTAGCCCACGCCGAGATCCTCGAGCAGACCCGGCTTCTGCGGGCCGACGAAGCCCATCGCCAGCAGGACCAGATCGGCCTCCAGCGTGAAGTCGGTGCCCTCGACCTTCTCGAAGCGGCCGTTGACGTTGCGAACCTCGTGCGCCTGCAGTCCGGTCACCTTGCCGTCCTCGCCGATGAACCGCTCGGTGTTCACCGAGAAGACGCGCTCGCCGCCCTCTTCGTGCGCCGAGGAGACCCGGAACATCAGCGGGTAGGTCGGCCACGGGGTCGACTCCGCCCGCTCGGCCGGCGGCTTCGGCATGATCTCGAACTGGTGGATGCTGGCCGCACCCTGCCGGTGCGAGGTGCCCAGGCAGTCGGCGCCGGTGTCACCGCCACCGATGATGACGACCTTCTTGCCCTTGGCGTGAATCCGCGGCAGGCCCTCTTCGTCGGCGACCGGATCGCCCAGCTGAACGCGGTTGGCCAGCGGCAGGAATTCCATCGCCTGGTGGATGCCGTCCAGATCGCGCCCCGGAATCGGCAGATCCCGCGCGATGGTGGAACCACCGGCGAGCACCACCGCGTCGAACTGCTCGCGCAGCTGTTCGGCGGTGATGTCGACACCCACGTTCACGCCCGCCTTGAAGATGGTGCCCTCGGCCTCCATCTGCGCCAGGCGGCGGTCGATGAAGCGCTTCTCCATCTTGAATTCCGGAATGCCGTAGCGCAGCAGACCGCCGATGCGGTCGTCGCGCTCGAACACCGTGACGGTGTGGCCGGCGCGGGTCAGCTGCTGGGCCGCGGCCAGACCGGCCGGACCCGAACCCACGACCGCGATCTTCTTACCGGTCAGGCGAGTCGGATAGACCGGCTGCACCCAACCCTCGTCGAAGGCGTTCTCGATGAGCTCGACCTCGACCTGCTTGATGGTGACCGGATCCTGGTTGATGCCGAGCACACACGACGCCTCACACGGCGCCGGGCACAACCGCCCGGTGAACTCCGGGAAGTTGTTGGTCGCGTGCAGACGGTCGATACCCTCGCGCCAGCGGTCCCGGTACACCAGGTCGTTCCACTCGGGAATCAGATTCCCCAGCGGGCAGCCGTTGTGGCAGAACGGGATACCGCAGTCCATGCATCGGCTGGCCTGGGTCTGCAGGGTCTGGTGGGAGTAGCTCTCCTCGTAGACCTCTTTCCAGTCCATCAGTCGCAGCGGAACCGGACGGCGGGTGGGCAGCTCCCGCTTGGTGTGCTTCAGAAATCCCTGTGGATCACCCACGTGCGGCCTCCGTAATTTCGCCTCTCACGGCCGTCCGTGCGTCTTGCACGCGTCTCACGTTATCCACGTGCGGCCTCCATGATCGCCTCGTCGACATCCCGCCCGGCCTTCTCAGCCTCGGAGATAGCGAGCAATACCTTCTTGTAGTCGCGAGGCATAACCTTCACGAAGTGGTTCACCTGCTGCGACCAATCGCTCAGGATGCGTTCGGCCACCGCCGAACCCGTCGCATCGCGATGGCTCGCGACCACGTCGCGCAGCCAGGTGAAGTCCTCGCCCTCGAGCTGTTCGATATCGACCAACTCGGTGTTGAGGTTGGCTTCGAACGTGCCGTTCGGGTTGTAGATGTAGGCGATACCGCCCGACATACCGGCACCGAAGTTCCGGCCGGTCTCGCCGAGGATCACCACTCGGCCACCGGTCATGTACTCGCAGCCGTGGTCACCCACGCCCTCGACCACCGCGGTGGCGCCCGAGTTGCGCACACAGAACCGCTCGCCGACCACGCCGCGGATGAACGCCTCACCGCTGGTGGCGCCGAACAGGATCACGTTGCCCGCGATGATGTTCTCTTCGGCGACGAAGGACTCCGGCGCGTTCAGCGACGGCCGCACCACCAGGTGCCCGCCCGAGAGGCCCTTGCCCACATAGTCGTTGGCATCACCGAACACCCGCAGGGTGATACCGGCCGGGACGAACGCGCCGAAGCTGTTGCCCGCCGAACCGGTGAAGGTGATGTCGATGGTGTCGTCGGGCAGGCCGGCGCCACCGTAGAGCTTGGTCACCTCGTGGCCGAGCATGGTGCCGACCGTGCGGTTCACGTTCGTGATCTTGGTCTCGAACTTGACCGGCTTGCCGCGCTCGAGCGCATCCGCAGCCTGGGCGATGAGCTGGTTGTCCAGCGCCTTGTCCAGGCCGTGGTCCTGAGTCTTGGTGTTGCGGCGGTCCTGGTACATGAACGCCGTCTCGACATCGTCGAGGATCGGCGACAGATCCAGCTTGCTCGCCTTCCAGTGCTCCTTGGCCTTGGTGGTGTCGAGCAGGTCGACCCGGCCGATGGCCTCGTCGAGCGTGCGCAGACCCAGCGAGGCCAGCAGCTCCCGCACCTCTTCGGCGATGAACAGGAAGAAGTTCTCGACGAATTCGGGCTTACCGGTGAAGCGCTGACGCAGTACCGGGTTCTGGGTCGCGACGCCGACCGGGCAGGTGTCGAGATGGCAGACGCGCATCATGACGCAGCCGGAGACCACCAGCGGAGCGGTCGCGAAACCGTACTCCTCGGCACCGAGCAGCGCGCCGATCAGCACGTCGCGGCCGGTCTTCATCTGGCCGTCGACCTGCACCACGATGCGGTCGCGCAGACCGTTGAGCAGCAGCGTCTGCTGGGTCTCGGCCAGACCGAGCTCCCACGGGCCGCCCGCGTGCTTCAACGAGGTCAGCGGCGAGGCGCCGGTGCCACCGTCGTGGCCGGAGATCAGCACGACGTCGGCGTGCGCCTTGGAGACGCCGGCCGCGACCGTTCCCACACCCGGCTCCGCGACAAGTTTCACGTGAATCCGAGCCTGCGGATTCGCGTTCTTCAGGTCGTGGATCAGCTGGGCCAGATCCTCGATCGAGTAGATGTCGTGGTGCGGCGGCGGCGAGATCAGGCCGACACCCGGCGTCGAGTGCCGCACCTCGGCGACCCACGGGTACACCTTGTGCGCGGGCAGCTGACCGCCCTCACCGGGCTTGGCGCCCTGGGCCATCTTGATCTGGATATCGGTGCAGTTGGTCAGGTAGTGCGCGGTCACACCGAAGCGGCCCGAGGCCACCTGCTTGATCGCACTGCGCCGCCAATCGCCGCTGTCCTCCGGCTCGAAGCGGGCCGGCGACTCGCCGCCCTCACCCGAGTTGGAGCGGCCGCCGAGACGGTTCATCGCGATGGCGAGGGTCTCGTGCGCCTCCGCCGAGATCGAGCCGTAGCTCATCGCGCCGGTGGAGAAGCGCTTCACGATCTCGCTCGCCGGCTCGACTTCCTCGACCGGAATCGCGTGCCGGCCCTCGGTCTTGAACTTGAACAGGCCGCGCAGCGAGGCCAGGCGCTCGGACTGGTCGTCGACCAGCTTGGTGTACTCCTTGAAGATCGAGTACTGACCCGAGCGGGTCGCGTGCTGCAGCTTGAACACCGTGTCCGGGTTGAACAGGTGGAACTCACCCTCGCGCCGCCACTGGTATTCACCGCCGATCTCGAGTTCGCGGTGCGCGCGCTCGGTGCGGTTCTCCAGGAAGGCGACCCGGTGGCGGGCGGCGACCTCGGCGGCGATGTCGTCGAGACCGATGCCGTCCAGCGGCGAGGTCAGGCCGGTGAAGTACTGGTCGCACAGTTCCTGCGACAGGCCCACGACCTGGAACAGCTGCGCGCCGCGGTAGGAGGCGATGGTGGAGATGCCCATCTTGGACATCACCTTCAGCACGCCCTTGCCGGCCGCCTTGTTGTAGTTCTTGACGGCCGCGGCGTAGTCGGCCGCCTTGTCACCGGTGCTGCCCGGCATCTCCAGCGCACCGCGCTCGAGCATGTCCTCGATCGACTCGAAGGCCATGTAGGGGTTGATCGCGGCCGCGCCGAAGCCGACCAGCATCGCCATGTGGTGCACCTCGCGGGCGTCACCGGCCTCGACGACCAGGCCGACCTTGGTGCGGGTGCGCTCGCGCACCAGGTGGTGGTGCACCGAGGCGGTGAGCAGCAGCGACGGAATCGGCGCCAGCTTCTCGTTGGATTCGCGGTCGGACAGCACGATGATCCGCGCGCCGCCGTCGATGGCGGCCGACACCTGGGCGTTGATCGCCTCGAGCGCCTTGCGCAGGCCCTTGCCGCCCTTCTTCACCGAGTAGAGGCCGCGCACGACCACCGAACGCAGCTCGGGCCGCGAACCGTCGTCGTTGATGTGGACGAGCTTGGCCAGCTCGTCGTTGTCGAGAATCGGCTGGGTCAGCGTGATGTGACGACAGGACTCCGGTCCCGGATGCAGCAGGTCGGCCTCGGGGCCGATGGTGCTGCGCAGGCTGGTGACGACCTCCTCGCGGATGGCGTCCAGCGGCGGGTTGGTGACCTGGGCGAACAGCTGCGCGAAGTAGTCGAACAGCAGGCGGGGACGCGAGGACAGCACCGCGATCGGCGTATCGGTGCCCATCGAACCCAGCGCCTCACCGCCGGTCTTGGCCATCGGCGTGATCAGCAGGCCCAGTTCCTCGGTGGAGTATCCGAAGATCTGCTGGCGGATGAGCACGCGGTCGTGCGACATGTGCTCGTGCGGACGGTCGGGCAGCTCGGCCAGCTTGATGATGCCCTCGTCGAGCCACTCCTGGTACGGCTGCTCGGCGGCCAGCTGCGACTTGATCTCGTCGTCGCTGATGATGCGGCCCTGCGAGGTGTCGACCAGGAACATGCGGCCGGGCTGCAGACGGGCCTTGCGGACCACCTTCGACGGCTCGATGTCGAGCACGCCGACCTCGGAGGCCATGACGACCAGGCCGTCCGCGGTGACCCAGATGCGCGACGGGCGCAGACCGTTGCGGTCCAGCACCGCGCCGACGACGGTGCCGTCGGTGAAGCACACCGAGGCCGGGCCGTCCCACGGCTCCATCAGCATGGAGTGGTAGCGGTAGAAGGCGCGCTGCGCCGGGTCCATCGACTCGTGCCGCTCCCAGGCCTCCGGGATCATCATCAGCACGGCGTGCGGCAGGCTGCGGCCACCGAGGTGCAGCAGTTCCAGCACCTCGTCGAAGCGCGCGGTGTCGGAGGCGCCCGGGGTGCAGACCGGGAAGATCTTCTCCAGCCGGTTGTTGCCCTCGCTGTCGGTGCCGAAGATCTCGGAGTTCAGCAGCGCCTCGCGGGCGCGCATCCAGTTCTCGTTACCGGTGACGGTGTTGATCTCACCGTTGTGCGCGACGCGGCGGAAGGGGTGGGCCAGCGGCCAGGACGGGAAGGTGTTGGTCGAGAACCGCGAGTGCACGATGCCCAGCGCCGATTCGACCCGGTCGTCCTGCAGATCCAGGTAGAACGCCCGCAGCTGCGGGGTGGTGAACATGCCCTTGTAGACGAAGGTCTGACCGGACAGGCTCGGGAAGTAGACGGTCTCGCGGCCGACCGCGCCCTCACCGGCGCCCTGCTTGCCGAGTTCGTGCTCGACCCGCTTGCGCACGACGTAGGCACGCCGCTCCAGATCCATGCCGCTGAGCTGCTCGGCGGCGTCTGCGGGCGAGGCGATGAACAGCTGCCGGAACGTCGGCATGGCGTCGCGCGACAGCGCACCCAGGGAGGACTCGTCGATCGGAACCTCGCGCCAGCCCAGAACGGCCAGGCCCTCTTCCTTGACGATCTTCTCGACCCGGTAGCAGGCGCGGGCGGCCTCGCGGCGGGCCTGCGGCAGGAATGCGATACCGGTGGCGTAGGAACCTTCCGGCGGCAACTCGAACGCGGCACCGCTCTCGGCCAGCGTGGCCCGGAAGAACGCATCCGGGAGCTGGATCAGGATGCCCGCACCGTCACCGGAGTTGGGTTCCGCACCCGCAGCACCACGGTGCTCCAGGTTCAGCAGTGCCGTAATAGCCTTGTCGACGATGTCGCGGCTACGACGGCCATGCATGTCGACGACGAACGCGACACCGCAGGAGTCGTGCTCGTTCGCCGGGTCGTACAGACCAATTCGACCCGGTGACCGGTGTCCAATTCGCGGCTCGCCGCGGTGGCCAGGAAGTTGCGTCATGCCTCTGCCTTCAAGAAATAGGCGCCTTCAACGAAGAGGCCTTCGATTTCGATGCCTTCTTTCCGATGGCCCTCGTCGAAACGCCTCCGCCTAGACTGCGTCCGGACGTTGCGGCGACCAGCGGCGCTGATGGTCATCCCGTGCAGTCAAACTCTCCAGTTGTCCACCCGCTTCGGTTTCGTAGTCGGGTGCTCGGTGGTAGCGGAACTCTGAGGAGTTCCTTACCCACCGCGCCGTGCTCGCCCGCTAGGCTGATGCTTGCGGCTCGTGGCCGAGTGCGGGCGACGAGTCGGACATTTCACGTCCGACACTTAGAGCAAACGATAAGTCAGGACCGGAGCCCAACCAACTTAGGTTGTGCTAAATACTCCGTCTACCTGGGCATCTTCATCGGTCCTCCACTACCTGCGCGTTCTCCAGTGTAAAGCAGCCAGCGCGGATCGCTGAGTCGCGTTCGCCACTGCCGTCGATAGCGCCTGGGCATCGCCCACGAGCTGGGAGCCCAGTCCTGTGCAACGCTCTCACCTGCGTCGAATCAGATTTCCCCGGACGCGGCGGCGGCAAACCGGGGTGTAAGGCGGCTAACTCTCCGGACACCCGGAGGAGACATTCCGGATACCGGAGCGACAAGCCACGCCAATGTGCGGACCGTACGGCATCGTTTGCGAATGTGGAGTTCAGCACATTCTCGGCAAACCAAGATCGAGAATGACTGTGGTTTATTTCACATCCGTTGCGGGACAAAGCGTTACGGTCGCGCGGACCAGCGCCGCGCCGTGCAGTGCGTCCACCCGGCCCGAGGTCAGAACGGGGAACACCGCGGCCGCGAGCTGCTGCGCACAATCCGGCGCGCCGAGCACGGTGCGATGCGCCGCCAGCTGACTCAGGATTTCGCCGTTCACCTGGTCGATCACGGGCCGCACGGCTGCCAGATCCGACGCATCCGATACGGGCGCGGCAGCCGGATCGAACCGCCACCGGGTGAGTAGTCCGTACTGCACGGTCTTGTTGGCTTCGATCTGGCCGGTGAACACCTGCCGCACCCAGTCCTGCGGCAGCCCCGATCGGGTGCCGGCGGCGGCCATCGCGTCGTAGACCTGCGCCTCGCGCACCGGATCGTCCACCACGGGAGCCTGTCCGGTCGCCTGCGACGTGGTCCATTTCGCGGCGGCGACGGCGTCGGCGGTGTTCAGGCGGCGCAGCACCAGCTCCACCAGGGGACTCGATACCGACCGGCCTTCCGCCGCGGGAGCCGCCTGCGCCTGCGGAAGTACTTGTTCCGCGGTCACCGGCGCCACGACCGCGAATGCCGAGGTGAGAAGCACGGCGACCGCGACGAGGCGAGCGCTGCGGCGCGGGCGGTGACCATCGCATCGCGACCGTGCGGCGTGGGCGTCGACCGCCACCGCGGAGTCGCCGGTCTCACCCGCATATGCTCCCCCGCTCCCATGAGCGCCGGCTTCCGGAGTCGCTCGCACGTTCCGCCCTCCTGTCACGGCCGCACCCTCGTGTCGATCGGCGCCGCCTACCCGAGAGTAGGGTTTCGCTCCCCGGCCGTCTGTGAGGCTTACCACATCGATGCCACCGCACTCGGTGGTTCCCCGGTCGGCCTGTCACTCTGAACCTGATTGCGCGCGGCCGGGGCGCTCGGCGGATTACCCGCTCCGCCCGCGCGCGGGGGCACACCACCGCCCGGACCACGATGCAACGACCGTTTCGCCCGTGGCGACAACGACTGGGACCCAGAGGATGTGAATCCGTTGACCGATCCCCGCGTCTTCGATCAATCCGCCACCGGACGTCCGGCGTCCGAAGCCTCGGCCTCCGAAAGCCCGGCCTCCGAAAGCCCGGCCTCCGAAACCCCGGCGCCCGAAACCCCGGCGGCCGACTCCCGCACGACCGCACCGCGACCGACATCCCGGCGGTCGCCGATCGGCGCGCTGACCTGGCTCGGCGGCGCCGAAGCCGGCCGCGGCGACCGGCACGAGGCGTCGGCCTACGCCGTCACCGGTGGGGTGGTGCTGTTGTTCGCGGTGCTGTCCGGAATCGTCGTCGCGGCAGCGGGTGCGGCGGCACACTGGCCCGCCGCGGTCGTGGCGATCGTCGCGCTGCTCGCGACACTGCTGGTCGGCGCGATATCGCGAGCGCTGGCCACCGCGCCACTGTCGGACCGGGCCGGCCGCGGCCGAGCCGAGCGGTTCGGGCGGATCGTGGTCGCGGTGATCACCGGTGTGCTGGTGGCCGAGCTGGCGAGCACGGTGATTCTCGCCGGATCCGTCGACCGCACACTCGACGATCGGTCCCGCCGCGACGCCGAATCCGCCGCGACCGTGGTCACCGCGCGCACCGAACTCGACCGGGCGACGGCCGAACGCGCCGCACTCACGCAGACCATCGCCCAGGCGCAGGCCGATATGGATCAGGCCCTGGTCGTCGCCCGCTGCGAATACAACCCCACGCCGCAGTGCCCGCAGACCAAGATCACCGGGGTGCCCGGCCGGGGCCCCGAAGCACAGACCGCCAACGCGATGCTCGACGACGCCCGCGGGCGGTTCAACACCGCCCAGGCCCGCATCCAGCCCTCGGACGCGGAAATCGCCACCCGGCAGCGCGCCCTGGAGCAGGCCCGTACCGCTGCCTTCCACACCGGGGACCGTGGTCTGGGCGCGCGCTGGCTGGCCATGAACGACTACACCATCGGGCATATCGGCGCGCTGCTGTTGCGCCTGCTCACGATCGCGATCGCGGTGGTACTGGCCCTGCTGCCGCTGATACTGCGGTCCTGGCGTGGCGAATCGTCGTTCGACCGCGCCGTGGCCGCGCGGGCCGAAGCCGACCGCGCCGCGCGGGCCGCCGACACCGCGGTCGCGGTCCAGCACGCCGAACACCGGGTGGCCGCCGCGCAACTGGCATTGCACGCCGATACCGCGATCGATCGCGAACGCCAGCGCAAACGGGTGATAGCCGCGATCGGCAACCTGGAAATCGGCATCACCGAACCGCAGCGCCGGGCGGTGGCCGAATTCGAAGCGCTGGCCGCCCTTCCCCCGGGGGCGCAGACCGCCCCGAACGCATTGCCCGCCGCCGAATCCACGGCCCGAACCGACCCCCTACAGGAGGCGACCGTGACCGCACGGAATCTGCCCGCACAGCTGCCCTCGACCGGCCTGGCGCCGAATTCGCCCGCTGCGGTGCCCGCCCCGCGCGAGGATGCGAAAAAGGGTGGTGGACTGGAACTTCCGGTGATCGGCACGGTGCCGTTCACCGATACCGCGGCGCGCTGGATCCGGCCGCTGGTACCCGGATTCGTCACCTCCGCACTCGACCGGACCATCGACACCGCGACGGCACCGCTGCGCACCGTCCGTCAGGTCTTCGAAGAGGCGGAGGAGATCACCTTCACTCTCAAACGCACCCGCAAGGTGACGGTGAACTCCGAGGATTCGCACGATGCGGCGGTGGGCTACGGGCATCCGGGCCAGGCACTGCCGAATGCGCCGTACGGCCAGGTCACCGCGTCGTACCCGTACGACGCGTACCAGCACGACCCGCGTTACGCCGCCTACCGGCACGACCCGCGCTATGCGCGCTACGCCGCGCTCCCGTACCGGGATCCCGCGGCCCACCCCGGCCTGCCGGAATCCGGCCCGTACCGCGAATTGCCCGCCGCCGACGCGACCGAACTCGGCTACCGCGCCCCGCGCGAACTGCCGCCCGGCTCCGGCCGCGACTGACCGAGGGCTGCGACCGGACGCGCCCGGGACCACGGCCGGGGGCGGCACGGTGCGTCGTCGCGTCGGTGTGGCCGAACCGGGTCGCGTCAGCTCGTGGGCGGACCCGGCCGGGTGGCCGCTCGGATAACCGTCACGCGTCCGGGTCCGTGGATAGACTCGGCCCGTGTTTCCAGCCGTGACCGGTCGAGAGGGGCGATCGTCCGCCCACCGCGTGGTGCCGCCGCGCGGTGCCGGCGACCGCGACTCCGGCGGCGGAGACGACGCCGAACGAATTCCGGTGCGACCGCTGTCGTGGCGCGAGCTGGCCGATCTGCCCTTCGCGGTGTTGCAGCATCGGATTCGGCTGATCGCCGGGCTGGCGGGTGCGGGATCGGCCGCGGCCCTGGGGATCGTGGCCGGGATCACGGCCCTGGTGTCGTTCGCGACCGGCGGCTCGAGCGCCGGAACCGCCTGGGCGGCAATTCTTTCCACAGCCTGCTGTGCATGGGTGCTGCGCCTGTGGACAGTCGGTGTCACCGTGCCGATCGGGCTCGCCGTCGTCGACGACCAGCCGATCACCGCGCGCACCGCGGCCGGGCGTCTGTTTCCGGTCTCGGGCCGGCTGCTGCTGAATCAGGTGATTTCCACATCGATCGGCTTCGGCATCCTGTTGCTCGGCACGCCGCTGATCGTCACCCTGATTCCGGCGGTGATCTGGCTGGCCCGGGTACGCGGGACGAGGTGGCCGATCGCGCCGGTCCTGTTCACCGAATCGATTCCGTACCAGGCGGCGGTCCGACGAGCGAAACTGCTCGCCACCGGCCGCGTGATGCCGTTGGCCGGTCTGTGGCTCTATCTGCGCGCAGTGCTGCTGGCGCTGGCGGCGCCGGTCGCGGGACTCCTGGGCTTCCTCTCCGATATCTCCGGCACCCATCGCTGGGCGGTCGTCATCCTGCTGTCCGGTGCGGTGCTGCTGATTTCGGCGTTCGCCGCGGCGGTGGACGCCGCGACCGCGGTGGTGGTCCATATCGACCGGCGCTGCGGCCGCGAAGGTTTCGACATCCGGATACCGAGCGGGCAGGCGGCACGGTGACCGACGACGACGCCCGGCCCGATCGGCCCTCGGCGCCTCCGCCACCGACACTCGGCCCGGCCGCCCAGCACCGCGCCGCGGCCGAGTCCGCCGCCGGGCACCACGACTTCGATACCGCACTGCGCGAACGCTTCCGCGCCGTCGTGCGCGGTCTCGAACAGGGTGGGGTGCTCGAGGTCCGGCGTTCGCGCACCGCGCGCGAAACCGCATCGGCCGCAGCGCATGCCCTTCCCGGTGCCGCCGCCGAATTCGACGGCGCGGCACACAGTTTCGACGAGATCGTCTACGGCGGGCGCACCGCCACCCCGGACGAATATCAGCGCCTCACCTCGGCCGACCGGTATTCGCTGGCGCCGCCGCCACCGCCGGACCCGATCGAACAGCAGCGCTCGGCACGCACGCGCCGTGGCCGTCGTCAGCTGCCGCCCCTGCCACAATTGTTGCGCGACAAGCGTTTCTGGATGGTCGTGGTGGGCGCGCTCGTCGTCGCGCTGGTCGTGTACCTGCTGTTCCGGCTGGCCGCCGCGCCGACGGCCCCACCACAGCCGACGCAGCCGCACCCACCGCCGCCGCCCGATCACCCGGATGTCCGCCCACCCGATGTGGGCGAGGGCGACGATTCGATCTTCCAGCGCCTGCCGCCCTGGCTGGCCTACGGCGGACTGCAGGCGCTGATCTTCGCCGCGGTCGTGGTCTGGTGGCGCGCCCGCCGCCGCGGTGCGGTGGTGGGCGAACCCCGACCGGTGCGGGTGGCGGCCGGTGAGCTGCTCGCCGGTCAGGCCGCGCTCTACCGCACAACCAAGGATCGCGACCATGTCGCGGCGAAATTGCGCGCGGCCACCCTGCGGCGCATCCGCGCCCGCGTGGACCTGCGCGCCGATGCCGCGCCGGAACGAGTGAGCGCGGTGATCGGAGCCCGGATCGGCGTCGATCCCGGCCGCGTCGCCGCAGCCTTCTACGGGCCCGTCGCCGACGATGCGGCACTGGAATACGTGGCGGCACAACTGGACTGGATCGAATCGGAAATAGGATGACGGAGACCGGATGACAACGGCGCAGACCAACCACACCCCCACCGCCGACCAGGCGCTCCGGGCGCTCGGCGAGGTGCGTGCCGAGATCGGCAAGGCCGTCGTCGGCAACGACCACGCGGTGCTGTTCCTGGTACTCGCGCTACTGTGCCGGAGCCATGTGCTGTTGGAAGGTGTTCCGGGCGTGGCGAAGACGCTGCTGGTGCGATCGCTGGCCGCGGCGCTGGAACTCGAGCACACCCGGGTGCAGTTCACTCCGGACCTGATGCCGGGCGATGTCACCGGCTCCCAGATCTACGATCCGCATTCGGCCGAATTCACCTTCCGCCGCGGCCCGGTTTTCACCAACCTGCTGCTCGCCGACGAGATCAACCGCACACCGCCGAAAACCCAGTCGGCACTGCTGGAGTCGATGGAGGAGCGGCAGGTGTCGGTGGCCGGCGTGCCGCAGCCGCTGCCCGATCCGTTCGTGGTGATCGCGACCCAGAATCCGATCGAACAGGAGGGCACCTACCCGCTGCCGGAAGCTCAACTGGACCGGTTCCTGTTCAAGGTGGACATCCAATTGCCCGGCCGGGACGACGAATTCCGCATTCTGCAGCGCCACGCCGCCGGCTTCGATCCGCGCGATCTGGACGCGGCGGGTGTGCGGCCGGTCGCGGGGGCGGCGCATATCGCGGCGGCGCGGGCCGCCGTCGCGCAGGTGACGGTCAACCCGGAGGTGCTGGCCTACATCGTCGATCTGTGCCGCGCGACCCGCACCTCTCCCGCGGTTCAGCACGGCGCGTCACCGCGCGGGGCGACCGCGGTGCTGGCCTCGGCTCGGGCCCTGGCCTGGCTGAACGGGCGCGCCTTCGTCACTCCGGACGACGTCAAAACCGTTGCGGTGACCGTCCTGCGGCATCGTCTGCAGCTGCGTCCCGAAGCCGAACTGGACGGCGTGACGGGTGACGGCGTGATGTCCTCGCTGCTGGCCGCGGTCCCGGTTCCGGTGTAGCGCGATGATCGTCACGGGTCGGCTCGCCGTCTGCGCGGCCGTGGCGGCGGTGGTCGTCGGAGTCGCACTGCCGTCCTGGGCCGGAGTCGTGGTGCTGACGGGTGTGCTGGCTCTGCTGGTCGCCGTCGACGTGATCGCCTGTCGCACCGGCGCTCTCGAACTGTCCCGGGTGCCGCTCACCACCGTCCGCGTCGGCCGCACCGCCACCGTCGAGCTCACCGTCCTGAATCGCGGCCCGGGCGTGGTGCGGGCGCTGCTGTGGGACGACTGGCCGCCCAGTGCGCAGGCACCGGCCGAGACCCACCGATTGCGCCTGCCGCCGAACACCGCCACCCGGCTGGCCACCACCGTCCGCCCGGCTCGCCGCGGCGATCGGATCGCGGGGCCGGTCACGGTTCGGCTGGTCGGACCGCTCGGCCTGGCGGGCCGGCAGTTCCGCCGCACCGTTCCCGCCACGGTTCGTGCACTGCCGCCGTTCCGGACCGAGCGGATCCTCGCTGCCAAGGTGAAACGGCTGCAGCATCTGGACGGCCGATCGGTCGCCAACCTGCGTGGCCCGGGCTCGGAATTCGATTCCTTCCGCGAATACGTAGCCGGTGACGATGTGCGTTCCATCGACTGGCGAGCCACGGCCCGCGCGACCGATGTGCTGGTCCGCACCTGGCGGCCCGAACGCAATCGCCACGTGCTGATGTTGATGGACACCGGCCGGATCAGCGCCGCCCGGCTCGGCGAGCAGACCCGGTTGGACACCGCCATCGAGGCCGCGCTGCTGCTGGGCGGATTGGCGGCCGCGGCCGGGGACACCGTCGATCTGCTGGCCTTCGATCGCGAGATCCGCGCCGAGGTGCGCGGCGCTCGCGGAAAAGCCGTGCAGCCCAAGCTGATGCACGCCCTCTCGGGCGTCGTGCCCGCACTGCTGGATGCCGACACCCCGGCGATGGTCCGCACCGCGGTTCGCCATACCCGGCGACGCAGCCTGGTGGTCTGGTTCACCAGCCTCGACGGGGCGATGGTCGAAGAGAATCTGCTGCCGGTGCTCCCGGTGCTGAGCAGTCGGCACCGGGTGCTGCTGGTGTCGGTCACCGATCCGGAGATCGCCGCGACCGCGACCCGTCGCGATTCCGCCGCCGAGGTCTATGCCGCCGCGGCCGCCGAACATCTGCTCACCGAACGCGCGATCGTGCGAGAAACCCTGCAGCGCCAGGGAATCGACGTGGTGGCCGCGGCGCCGGATCGCGTGCCGGAGGCGCTGGCCGACGAGTACCTGGAACTGAAACGGTCGGGAGCGCTCTGAGCGTTCACGCCCCCGGCCGGGCCACCGGGGCATACGGCTGCGCGGGTGCCGCCCACTGCTGGGGCATCGGCCAGAAGGGCAGGCGCGGTGGCGGCAGAATCCGTCGTTGCCGCTCCCCGATCACCGCGCCGAGAATTTGCAGCGGCGGATATCCGGCCGGTGGCGCCACCCGCAGTTGCTCGCAGACCGCGACCACCAGCGCCGCACCGAGTTCCGCCTGTACCTGCGGGGTGAGGTGCGGGAAGCGGGTCAGATACCGGCGCACCGGCAGAGCGAGATCCTCGGTGAGCCCGGACAGATCCAGCCGTCCCACCCAGTCGACCAGCCAGGGCGGCGCGACGGCCAAGGCGGGCATGGGAATTCGCGCCCGATCCGACACCACGACGGTGCCGGCCAGGATGTCACCGACGCGCCGCGCCCGCGGCGAACACAGCGAGGTGACCACCGCGACCAGACCGAACCCGCCGAGATTCCAGAAATCGACGAGGGCGCCGGCGAGGCCGCGGGTCAGCGCGTGCCGGAAATCGACGGGGCCGCCGTCGCCGCGCACCACACGCAGGCCCAGTGCCATTTTTCCGACGGTCCGCCCCCGCATCAGAGTTTCGCTGACGACCGGATATCCGACGAGGACGGTCACCATGGTCATCAGCACGGCCACATCGACCCACGCGCCGTCGGGTTCGAATCGGAACAGCACGCCGACGACGGCCGACAACAAGAGGAGGGCGAGGACGAGCTGCAGCACCAGATCGATCGCGAAGGCCGCGGCGCGGGTGGGGATGCGCGCGATCGGCAACTGCAGGGAGACGGCCTCCCCCGTGGTGAAATCGGCCATGATCGCTCCAGTATCCCGAATCGGGCGCGTGCGAACTAGCCTTCGGGGGGCAGGTCGGCACGAACACAGGAGGAGCCGATGGACGTCGATGCCTATTCGTTCGCGCAGCGGCGGCATTGGGATCGGCTCGACCGGCTGACCGCGCAGCGGCGCCTCAGCGGCGCCGAGGTCGACGAATTCGTGGCCCTGTATCGCCGCACCTCCCAGCAGCTGGCGCGACTGCAATCGCATTCACCGGATCCGGAGTTGATCAACGGTCTGAGCGCGGTCCTGGCGCGAGCGCGGGGGCGGCTGCTGGGCGCGCGGACCGACACCTGGTCGCAGATCGGCTATTTCTTCACCCACCGGTTTCCCGCCGCGGTGTATCGAGCGTGGTCGTGGTGGGCCGGGGTGGCGGCCGCGTTCCTGGCCGTCTCGGCCGGAATCGGCATCTGGGTGTCCGGTTCCGGCTCGGCGCGAAGGACTTTGGGGCTGCCGTCGGACGCGGCATCGCTGACCGCGCCCGGCGGTCGCTTCGAGTCCTACTACTCCGAACATCCGCACGACGCCTTCGCCGCACAGGTGTGGACCAACAACGCCTGGGTGTCGGCGATCGCGTTGTTCACCGGCATCCTGATTCTCCCGGCCGCCTATCTGCTGTTCATGAACGCACTGAACGTGGGGGTGTCCGCCGGGCTGATGGCGGATGCCGGGCGGCTCGACTCGTTCTTCGGTTTCCTGCTGCCACACGGCATGCTCGAACTCACGGCCGTTTTCGTCGCCGGCGGTGCGGGGCTGAAGCTGGGGTGGACGCTGATCGATCCGGGGCGGTCGTCGCGGGCCGAGGCGCTGGCCCGGCAGGGCCGGGCGACGGCCACGATCGCACTCGGTCTGGTGGCGGTCCTGCTGGTATCGGGCCTGATCGAGGGGTTCGTCACACCCGCCGGCTGGCCCGCGCCGGTGCGCATCGGTATCGGGCTGGTTGCCGAGCTCGGATTTCTGACCTACGTCTTCGGCCCCGGACGCCGTGCGGCGCAGGAAAGTGTGGCGTTGCGGTCCGCGGCGGACGCGGACGAGCGCATATCGAGCTAACGCCGACCGGGTTCTGCTGAGGCTGAGAAAATCCCTTGCGAGAGGGCGGGGATTCGAAGGATCATCGGAGTGCCGATTTGAGATCCACTGGCCGCAGCGAGTCCAGCTCAGCTGCGGCCAGCGTTACCGTCGACTCTACACAATCGTTACCCCTACGCAACCTCCTGCGTACTCCGTCTGCCCGGTCGTAACCGAGCCGAAACCCGCAGCCAGACAGCACTTCCGGAGACTGGGCGCAAATACCTGGCGGGCGGTCGGAAATAGCGGTGCACCCCAGACCGCAACGCTCGAGTAGCCGGGATTTTTCTGCCAATTCGGCCGTTGGTTCCGCTGCCGGATAGGCGGTCCGCAGTCATTCCGCCGGCGCGTCGCCTGTTGCTTACCTGTTCGTCATCACCGCAGGTCAGCGCATCAAACGAAGGCACTGTGGCACTATCCAGAAGAGCGACACGAGCGAGAAACAAACTTTGAGTTTGTTACCGACGGAGATTCCAAGCCTGCCGTCAGGTAATTCTCAGATAGTTACGGATGCGCTTCCATTGAATTGTGCAGTTATTTCGACAGCGAACTCGAACAACAATTCTTCGCCAGTAATACCGGAAACGAATAACGACCGGTCAGCCGCCGAGAATGCGGCGAAGATCACACTGCCGCGCGCGTCCTCACCCGAACCTGCCCGAATCCGGCCGGCCGGGCCGCGATACTGAGACCATGACCGCCGAACAGCAACCCTCCCCGGTCGTCACGCAGGCCGCGGAGCGGTTCGAAATCAGCGTGGACGATCGGCTCGCCGGCTTCACCGAATACCTCGACCACGACGGGCAGCGGATCTTCTACCACACCGAAATCGACTCCGACTTCGCCGGACGCGGCCTGGCCGGCGCCCTGGTCTCGCAGGCACTGGACCGTACCCGCGAGGCCGGTCTGCGCATCGTGCCGATCTGCCCGTTCGTGGCGGGCTACATCCAGAAGCACGAGGAATTCGCCGACATCACCGACGCTGTCACGCAGGACGCCGTCGACTACGTGCGCACCCAGCGAGGCCGCTGACGAACGGCGGCCCCGGAGGACGACACCGTCAGAGAACTCCGCCCGCGACCGGAGCGTCCCACGCTCCGGGCAGATTGCGACTCGACACCTCGGCGATTTCGCGCAGACGCGAGAGCGGAGTTCCCAAGCGACTCAATTGAATGAGACCCTGCGCCGTCATCACCACCGCGGCGCTGTAGGCGGCCAGGGTCGCCGCATCGAGTTCGGCACCGGATTCCTCGGCGGCGCGGCGTAACCGCTCGGCGACACTCTGTTCCATCGCGGCCGTGGTCCGATTCCCGATGCCGATCACCTCGGGCAGGCGCGAGCCGAGCTGGGCGATGCTGTTGAGCATCAGGCAGCCGCGCCGATCGGGCTGTGCGACGCAGTCGTCGATGATCGCCTCGAACAACGCGCGCACGGCCGCGCGCGCCGAACCGGGAGCCGAGGTCACCACCTCGCGCACCAGGCGGGCGCGGCCCTCGCAGTAGCGTTCGAAGGCCGCGAGGAACAGTCCGCGTTTGCTGCGGTAGGCGGCGTAGATGCTGCCGTTGCCGATGCCGCTCGCGCGCGAGACGTCCTCGACCGACGTCTGTTCGAAACCCTGCGACCAGAACAGTTCGGTGGCGGCGTCGAGCAACGCCGATTCGTCGAACTGCCGTGGCCTCCCCATGGCGCCCACCGTATCAATCGCACTGCGACCCCGGCCACAAAGCTTGTTCTGGAGGCGTTACTCCAGAATGATGGCGGGATGGCCCTCGAACTCGACCGACTACCGCGCCGGCGGGTAGGAATTCTGGTCTTCGACGGCGTCAAGATGCTCGACTTCACCGGCCCCGCGGAAGTTTTCGTCGAGGCCAACCAGGCCTGCCCCGGATACGAGGTCGTGCTGGTGTCGGCGGACGGCGGCAGCGTGCAGACCTCGATCGGCGCCCGGATCGAATGCGCGGTCGCGGCGGCCGACGCGGGCGTCTTCGACACCGTCGTGATACCGGGCAGTGAGCTGCCGCCCTCTCGATTCGTCACACCCGAACTGCTCACGGCGGCGCGGCAGCTGTCCTGGAACACGCGGCGCCTGGCATCGGTGTGCAGCGGCGCGTTCGTCCTCGCCGAACTGGGCCTGTTCGACGGGCGCCGGGCCACCACGCACTGGAAGTTCGCCGCACATCTGGCGCGGCGCTATCCCGCGATCGACGTGGCCGCCGACGACATCTACGTGCGCGACGGAAACCTGTACAGCTCGGCCGGGGTGACCGCCGGGGTCGACCTGGCACTGGCGATGGTCGAGGAGGATTTCGGCCCCGACATCGCACGCCGGATCGCCCAGTTGATGGTGGTGTACATGCACCGCGCGGGCGGGCAGTCGCAGTTCTCGGCCTCGCTGTCCGGGCCGGCGCCGCGCAGCCCGCTGGTGCGCAAGGCGGTCGATCTCATCTGCGCGGAACCCGCCTTCCCCCATACCGTCCGGACGCTGGCCGCCCATGCCAACGTCAGCCCGCGGCATCTGACCAGACTCTTCCGCGCCGAATTGGAGCGCTCCCCCGCCGAATACGTCGCCTTCATCCGCTTCGGGGTCGCCCGGGACATGCTGCATGCCGGCTGCGGGGTGACCGAGGCGGCGATGGCGGCGGGCTACGGCAGCACCGAGGCGATGCGTCGCGCGTTCACAGCCCGGCTCGGGATATCGCCCAGTAAATATCAGCGCCGGTTCCGGTCCACCGGTTCCGGTGAGACGCCGCTGGTGGCCGCCGTGTCTTGATCCGGTGTTTTCCCGTCCCGTAGCGAGGGGCGCGTTGCCATCCCACCAGCGGAAACTGATCGGGCGCCGCGTTGTCCGCAGCCGCACACCCCGCCGAAAGGAATCACCGATGACCGGAAATCCGCTGGGCGTCTCCCTGGAGCAGGCCGCTCAGGAGTTCGTCGACGCGACCTCACAGCCGCCGTTCCTCTACCAGCTGCCGCCCGAGGAGGGCCGCAAAGCCGTTGACTCGGTGCAGGATTCGCCGATCGAGAAGCCGGCGATCGACGAGGAGTGGATCACGGTCGAGGGCGGCCCGACCGGATCGGTGCGGGCCCGCATCGTCAAACCACAAGGGGTGACCGAAACGCTGCCCGTCATCGTGTACACCCACGGCGCCGGCTGGGTGTTCGGCGATGCGCACACCCACGACCGGCTGGTGCGCGATCTCGCCGTGGGCGTGCACGCGGCCGTCGTCTTCCCCGAATACGACCGCTCCCCCGAGGTGCGCTACCCGGTGGCCAACGAGCAGTCCTATCGGGTCGCGCAGTGGGTGCGCTCGAACGGCGCGGAGAAGGGCCTCGACACCGCCCGGATCGCGATCGCGGGCGATTCGGTGGGCGGCAATATGGCCATCGCGCTGACGCTGATGGCGAAGGAGCGCGGCGATGTCTCGTTCGTCCAGCAGGTGCTGTTCTATCCCGTCACCGACGCCAACTTCGACACCCCGTCCTACGAGCAGTTCGCCGAGGGCTACTTCCTGACCCGGGAAGGTATGCGGTGGTTCTGGGACCAGTACACGACCAGTGAAGCGGACCGCGCCCAGATCACGGCCTCCCCGCTGCGCGCCACCACCGAACAGCTGGCCGGACTGCCCCCGGCGCTGGTGATCACCGGTGAGGCCGATGTCCTGCGCGACGAGGGCGAGGCCTTCGCCGCCAAACTCCGCGACGCCGGCGTCCCCGTCGTCCAGACCCGGTACGGCGGCATCATCCACGATTTCGTGATGGTCAACTCCATGCACGACACCAACGCGGCGAAAGCGGCGGTCGCCCAAGCGGTCTCGGTGCTGCGTGCGGCACTGCACACCGCCTGACGGATACGAAAAAGAAGAGCCGCAGATCGGATTCGATCTGCGGCTCTTCCTCTGTGGGCGAAGGGGGACTTGAACCCCCACGTCCCGAAGGACACTGGCACCTGAAGCCAGCGCGTCTGCCATTCCGCCACTCGCCCGAGCGACTGGAAGACAGTATCACGCGCCCGCTTCACACACGAAATCGCCTGCTCACAACGGTTGCGGAGGAGAATTTTCGGGTAATGGGAACCGTGGGTGGCCGGTCGTGAGTTACAGCGGTGGAGGATCGTGGATATCATGCAGTGACCGTGTCCGTTCGACGACACGCCCTATCGGCATGTCGTGTCGCGGGATCGTGACGCCCGGACGACACAGACGATCAGCTGACGTGGACAGACAGCGCAGGCAACGAGGGCGGGCATCGAAGGGAGGCCGGTATGGGCATCGTCTCGCGTTTCGAGCGACGTCTGCAGGGCGCCGTCGGTGACGCCTTCGCCAGGGTCTTCGGCGGCAGCGTCGTTCCCCAGGAGGTGGAAGCGGCGCTGCAGCGCGAGGCCTCGGATCGCCTGAGCGAACTCGAGGGCGGGCATCTGCTCGCCCCGAACGTCTATGTCATCACGGTCAACCCCACGGACCTGCAGGAACTCGATGCAGACCACGAGTTGACCACCCGCGCGTTCGCCAAGCATTTACAGGACTACATCCGCGATCAGGGGTGGCAGACCTACGGTGAAGTGCACGTCGAATTCGAGGCATCCCCTACGCTGCACACCGGACAGTTCAGGACGCACGGACGGGTCGACCCGGATGCGGGCCGCCGGAACCCCCCGGCACCGCGCCGGCCGCCCGATCGACCTGGACGACCCCCACAACGACCCGCACACCCGCAACCAGGAGCTGGCCCCATGACGCAGAACTCAGGCTACGACCCCAGCCGAGAGCCCGCGGAGTCCGATCCACGCAGCCGCGGGTACGCACCCCCGCCGGGGGGCCGCCCCGCGCCGCAATATCAGGACGACTACGGCCGGGGTGGTCAGTACCCCGGTGCCGGTGAATACGCCGCTCCGGAATCGCAGCCCGCCTACGGCGACTATCAGCAAGGCGGCGACTACCAGAACGGCTACGACTACCAGCAGGGCGGCGCGGGCTACCCGCAGGGTGGCGCGGCCTACGGGCAGCCGGGCTACGAGCAGGGCGGCTACGACCAGAGCAGCTACGACCAGGGCTACGGCCAGCAGGCCTACGCCGACCAGGGGTACGGCCAGCAGCAGGCGTACGAGCAGGGTGGCTACGAGCAGAGCGGCTACGACCAGGGCTACGGCCAGCAGGGCTACGCCGACCAGGGGTACGGGCAACAGCAGGGTTATCCGGAGCAGAACTACGGTCAGCAGCCGGGCTACGGCCAGACTCCCGGATACGACCAGGGCTACCAGGCTCAGGCCGGCTACGGCCAGCAGGGTTACGCCGACCCCGGCTATGCCGATCAGGGGTACGCCGACCAGGGCGGTTACGGCGCCGAGGATCAGGCGTACGGACAGCAGCCGGCCTACGGACAGCAGGGCGGCTACGCCGCGGCCCCGCAGCCGGCGCGTGGCGGGTCCGGCTACGCGGCCACCCTGCACCTCGACGACGGCAGCGGTCGCACGTACCAGCTACGCGAGGGCAGCAACATCATCGGGCGCGGCCAGGACGCCCATTTCCGGCTTCCCGACACCGGGGTGTCCCGTCGCCACATCGAGGTGCGCTGGGACGGTCAGGTCGCCATGCTCTCGGATCTCGGTTCCACCAACGGGACGCTGGTCAACGGCTCGCCCGTCCAGGATTGGCAGCTCGCCGACGGAGATGTGATCCGGGCCGGGCATTCCGAGATCCTGATCCGAATCGTCTGATCCCGTAAGCTCGCCGGTGCAGGTCACGATGGGGCGCGAAAACCGCTCGCCCGTATCGTGATCGCAACCGGTCATCGGCCCTATTATGCTGCCAACATTCGCTCGGCAGCCGGGCCGTGCTGACCAGCACGCCGGTTGGGGGACGAAACGCCACTACGGGACCGGTCGAACAGGAGGTGGAGCGCCGTGCAGGGACTGATCCTGCAGTTGACCCGTGCGGGGTTCCTCTTGTTGTTGTGGCTGTTCGTGTGGGCGGTGCTTCGCACCTTGCGCAGCGACATCTACGCGGCATCAGGCATTCGGATCCAGCCCCGACCCACCCGAGGTTCGGTGGTGCTGCCATCCTTCAGCCGTGGCCAGAAGGGCGCCAAGTATCTAGTGGTGACTCAGGGTTCACTCGCCGGCACTCGGATCACGCTCGGCACCCAACCGGTGCTCATCGGGCGTGCAGACGACTCCACGCTGGTACTGACCGACGACTACGCCTCGACCCGGCATGCACGGTTATCGCCGCGCGGCGAGGACTGGTACGTCGAAGACTTAGGATCGACCAACGGGACCTACCTCGATCGAGCGAAGGTCACCACTCCCGTCCGAGTTCCACTCGGCACCCCTGTCCGTGTCGGTAAGACTGTGATCGAGCTGCGATCGTGACTCAAGTTCTCCGCTACGCAGCGCGTAGCGACCGTGGTCTCGTCCGGGCAAACAACGAGGACTCCGTCTACGCCGGTGCACGCCTGCTGGCGCTCGCCGACGGCATGGGCGGGCACGCCGCCGGTGAGGTGGCCTCGCAGTTGATGATCGCCGCGCTGGCTCATCTCGACGACGACGAGCCCGGCGACGATCTGCTCGGCAAACTCGACCGGGCGATTCGCGAAGGCAACGCCGCGATCGCCGACCAGGTCGAAGAGGAACCCGAACTCGACGGTATGGGCACCACGCTCACCACCATCCTGTTCGCGGGCAAGAAACTCGGCCTCGCCCATATCGGCGACTCCCGGGCCTACATGCTCCGCAACGGCGAGCTCGCCCAGATCACCCGCGACGACACCTTCGTCCAGTCGCTGGTCGACGAGGGCCGGATCACCCCGGAGCAGGCCCACACCCATCCGCAGCGGTCACTGATCATGCGGGCACTCACCGGAAAC
>NZ_BAFQ01000006.1 GCF_000308375.1 Nocardia aobensis NBRC 100429 | reverse complement strand
GTCCCATCGCCGGGGAGTCCACGAACACCCGCAACCAGCGATCATTGATCGGTTCGATGCGGTCGATCGACGCGGTGGCCGGACGGGGATCGTCCAGCGCCGGCGGCGGCCCCTCGGCGGAACCGGAATCGGCCGGGGGCGCGGGCGCGGCGGCAATCGACGGCGCTCCCCAGATCGCCCCACTCATCAGGAGTGCGGCGATGGTAGCGCCGGACAGCCGACGCCGTATCCGGCGACGAACCATGGCCGTCATCCTGCCAGAGGTCGCGCGAGGCGTCGAAACACGCGACAGCCCGATCTTCGGCGAGTCGTCCGAAGCCCGCCGGACCGATTCGGCATCCCCGCACCCGCGCCAGTAGGCTGAGACACCGTTCCGGCCCGCCCGGAACGAGGTGGGTTGCCCGAGCGGCCTAAGGGAACGGTCTTGAAAACCGTCGTGGTTCACGCCACCGTGGGTTCAAATCCCACACCCACCGCAGGTCAGGCGCTATCTCGCTGGTCATGTTGGCCCTCGTTGAGCCGCATGGTCCGCAGTTGGTCCGCAGCGGCATTCGCGCCCGCGTCCATGCCCTTCGCCACGGTGTCGAGGTCATCCGGGAACAGGTGCCCATACAGATCGAGGGTGAGCATGGCCGTTTTGTGGCCGAGCATCCGCTGAACGACCTTGATATTGGCCCCGGCACTGATCGCCAGCGAGGCGGCTGTGTGACGAAGCCCATGCGGTACCACACCCTTGAGCCCGGTCGCGTCGATCGCCTGATCGAACACCCACCGGAATTCCGCCGATTCTAGGTAGCCACCTTTCCGACTCGGGAACACCAGAGCATCCGATTCGCGCCCCTCCAGCAGGTTGCCGAATTCTTTGGCGAGGATGTCCGGCACCGGCACCACCCGAGTTGTGTGGTTCTTCGTGTCGGTTTCCACCGTGCCCTGACCTCGCACGAAGGTTGCCGAACGCGAGACGCGGATACGCCGATCGCTCAGGTCGATATCCGCGGTTCGCAGCGCCGTTGCCTCACCGAACCGGATACCGGTGTACGCGAGGGTGAAGACCAGCGGACGGAATCGGCCGGCGGCCATCGCGAGCTGCAACACCTCCAAGTGCGTGAGGTAGCGCCGCTCCCCCGACAGCATCGAGGGCAGTTCGACCTCCACGGCCGGATTCGTCGCCAGCCGCTTCGACTTGATCGCGAACTTCAACACCTGGTTGAACACCTGGTAGGACTGGATGACCCGCGAGGCCGACAGTCCGCGACCCTCGAACCGCACGCCGCCGGACTGCGACAGGAGCACGACCCACTCTTGGATGTCCTCGAACTCGATATCCCGCAGCGGCACTTCACGCCAGCGGGGCAACACGATCGTGTCGAGCAGGGATCGGTATCCGGCCACCGTCTTCGGTTTGCGGAATTTCTTTGTGGCATACCACTTCTCAGCCACGACACCGAAGAGAACGCCACTTCGATCCGGGTCAACCCATGTCCCCGTGACAACCTTCGTGGTCACGTCGCCATCGAGGTACTTCTGTGCCTCGACTTTCGTCGCGAACGATTGCGCGCGTTCCACCCCGTTGGGATCGACGTATCGAGCCCTCCAGCGCTTGCCGCTGCCGTATCTCTGCGACTTCACCCGCTCTCGGGTCTTGGCCCCGGTCACCGGGTCTACCTTGGTGACCGTCTTGTACCAGCGGTCTTCTACGCCCGAGCGGGCATTTCTGCGGACAGCCATCACGCGGCCGCCTTTCCACCCCGCACCGTGGCGCGCTCCTGCTCCGCGATCCAGGCGAGAACGGTGGACTTCTTCCACACCCGCCGACGCGGCCCCATTTTGAAGCTCTCCGGGCCGTAGCCGACGTGCGCCCACCACCGCCAAGTAGCCTCCGGAATTCCGGTCAACCGTTCGCAGTCCTTCGCCCGCAGATACGTTTCCTGCTCGTTGGTATCCATCTCTATTCCCTCCTATGCCGCCAGTTGAATTTCCGGAAGTTGCTGTGCGCCTGGTGGGCTCGCGTTTAGGCAAGCCATGTCGTATTCACTGCGCCATTTGAGCCGCCGAGCGACAGCGGCCATGATCAGGTGCTCACGCGGTGGCACGTTCTTGTCCCCGCGCTCCACCGGTCTCACGATCAGCCGCGACGGGTCAGCCTTGGCGATACCGACCGCTGCGAGCATTTGCCGAACAAACTCCGCGCGATCGGCCTTGTGATCCGGGAGCGTCTTGCCGGTCCAGCGACGCGACACCAGGACGCGGCGACCGCGCAGGCCGAGGGTGTCTCTGCGGTGGGCTTTGCCCTTGCAGCGGCCCGGCTGGGTCTTGTCGCTGGCGCCCTTGGGGACGATGCCGTAGCGCAGCCAGATACCGCACTGAGGCGAGCACGGCACCTTCTGGAGCTCCGCGTGAAGCCGGTCGTAATGGCGTGCAGCACGATCGGTCTGGGGCTCGATCACCTCACTGATCGACTTGGTGAGGTACTTCGTCAGGTAGCCGACATGGCGCGCCGCCTCCTCGGTGCCACCGAGAACGCCCCGGATGTCCTTCGGGTCGATCTGCTCGCCGAAGCGCACCACGTGCGCCGGTTCGAGGTCATCCACGGTGTCCAGCACTTCGAGGGCGTCATCCCAGGAGGGCAGTTCTTCGCCGGTATCGGGATCGACGAAAGTGCCGGCCGAGTAGTCCCAGACCGGCATGTGCCCGTCGGTGTACTGCTCGTTTTCCGGGTCGAAGTGCGGCCACCACACCTGGTGATAGGTCGCCGCGGCGATGTCCTGAATCAGCGCCCGGGGATCGGTACCGCGGACCGCCATGTGAATGTGCGGAGCTCCCCGCCGTTGCGGCTCCACCGTGGCGAAGTACTGGATATCGCGGCCGGTGGCACGCCGGTAGTTCTGGACGAACCGATCGAACAAGGCGGGGAAGAACACGATGTCACGGGCGGCACGCTGGTAGTCGTAGGTGTCCGGGTCGATCGGCGCACCGTCACCACAGGGCTTGCCCTTGCTGTTCACCGCTCCGTCACGGTGCACGTGCCCGTACGAGCCGAGGGTGAGCGTGATGAACATCGAGGGCCGGTACTTGCCCGCGTACTGCCGTCCGATCGTGGACTTGCTGACCTTCTTGCGAGGCAGGTCGGGCACGTCCTGGCGGCGGCGGGTCGACCGTTTGCGCTCCGATTTCGGCTCGGGATCCAGCGCCGGAAGACGACCGCGCACACCGGTTCCCCGGAGCTCCGCATCCAGATCGGCCACGACCTCGCGGATGCCGTCCATCATGTCGATGTCGTTACGCGCCTTGGCCGCCTGGTAGTCGTCCATCATGCTCGCGCGGGCCTTGACCAAATCCAGCTGTTGCTCGGTCGGATCACGTTTGAGGTCGACCGGTTCGGTTTCGATGTGCCAGCCCTCGTGGGCCTGCTGCACCCGCAGCGCATGAGCCCGAGCAGCGCAGGACGGGCACACACTGGCCAGCGTCGACTTACACGGTGCGCCAACGTATTCCGACTTGCCGGTCTCGGTATTCACGCTGTACATCGGGATCGGGCGACGGCACTCCCCGAACTTGTCCGCCGTCGCCTCAGCGAGTTCCAGCATGTTCAGATGCGAGCGACGCTCAGCCGCCGTCTCACGGGCCGAAGCCCCATCACCATCCCCGGTGACAGGGCCAGCGGGAGTCATCAGCGACGCATCCACGGTCATAGGGCCACCTGTTCCGCGGCCACCGGCGTCGGCACCGCAACGAAGCTGCCTTGATCGATTGGTTCGCTGGCGTACTTGCGATGGAAGTAGGCCGACCAGTGCCCCTCATCGACCGTGTACAGGGGATTCGGGCCAGGGATCAGAGCGCGTCGACGCTGGATCAGCGGAGCCACGAGAACCAGCCCGAACGCGCACGTGCAACCATGCGGGCCCGCCTTGAACCCTTCGCCTGTGCCGTGGCAATGACGACACACGACCCACTCCGAAACCTCATGCAGCTGCACGCAATCGGGAGCGTCGCAGTCCCGGCCGCCGCACCAGATGCACATCCGGGCAAACGTCAACCGCGGAGGACGCAACGGCCCAGCCGAGCGGACCGGGAACGAAACCACGTTGCCGCTCATACTTGATCACCGACCCGTCCAGCGCACCGGAGCACCGCCACCAGCGGGCCAGGACTCATAGACCACCGTGGGAGCAGGAGCCTTCGCCACCGGCTCCGGGAACAGCGCGACCACGTCAGCCAGCGGCCGCGACGACTCCCCCGCCTCGGTCAGGCCGTGGATGCAGTCGCAGCGCTCCGACGCCGTTTCCGGATCGATGTGACCATCGACGTACTCGGTGCCACCGCACCGCTCGCAGACCTCCCACACTGAACCCGCATACCAGGCGATGCAGCGAGCCGAATCACACTGCAAGGTAAGGCAATTCACACACCGCCCCGCAGGATTCAGACGAGACGGGCGAAGGTTGTTCGTCATCGATTTCAGAGCCTGCATCGTGACCCCCTGGTCGGTATCTCTACTGTTTATGGCCCCTAAACTCTCGAATCAACGTTTCTCGATGGCAAGGTTTAGGGGGGATAAATAAGACGGTACGCCTCATACCCACATGTCGTCAAGGGGCTCTAAACTCGTGTTCATGGCTACCGCCGACGAGTTCGAAAAAGTCCGGAACGACCCGGACCCGATCCGGCGCGGCCTACGAGCGGCAGAGCTGATGATCGAGTACCAGCAGCGAGCCACCGAGCTGGCGCGGCTGCGGAAAGCTGCGATCGAGGAAGCCCACCAGGGCGGCTTGAGCTATACCGAGATCGCCGAACGACTCGGCATCACCAAGGGGCGTATCAGCCAGATTCGTTCGTCCGCACCGAGGCGTGAGCGCGCATTCTTCGGTGTTGGACCGGTGGCAGTCGGCATCCCGCGCCGGCTCGGGCTCGAGGAAGGCCGAGAGCGGCCCTTCTTCGACGCCAACGATCAAGCAACACAGCTTGCCGTCGAGGGCATCCTCACGCAGCTGTCCTTGGCCGTCGAACCATTTCCGATCGACCCCGACCGCGCCGAACCGCCGGCGGGGGATTGCGTCATCATCTGCGGACCGAAGTCAGCACCCGTTGCCCGGAACCTCCTCGATGGAGACCCATTCTTGGACTTCGAACGAGACGAGGACGGATGGTGGATCACCGACGCTCGGACGGGAGACCGGCACCGTTCTCCGTACCGGCGTGACAGTGCGGTCCGCACGGATATCGGGTACTTCTCTCGGCGGATCGACGGCGAGCGCGTCATCGTCCACATTGCCGGCATCACCAGTATCGGCTCCCTCGGGGTTGCAACGTGGTTGGGCAGCAACCTCGCCCGCGTTTTCGATCCGAGCAGCAGCCTTGTGGATGGTGTGGTCGAGTGCGACTTTGATGCGGACTTTGCGGTTACCGACAGCCGGATCATCGTCGGCCCGTATACGGAGCAGGCATGAAACTCGCTACAGCGCAGCTGCAAGAAAGCTCCGCGGAAGATCGCGTGTTCACCGCCTGCGACTACGCGATAGTTCTCGACGGGGCCACTTCGTTCGACCCAGATGCGCCGGGCGCTGGCGCGTACGTCGATGCGCTGGGGCGTCGACTCCGTGACCGGCTCACCGCACAGGTTGAACTGCGCACCGTCCTGGCCGATGCGATTCGGACCGTGGCCGAAGACCTCGCCCTCGTGCCGGGGCACGCACCATCCAGCACAGTTGCGATCGTGCGGCACCGGGGCAACACCATCGAGACCCTGCTACTCGGCGACTCGCTCATAGTCGTTGGAGGCCCGAACGATTCGTACACGGTGATCACGGATGACCGGCTATCCAGGTTGGACCTGGACGAATCGCGTACATACCGCCAACGGCTGAGGGCAGGCAGCGGCTACGACGACGACCATCGCGAAATTCTGCGAGCGCTCCAACGCAGACAGCGGGAGCACCGAAATCGCCCAGACGGCTACTGGATCGCCGAGGCAGATCCCACCGCCGCCGATCACGCCATCAGCGGCAGCTACCAAGCCGATGACGTTCCGTGGATAGCCCTCGCAACCGATGGAGCGGCAAATTGCCTTGCCGCGCTGCACCTTCCTTGGTCCCATCTAGCCGGGTACGACGCCGACAGCCTTCAGCGTCTCCTGACGGAATGCCACCGATGGGAAGCCGAGGACGACCCGAACGGGCGAATCGAGCCCCGCGCCAAGCGGCACGATGACAAGACTTTGGTCATCGCTACGACGTAGGCCGGTTTGATCGGTCGGCCCACCTTTGGCCGGTCGTTGCCGAATTTGGCTATATAAGATCAAGGGCGGCGCTTCGCGCCGCCGAGCAGCGCCGCCACGCGGCGCCGCGCAACCGCCCGCCTACGCAGGCTGCGGCAAGCGGGCGCGTCGGGCGCGTCGGCGCCGCTCTGGCGACGGGGTAGAACGCCGGCCATTCCTATCCGGCCACTTTCATCAACGAGGGCAGTGCTGGGCACCACGCCTGCCGTCCCCGACTTGCTCTCCCGCAGTCGATCATGAAGCCGCTGACACCCAGCCCGGTCCACGGCTCGTGTCACCTTCGCCAATCCCCTTCGAACCAATCGCCAGCTGAGCTGTGGGTGATGCGCGACCTCCGGCCGCGTGGCCCTGGCTGTGGTCGGCCTGCATTGTGATCCCGCGCCCCTCCAGCCTCAAGGGCGCTACGCGTCAGCTTCGCTGATGGGCATTCGCCCACCCTTGACCCCGGAGCCTCTACGCGAGAAAGGCAGGCCCTATGGGGCAGGCGGGAAAGCCAGCCCACTCAAAACGCATCCCGGCCACAGACAGGGCCAAGCCGACACCCCACCACTGCAGAGTCCAGGCTGGTGAAGGCTATTGCTCAGCCTGTGATGGACACGCTATGAAGGCGCCTATTTATTGAGACCGGGCGCGGAACGAACGCCTCACCGAAGTACTGCACGGAGAGCCGCTCGGGCGTCACCAAAAGCAGCTGCTGCAGCTCATCGCGCGTGTACCCAAGATCTGACTCGAAATGCTCCAAAACATGCCTCAAAAGCCGCGGCTCTTCTTCCGCAAATTCCCCCGGCTCGGTTTTTCGACCAGACGGAAGTTTAGAAAGCTGGATATTCAAGTTGCGATATTGCGTGCTCGATATTGCACCGATAGCGTGCGCACGATAAATAAGAGCTGCAAAAGATACACGCCACTTCATCTTTAAATTTCCGAGCATCGAAAATTTGAGATTTGAAAAATCTCGGCGGATATCTTCCTGTGGCATGAGAAATGCAGAAGCGAACCTATCCGCCTCATGCTCCATGTCATCACCAGGCTGGCCCGAATGCATCGTAAGATGGCCCAACTCGTGAGCCAAAGCAAAGCGACGAGCAGAAGGCGGCAGACGTTTATTCAACACAATAACGTGGATTCCAGCGGGTCCCGGCATCGACATCGCCGACAATTTCTCATGCTCAAGATCGACTACGTACACTGGAATGCCCGCAGCCTCGATGAGAGCGATCAAATTGGGTAGAGGACCTGCAGGAATACGCCACAGAGCCCTCACCGCCTGCGCTATTTCTTCGGGCGCACGCTCATGGATAGGGAAGTTTGGGAATGGTGCAGAATCCTCGAATTCCACTGTACGAAGCAGCCGCGTAGCCTCGTTTCGGCAAATGTTCGCTATCGCATTTGCCTTCTTCAATGGCTTGGCCGGCAGAGTGAGGCGCTTCTTATGATATAGGTCGACCAGACTTTCCCCGAGTATTCCTTCGCTTTGCTCGAAAAACTCCGAGGGAACTCCACATGCCGACGCGATCTCGTCCTGCAGCACTTGTGTCGGTATCTCAAACCCATTCTCGATTTTCGATATGAAGGCTTGGGAAATGCCGACCTTATGCGCCAAAGCAGTCTGCGTGAGGCCAACCGCCTCACGAGCGAGGGTCACCATACGGTGATCAAACTTACGAGCAGGAATCACCGTCCGGTGATCAGATTTGCTCACAAAGAACCGCCGTCCTTTCCGCGCTTGACGCGTCGAATAGTCGGCAACGACGGCAGGTCTGGACCCAGGTCCGGGAAGATCGGAGAGACCGGAGCGAACTCGCCGTTGGCCAGTTCATCCAACTCAAACCACCATTCGACACGATTGTTCAGCTCACGGACCGCCAAGACCTTATCAACCTCAGACTCGGTCTCGTCCAGCGTGTACCCACACGAGATGATCGGAAGATCCACCGGCATCCCGTCGAACTGGAGACTACCGCTGCGCTGCAGGTCCCGCTGTATCCGCGTCTTGATGTTCGATGTGCGGTGTTGGCCATCCAGGAGCTTGAGGCGGAAGGCGACGTGACCGTGCAAGACATAGATCACGCTCTTGTCGAGGGGCATGATGTCGACACCTTCGAAGTTCGCGAACTCGACCTCAGCACGATCGATCATGCAGTTCCACACATAACTCGCCCGCGGCCCAGGCTTCAGCGGCCGACCGGATGTTCGGTAGTCCTGCCACGCGCCCCGCACGATCTCGATCACCGCCTGGGCCCCTTCGGACCCCATAACCTGTCTGACCTCAGCCTCGCTGCACAAACCCGTCTCGCTTTCTCCGCCCCGAACTGGTGACGGAAAAATATTATAACCTCGTGGCGACATCGAGACTGTAGCCGTGCGGTTGCGTTGGCGCCCGGTCTCGTTGTCCACTGCTCGCGCCGGCCATTCGTCCTCCATGTCGGCCCAGGCGGTGGCACCCCTCACGCAACAGCGCTTGTCCGCAGTTGGTCCGCAATGGTGCGCCATGCAGCCAACTACAACCAACGCTGCGGTATCGCAAACTCACAGCTCAGGGCGCGTTTACTGCGAGGGCCGATCGTCACCAACACTGCCAAACGTCGAGAACGACAATCTTGAAAACCGTCGTGGTTCACGCCACCGTGGGTTCAAATCCCACACCCACCGCAGGTGAGAGTCCGTCACCAGGGGACTGGTCCGGCGTCGGAGAAGAATCCGCCGGTCGGTCCGTCGTCGGGCAGGGTGGCGAGGTGGATCGCGATCGCCGCGCCCTGTTGGGGGGTTCGGACGCCGCGGAAACCGTTGAGGTCGGTGGCGGTGAAACCGGGGCAGCCGGCGTTGATCAGGATGTCGGTGTCGGCCAGTTCCTTGACGTACTGGATGGTGACCGCGTTCAGGAAGGTCTTCGAGGCCGCGTACGCGGCGGAAATCGGGCCGGTGTCGGTGCCGGGGGTGGTCTGCAGTGTGAGAGAGCCGACGCTGCTGGACATGTTCACGATCCTCGGTGCTGCCGAACGGCGCAGCATGGGCAGCATCGTGTTGGTGACGCGGATGACCCCGATCACGTTGGTTTCCACGGCTTCTCGCACGGTCGCGGCATCGACCGAGGTGGGTGTCTGTGGCATTCCGCCGGTGATCGCGGCGTTGTTGACCAGGACGTCGAGCCCTCCGGCGTGGTCGGCGATGAGATCGGCCGCGGCGGCCACGCTTGCGTCGTCGGTCACGTCGAGCGGAACGCCGAATGCGTCGATTCCGGCCGCGCGCAATTTCTCCACAGCCGTATCGCGACGTTGTGCGTCGCGCGCGCCCACACCGATGCGCCAGCCGAGGGCGCCCAGGCCCGCCGCGATCTCGTATCCGATTCCCTTGTTCGCACCGGTCACCAGCGCGATCGTCTGTTCACTCATACCGTCGATCCTGGTTCGGTCTCGGGCGATGCGTCCAACACCGACTGGGTGGCCGCTGATACCGCACGGGTATCAATGCCGGATACGATGGCGGGGTGGAGACGCGGGAGTTGCGATACTTCGTCGCCGTCGCCGAGGAGTTGCATTTCGGCCGGGCGGCGCAGCGACTCGCCATGGCGCAACCACCGCTGTCCCGGGCGATCCGACAGCTCGAACGCCGGCTCGGCGTGGTTCTGCTGCACCGCACCACTCGGTCGATCGCCCTGACCGAGGCCGGGTCGGTGCTGCTGCGGGAGGCCCGCGCCGCGCTCGACGCGGTCGAAGCCGCGGAGCGCCGTACCCGCCGCGCCGCCGCCCATCGGCCCGGCATGGTGCTGGCCACGAAGGCCGGAGCATCCAGCGAACTGCTGTCGAAACTGCTGGACGCCTACGCTGCCGAACCGGGCGCTGTCCCCGTCGAGGTGATTCTGTGCGGGCCCGGCGAACAGGAGGGGCTGCTGCGCGACGGTCGTGCCGACGTCGCCCTGCTCCACCGGCCCTTCGACACGACCGCCGGATTCGACACCGAGGATCTGCACACCGAACAGCAGGTTCTGGTCCTGCCCGCGGGCCACCCCCTCGCCTCCCGGGCCCACATATCGTCGGCCGAGGTCTCCGCCCTGACGGATCTGCCCCTGCCGCGCTGGCCACGGCAGGACGGAAGCTATCCCGACGGCCCCGGTCCGCAGGTTCGCGACCACACCCAACTGGCACAGCTGATCGCGCTCGGGCGAACCTGCGCGGTCATGCCCGAGTCGGTCCGAACCCACCTGCGCGACGGTCACGCGATCGTGCCGGTGCCGGACGCACCGGCGGTCACGACCGTCATCGCCTGGCCACCGCACAGCAAATCCAGAGCCGTCGCCGACCTCGTCCGCACCGCGACGCGTCTCTAGCGACACCGCCGTTCACGTCCATGCATCCACGACGATGGCGCCGACCGGCGGATCGGTCGGCGCCACCATCGTTTCGGTCTCGATTCGAACGGCCGGGCCCAGGTTCAGAAGCACCACACCCAATCGGCGGATCCCGGCAGCGGGATGGTGATGCAGATGGCGATCGGTTTCGCCGTGGTATCGGAAGCGCTGTCGGCGGAGGCGAGGGGCGCCGCCACGGCGCCGAGCGACAAGATGATCGCGGTGGTGGCGAGAGCTTTCGCTGATTTCCTGTGCATGGTTCGAACCTTTCGACGTCACCCTTCGAAGGAAAACCGGAAAACCCGGTCCCGGACCCAGCGCCCTAATGGTCGCGCCCGCGAACAGCCAGCAACAAGGGACCAACGTCCCCGATCGAGCCGAGTGGCGGAGCTTCGGATCAGGTTCGGCGGGGGTCGGTTTTGGCGTTGACTCGGTCGAAGGCGTCGCCGATGGCGGTGAGCTCTTCGGGGCTGAGGAGGTCGACGAAGGTGCGGCGGACTGCGGCTACGTGGCCGGGGGCGGCGGCGCGGAGGCGGCGCATACCCTCGTCGGTGAGGTGGGCGCGGACGCCGCGGCCGTCCTCTTCGCAGCTGGTGCGGCGGACCATGCCCTCGTCCTCCATGCGGCGGATCTGGTGGGTCAGGCGGCTGCGCGAGGACAACACGCCGTCGGCGAGATCGCTCATCCGCAGCGAACCGCCCGGGGCCTCGGAGAGCATCACGAGGATGCGGTATTCGGGCAGGCTCATATCGCTGTCGGCCTGGAGCTGGCGGTTGAGTTCCACCATCAGGCGCTGATGCCCGTCCATGAACGCACGCCATGCCCGCTGCTGTGCCGAGCTCAACCACGGCGGGGAGGCCGGGTGACCGCTCGGTTCGTAAGCCATGGCGCCATTCTATTGGGCCCGAATGGAAGGAATGTCGGCTGGTCAGGGACCTGCGGACAAGATCACCCGGATCGGCCGCACGGCCGCACCCGTTCCGGCGCGGCGAGCACCTAGAGTCGAGGCATGTACGCGGCGACGTTGGACGGTTTCGGTGGGCCCGAGGTGATCCGCTGGGCGGAGGTGCCGGATCTGCCGCCGCCCGGACCGGGCGAGGTGGCGATCGACGTCGTGGCGGCCGGGGTCAATCGCGCGGATCTGTTGCAGCGCCAGGGTTTCTATCCGCCGCCGCCGGGCGCCAGCGACATCCTGGGCCTCGAGGTGTCGGGTGTCGTGGCCGAGGCCGGCGCGGGCGTGCGGGATCTGCGGCCGGGCGATCGGGTGTGCGCGCTGCTGTCCGGCGGCGGCTACGCCCAGCGCGTGGTCGTCGCCGCGAGCCAGGTGCTGCCGGTGCCCGAAGGTCTGGATCTGGCTGCGGCAGCGGCACTTCCGGAGGTCGCCGCCACCGTCTGGTCGAATCTGGTGATGCGGGCCGGATTGCACGCCGGGCAGCTGCTGCTCATCCACGGAGGCGGGAGCGGAATCGGCACCCATGCCATTCAGGTCGCGGTGCATCGCGGTGCGCGCGTCGCGGTGACCGCGGGTTCGCAGTACAAATTGGATCGCTGCGCCGAATTGGGCGCGAGCATCGGAATCAATTATCGGGAACAGGATTTCGTCGAAGTCCTCGGCGAATCGGGTGGCGCCGACATCATTCTCGACAATATGGGCGCGAAATACCTGCCGCGCAATGTTTCCGCACTCGCCGAGGACGGACAACTGTGTGTGATCGGCATGCAGGGCGGGGTGACGGGCGAACTGAATCTGGCGGAGTTGCTCGGTAAGCGCGGCACCATCCACGCCACGAATCTGCGCAAGCGGCCGGCGACCGGGAAGTCGAGTAAGGCCGAGATCATCGCGGAGCTGCGGCGGCATCTGTGGCCGCTGATCGCGGAGGGCGCGGTGGTGCCGGTGGTCCATGCCGAAGTCCCGGTCACGGAGGCGGCACGCGCCCACGAACTGCTCGATTCGGCCGAGACCGTCGGCAAGGTGGTGCTGCGCATCGACGAGGCGTGAACGACGCGCGGACGGCCGTGAGCTACTTCTCCAGCGAATTCAGCGCCCGGCCCAGTTGCTCGATCTCGAATTTCGTTGTGTAGGGCGCCAATCCGAGGGTGACGGCGCCACCCTCGTCGTTGACGCCCAGGGCGTCGAGCAACCGGCTGCCCCCGTGCGCGCCGCTGACGGTGCCGATGCGGTGGTCGGCGAGTTCGGCGGAGATCTTCTCCGCCTGCATTCCCGCGATGGTGAAGCTGACCGTCGGGATGCGGGTGGAGGCGCGGCCGATCACGGTCAGATCCGGGACGGCGTCGAGCACCTCCATGAGATTCTCGAACAGCTGGTCGTGATAGTCCTGCAGCGAGGTGATCGACACCTCCAGCCGCTCCCGGCGGCTGCCGGTGGCCTGTTCGTCCAGTCCGGCGAGGTAGTCGATCGAGGTGGTCAGCCCCGCGAGCAGCGCGTACTGATGTCCGCCGACCTCGAGCCGCTCGGCGCCCTTGGCGTAGGGGTTCAGCGACATCGAGGGGATGCGGTCGAGGAATGCCGGATCGCGGAACACCAGCGCCCCGATCTGCGGACCACCCCAGGCCGGTGCGGACAGGGCTACGACGTCGGCATTGAGTTCGTCGATGTCGATCAGGGCGTAGGGCGCCGCGCCGAAGCAGTCGGCGACCAGCAGTCCACCCACCTCGTGCACCCGGTCGGCGGCGACCCGGACCGCGGGCGCGGAGCCGACGATCGGCGAGGCGGCGGTGACCGCGACCAGTCGCGCGGTCGGGCCGATCAGTTCCTCGAATTGCCAGGCCGGCATCTCGCAGGTTTCGATCTCCACCTCGGCCCAGCGCACGTGGGCGCCGTAGCGGTTGGCGATGCGCAGCCACGGGGCCACGTTGGCCTCGTCGTCGAGGCGCGAGAGCACGATGCCGGTGCCGAGGCCGAGCCGTGAACTCAGCGATTCGGCCAGCCAGGCCAGCAGCACCGCCCGATCCGGACCGAGTACGACGCCTGCCGGATCGCCACCGACGAGATCGGCGACCGCCTCCCGGGCCGCGTCGAGAATCGCGCCACTGCGGCGCGCGGCGGCATGACGATTGGTGTGCGAAAAAGCAGAGGTCCGGAAACCGGTTGATACGGCGCGCGATACCGAATCCGGGACCAGCATCCCTGCTTGGGGGTCCAGGTGGATCCAGCCGTCGCCCAGGGACGGTATCAACCCCCGAACCCTCGCGACGTCGTAAGTCATGCTCGCCACTCTAAGGGCAGCGGGCAAGTCGGCGGAACCGTGCGCCGACCCAATGCGATATCACGCGACATGGCAACCGACTTTCACAAACCGAACCACACACGAGGCGGACAGAACCGCAACAGAATACTTCCGACCGAAATCGGACCGCGTACCCCGTTCCGGCACCGGGCCCTCACCGGGCGATGCGTCGTTCACTTAGCGCTCCGCGCGGGAAGCAGACATCATGGATGCCATGACGCAATCGGACGGAGCACCGGATTCCATCGTGGTGATCGGACCCGAGGGGCGCCCGCTGGTCATTCCGGCCGGCGCCCAGGGTGAGGCGCCGTTCGCCGGACAGGTGGTCGGCGAAGGCGACACCGGCGCCGAGGGCGCGCAGACCGCCGGTGGCGAGGAATCGCTCGCCGATATGGTCGAGCAGCCGGCGAAGGTGATGCGGATCGGCACCATGATCAAGCAGCTGCTCGAGGAGGTGCGCGCGGCTCCGCTGGACGACGCCAGCCGTAACCGGCTCAAGGAGATCCACAAGACCTCGGTGCACGAGCTCGAGCAGGGACTCTCCCCGGAGTTGCGCGACGAACTCGAGCGGCTCGCCCTGCCGTTCGGCGAGGATTCCGTGCCGTCCGACGCGGAACTGCGGATCGCCCAGGCCCAGCTGGTCGGCTGGCTGGAGGGTCTGTTCCACGGTATTCAGACCGCGTTGTTCGCCCAGCAGATGGCAGCCCGCGCGCAGCTCGAGCAGATGCGCCACGCGCTGCCGCCGGGTGCGGCCATCCCGCGCGAGGGCGGGCAGGGCGGATCGGTGACCGGAGGCGGTCAGTACCTCTGAACACCGCTGATCCTCGGATAGCCTCGAGCCCCCACCGGCGGGGATCGGCTCTGCGCTACAGTCGTGCACTGTGCCAGCAGCTGCCCCTGCCGATTCGGCCACAGCCGAACGCCCGGCCGACGCCACGGTGCCCCTGATGTCGGATGCGCAAACGTTTCCGCGGGCGTTCAAAGACCTCCGCGAGGGGTTCTCTCAGCGTGAGCTGTGGCTACAGCTGGGCTGGCAGGACATCAAGCAGCGCTACCGGCGATCGGTGATCGGCCCGTTCTGGATCACCATCGCCACCGGCGTACAAGCGGCCGCGATGGGTGTCCTCTACGCGGCGATCCTGAATCAGGACCTGTGGACGTATCTGCCGTACGTGACCGTCGGCCTGATCGTCTGGAACGTGATCAACGCCAGCATCCTCGAGGGTTCGGACGTGTTCATCGCCAACGAGGGGCTGATCAAACAGCTGCCCTCGGCACTGAGCGTGCACGTGTATCGGCTGGTGTGGCGGCAGTTCCTGTTCTTCGCGCACAACATCGTGATCTATCTGGTCATGCTGGTGGCCTTCGGCGTCTGGGAACATCTGGACTGGACTGTCCTGCTGGCGATTCCGGCGATCGCGCTGGTCTTCCTGAATTCGGCGTGGGTGTCGATCGTGTTCGGCATCTTCTCCACTCGCTACCGCGACATCGCCCCGATTCTGGGCAGTATGACGCTGATGCTGTTCGTGCTGACCCCGGTCATGTGGACCACGAAGTCGCTGCACGATCAGGGCGGTGCGGTGAGCGAGCGGGCCAAGCTGGTCGAGTTGGTGCCGACCTACCACTATCTGGAGATCGTGCGCGCGCCCCTGCTCGGCGATCCGGTGCAGGTGCGGTCGTGGCTGGTCGTCGGTGTGATCACCGTGGTCGGCTGGACGGTGGCGATCCTGGCGTTGAAGCAATACCGTTCCCGCGTGCCGTACTGGGTGTAGAGGACGATATGACCGGAGTAAGTATCGAAACCCACCAGGCGTGGGTGGAGTTCCCCATCTTCGACGCCAAGTCACGGTCGCTGAAGAAGGCTTTCCTGGGCAAGGCCGGCGGATCCATCGGGCGCAATCAGTCCGATGTGGTCGTCGTCGAGGCCCTGCGCGACATCACGCTGTCGCTGAAGGAGGGTGACCGGGTCGGCCTGGTCGGCCACAACGGCGCCGGAAAGTCGACGCTGCTGCGGCTGCTCTCGGGCATCTACGAGCCCACCCGCGGCACTGCGCGGGTGCGCGGCCGGGTGGCACCGGTGTTCGACCTCGGTGTCGGCATGGATCCGGAGATCTCCGGCTACGAGAACATCATCATCCGCGGGCTGTTCCTCGGGCAGACCCGCAAGCAGATGCTGGCCAAGGTCGACGAGATCGCCGACTTCACCGAACTCGGCGAATATCTGAACATGCCGCTGCGCACCTATTCGACCGGTATGCGGGTGCGGCTGGCGATGGGCGTGGTGACCTCGATCGATCCCGAAATCCTGCTACTGGACGAGGGTATCGGCGCGGTCGACGCGGAATTCATGAAGAAGGCCCGCAACCGGCTGCGCGATCTGGTGGCGCGCTCCGGAATCCTGGTGTTCTGCAGCCATTCCAACGAATTCCTGGCCCAATTGTGCGACACCGCAATGTGGATCGACCACGGCACGCTGCGCATGCAGGGTGATATCGAGGATGTGGTGCGCGCCTACGAGGGCCCGGAGGCGGGCGATCACGTGAAGCAGATCCTGCGTGAGCTCGAACTCGAACGCAATCCCGCATGACGACGGCGGCAGAAGACAAGGACATGGGCGGTCAGGCGCGGAGGCGGGAGCGTAGCGTAACCACGCAGCGCTCCGCCCATGTCCCAGAAGACAAGGACACGACCATGAGTGATCAGGCGGCCCCGTCCGCGGACAGCGGAGTGGCCCGGATCATCGCGGTGGTCGTGACTCACAAACGCCGGGAACTGCTGAGCGAATCGCTGAAGGTGCTCGCCTCGCAGACCCGCCCGATCGACCATCTGATCGTCATCGACAACGGCAACGAGCCCGAGGTCGGCGAGATGGTGGAAGAACAGCCGATCGAATCCACCTATCTGGGTTCGGAACACAATCTCGGTGGCGCCGGCGGTTTCGCCCTCGGCATGTTGCACGCGCTGACCATGGGCGCGGACTGGGTGTGGCTGGCCGACGACGACGGCCGCCCCGAAGGTCCGGACGTGCTGGAGAAGTTGCTCGATTGCGCCGGGCGCCACGGTCTTTCGGAAGTCTCGCCGGTGGTCGCCGATATCGACGATCCCGATCGGCTGGCATTTCCGCTGCGCCGCGGCGTGGTGTGGCGGCGGCTGCGGTCCGAGCTCGGCGACGAAGACTTCCTGCCCGGCATCGCGTCGCTGTTCAACGGCGCCCTGATCTCCGCCGAGGCGCTCGAGGTGATCGGCGTGCCCGATCTGCGACTGTTCGTGCGCGGCGACGAGGTCGAGGTGCACCGGCGGCTGGTGCGTTCGGGCCTGCCGTTCGGAACCTGTTTGCAGACGGCGTATCTGCACCCGAACGGGTCGGCGGAATTCAAGCCGATTCTGGGCGGGCGGATGCACACCCAGTATCCGGACGATCCGGTCAAACGCTATTTCACCTACCGCAACCGTGGCTATTTGATGGCACAGCCCGGTATGCGCAAACTGCTCCCCCAGGAGTGGGCGCGGTTCTCCTGGTTCTTCCTCGTACAGCAAAAAGATCCGGCCGGTCTGCGAGAATGGTTGCGGCTGCGGCGTCTGGGGCGACGCGAGCAGTTCCATAAACCCGGTTAGATCAGTGCTTTTGGCATGAGGAGGTACGGCTGTGAGCAACCCCTACGGTGGGCAGCCACCCTATGGGCAACCATTCCCACCGAACGGTGGACAGCCGTATCCGCCGGCGCAGCCGTATCCCGGAGCGCCACAGCCCAACGGTCCCTACGGCGCGCCACCGCCGCACGGCGGTAGCGGAGCCGTTGCCGCGCCGGGACATCCGCAGCCGCACGCGGGCTCGCAGCCGCACGCGGGCTCGCAGCCGCACGCGGGCTCGCAGCCGCACGCGGGCTCGCAGCCGCATATCCCCCAGCCGCACAACGTCTCCCAGCCGCATCACGCGCCGGGTTGGGGCGCGCCCCAGGCTCCGCCGCAGCCCTACGGTCAGCCGTCGGCGAATCCCTATGGGGCACAGCCCTATCCGGGTCAGCAGCCGTTCAACGGCGGGCCGGCGCCTTACGGTGCGCCTGGTGCACCGCAGGGCCAATACGGCGCCTACGGCCCGGCGGTACAGTTCCAGCCGCAACCGGGGCCGCAGGGCATCGTCGTCGACGCCTCGTACTTCCCGCTGGGTTTCCTGCTCGCGCTGACCGGCCCGAAGATTCTCGTCGACGGCATGGAGGTGCCGATGGCGAAGTGGGGACAGACCCACATTCCGGTCGGTCCCGGCCAGCATCATGTGCGGGTGGCGACCAAGTGGCTGTGGGATATGGGTCCGGCCGAGACGACCGTGCCGGTCGCGGAGGGCCACAGCACCCACGTCTACTACAAGTCGCCTGCCATCGCCTTCATCAACGGCGCCATCGGGCCGGTACCGCAGGCCGCACCCGGTGCGATCGTTTCCTACATCAGCCTCGGCGTGGTCGGGGTGTTCATCCTGCTGCAGTTGCTGATCGCCTGCACGATCTGATCGAGCGGCCCGGGACGAAGTAGGCCCGGGAAAATACGTTGCGGCCCGCGCGGCGGGCTGTCATTGTTTATCCATCCGGTCGCGGAGGCGACCGAACCCGAGTATCGAGACACGAGAGGGTCGAGGAGGTGGAATACGTGAACGTCGACAGTCGGATTGTCGCGGACGGAGCCCGGTATCAGACCGAAAAGCGCTCCACCGCACGTATTTCCACTTTCCTCCCCATGCACTGAGCCCTTCGCGGGCTCGGTGCCCGACGAAGGATGTCTCCCCTCATGGTCGATTACGACCGTCTCCTTCCCTATGGCTGGACCGCCGACCTCTCCGCCGCGTACGCAGGGCTGCTCGATACCGGCTGGGTCCCGGCCCGCGTGATCCGGATGGATCGCAGTGAATGCGATGTCGCGACGCCCGACGGGCTCGCACGCGCTTCCTGTCCGCGGGCGGATACCAACATCAACGGCCTGTGTACCGGTGACTGGGTCGCCGTCGCACCGGCCGAGACGTCCGCCGGGCCGGCGTTCACGGTACGAAAGTTGTTGCCGCGCCGTACAATTCTGCAGCGGGCGACGGTATCCGGCCGCTCCGACGCACAGGTGCTGGCCACCAATGTGGACACCGTCGCGATCTGTGTCGCCGCCGACGGTGAGATCGACCTGGGTCGCATCGAACGGATGCTGGCTCTGGTCTGGGAATCCGGTGCGCAGCCGATCGTGGTGCTGACGAAATACGATCTGGCGCCGGATGTTCCACTGCCCGACGTGCGCGCCGCGGCGCCGGGTGCGGCGGTGGTGCCGGTCTCGACGACCACCGGCGCCGGGATGGATGTGCTGTGTGCGGTGGCGGCCGGCACGGTCGCACTGATCGGATCGTCCGGCGCGGGCAAGTCGACTCTGGCCAATGCGCTGCTGAGCGAGGAGGTTTTCGCGACGGACCGGGTCCGCGCCTCGGACAAGCGGGGGCGCCACACCACGGCGCATCGCGAGTTGCGGCCGATCCCCGGCGGCGGCACCCTGATCGACACCCCCGGCCTCCGGGCGATCGGGCTCTGGGCTGCCGAACAGGGTCTGGCCCGGACCTTCACCGATATCGAATCGCTCGCGGCGCAATGCCGATTCTCCGACTGCGAACACCGCACCGAGCCCGGATGCGCGATTCTCGCGGCCCTCGACACCGGCGAGCTGCCGCAGCGACGACTGGACAGCTACCGCAAACTGCAGCGCGAGAACGACCGTCTCGCCGCCCGCAGCGACGCGCGGTTGCGCGCCGAACGGGAGCGGGTCTGGCGCGAGATCAGCAAATCGCAGCGGCGGATGTACAAGGAACGTGATCCTCGTCGCCATCGTCGCTGACCGACTATGCAACTGGTTGCATAGCTCGCCGCGGTGCCCTACTGTGCGAATCGGGTAGTTCAGCACCCCGGCTCCTTCGGATCGCCGATCATGGAGCCGGGGTGATCGCACAGACGGGAGCAGGGATATGACCGAAGCTGGTAAGCCATTGGCCGGCCGCACCATGATCATGTCGGGCGGCAGCCGCGGCATCGGCCTGGAGATCGCCAAGCGGGCCGCCGCCGACGGTGCGAACATCACGCTGATCGCCAAGACCGATCAGCCGCATCCGAAACTTCCTGGCACGATCCACACCGCCGCCGAGGAGCTCGAGGCCGCGGGCGGCCGGGTGCACAAATTCGTCGGCGATGTGCGCGACGACGAGGGCGTCGCCGAAGCCGTGCGCCAGACCGTGGAGCGGTTCGGCGGAATCGATATCGTCGTCAACAACGCCTCGGCCATCGATCTGTCACCGACCGAGACGCTGTCGATGAAGAAGTACGATCTGATGCAGGACATCAACTGCCGCGGCAGTTTCCTGCTGTCGAAGACCAGCATCCCGGCGCTGAGGGAATCGGCCGAGGCCGGGCGCAACCCGCATATCCTCACCCTCTCGCCGCCGCTGAACCTCGACCCGAAATGGGCGGGCAGCTCGCTGGGCTACACCATCGCCAAGTACGGAATGTCGCTCACCACTCTGGGTTTGGCCGAGGAGCTGCGCAAGTACGGCATCGGCGTGAACTCGCTGTGGCCGCGCACCACCATCGCCACCGCCGCGGTCCGCAACCTGCTCGGCGGTGAGGACATGGTCCAGACCTCCCGCACCCCCGACATCTACGCCGACGCCGCCTACCTGGTCCTCACCTCCCCCGCCAAGGACACCACCGGCAACTTCTTCATCGATGACGAGGTGCTGAACGCGCACGGCGTCACCGATCTGGACAAGTACCGCGTGGTCCCCGGTGACGGCCCGCTGACCACGGACCTGTTCCTCTAGGCCGGTCCGCACTCCCCGCCACAGTGGTGTTGCCACTACCGACAGCCCGATCCGAGGCCGATACATTGGCACCGGGTCGGGCTGTCGACAGGAGTGCGAAGATGGTCAACGCGTGCCGTGCGAACACGGCATTATCTGTGCCACAACGGTTTCCGGCCGTGCGGGGTAGAGTCCACGGCAGCGATATCGAGGGGAGTTGATTCGCGATGGAATACCGCTGGATTTTCGGCGCGACGGTCGTGTCGGCCGTCGCCGCGAGCACACTGATCGGGGGTGCGGCCGGCGCATCCGCCGTCGAGGTCTCACCCGGTGTGTTCTGCGAGTGGGCCGGCTGCCACAACGACAACGACGACACCTACCGGGTGGACGCCGAGATCGTCTGCTCGGGCCTGGGTGGCACGGTCCGGGGTACGGCATGGGTGCCGCCGCACGGTGACGCCCGCATCAACGACGCGTGCCCGATGGAGAGCGGTCCCGGCCACTTCGAGACCCCGCCGCCCGATATAAAGCCCGACGGCACCTGGAACCAGCAGCCGCCGCGGTTCGTCCCGGACCTTCCGCAACCGACCTACCCGACCTCGTTCCGATATCTCGGCGCTGTCGTCGACAACAATCCGCCGCCACCTCCGACCGGCTCGTTCGGGCACTGATCCGCGGCGGCCCGCCCGGTGACGTACCGGGCGGGCCCGCGGATCAGATGCCGTACAGCCGTTCCCAGTTCTCGCGGCTGGTCAATTCCGGTGCCGCGGCCCGGTACTGGCGGCTCAGCTCCGGAAGTTCGCGGCGCAGCCGGCGCAGGGCCCGGACGGTGCGCAGCAGCAGGGCACGGGCTTTCTCCTTGTCCCGCTGCCGGATTCGCACGCCGGACTGGGAGGCGTCGGTCACCACGACGTGATCGAACAGGGCCAGATGCCACCAGTGCGCATCCTCGCGGGTGACGCCGACGACGCCGTGCTGGGTGCGCCCGGTCCACTGCTGGATCGCACGCTTGACCAGCACCAGCAGTGGGCGGCTCGGTTCGCCGCCGGCGCGGCGGAGCTGGATGTCGGACTGCCGGACCGGTGCGGTGGCGGCCGCGTGCTTCGTGGTCTCGCCGTAGTCACCGCGGCTGGTGCGGGCGGCCGCGAGGGCCTGAATTCCACCGTCGCGCAGGATCTTCGGGCCTTGCAGGAAATCCTCGATGCCCTGCAGTGTGGTGTGCGCGAGACCGTACTGCATACCCACCAGATATTCCGCGATCTCACGGAACAGCTTGCGGGTCACCGCCTTCGCGTCCAGATCGGTGTGCATGGAGCTGACGATGAGCGAATTGCGCATACTGAAGTAGCGCGCCCAGTCGTCGAAGTCCTTCCAGTAGAAGTCCGCGTGCCAGACCGCCGCATTCGGCAGCGTCACGGTCACGAATCCCGCCTCGCGGGCGCGGACACCGTATTCGACGTCGTCCCACTGGAAGAAGATCGGCAGCGGCAGTCCGATCCGCGCCACCACCTCGGCCGGGATCAGGCAGGTCCACCAGGCGTTGTAGCCGGCGTCGACGCGGCGCTCCTGATTGCGCTTGAGCATGCTGGTGTTGCGCAACGCCTTGGGCACCTTCTGACCGTGCCGCAGCTCGTTCAGGTGCACCTCCTCGGCGCCGACGTTGAGATAGTCGGGGTTCAGCAGGAACAGCATCTGCGCGCCGACCAGGGTCGGTTCCACCGTGAGATTGGCAAAGGCGTTGAGCCGCAACACCGTTTCGGGCTCGCAGAGAATGTCGTCGTCCATCAGGATGACATCGGCGTGCTCGTTCGCCGCCGACACCTCGTACAACCCGCGGGTGAAGCCGCCCGCCCCGCCGAGATTCGGTTGCCGGATGTAGCGCAGCTTGTCACCGAAACGCGGCTGCGTCTGCTGGAACAGCTCCCGGTCCGATACCAGGTCGGTGCCCTGGTCGACCACGTACACCGCGTCGATGGCCGCCAGCACCTCCGGATCCGAGGCGAGGGCGGCGACGGTGTGCGCGCAGTCCTCGGCCCGATTGAAGGTGCAGATCGCGATCGCGACCGGGCGGACGCGATCCGGCGCGGGCGCGGTCCAGGTGAGCTCACCGATCGCGAGTTCGCCTCCGACAGCATCGAATTCGACCCACAGCGCCCCGCCGTCCACATACTGATCCAGCGGCGCCCGCAGAGTCACCGTCCCGTCGGAATGCACATCCGCGGAGTCGATGATGCGCCGGTGCCCGGCGATATCGGAGGCGGCCAGCCGGATCCGGGCCCGGTCACCGACCGCGACCCGCATCGAGACCTCGACCTCGGTCACCGTCGTCCAGCGCTGCCAGTAACTGGCCGCGAATCGGCCGAAATAGGTGTTGGTGTGGGCGTGCGCGCCCTTTTCCAGCCGCAACGACTGCCGTTCGCGGTGCGATTTGCCCTTGACCACCGCATAGAGTTCGTCGCTGATCTTCGGCGCCGGGCCGGTGAAGATGCCCCGGGCCAGAACCAGGCGGTCGGGGGCGCGGTGCTCGGTCCGCAGGGCGCCGGGTGCGGGCTCGGCGATCCGCGGGTCGTTCTCGGTGGCGGTCACGGCCTGGCCAGCCGACTGATCCATGGTGGAATCCCTCGTAAACAGTGTCCGATGGCGCCGAATGCGGCGCGGGCGCGGTCAAGTGCGGGCTCGGTGCGAGCGATACCCATTATGTCCGTCTCATGTCGCGGCGTCCGACCGACCCGAGCGCGACTCGGCGAAGACGAAAGTGTCGTAGGCCCAGTAGCGGAAAACCACCGCCACGATCTGGCCGATCAGGGTGCCGGAGATGTTGTCCGCCAGCGGCGAGGACAGGTGCAGGACATATCGGGAGAATGCCAGACACCCCAGCTGCAATCCGATGGCAACCACGTTGAAAACGGCATAGAGCAGATATTCGCGGGCGGGACTGCCGCCCTGCTTGTGCGCGAAAGTCCACCATTTGTTGCCGAAATACGTGACCACCGTGGCCACCAGAATCGAGATGATCTTCGCGACCAGCGGCGCGTGATTCAGAACTCCGTCGCCGCCCCAGAAGACCAGCAGATTGTAGGTTCCGGCGTCGACGAGAAATCCGATCGCGCCGACCACCAGAAAAGCCGATCCCTGCCGCAGGGCGGTGACGACCTTGTGTCGCAAGGTATCGCCGGTTCGATCGACCGGTTCGGTCGCCGTCTCACTGCTGGCCACCCGGCGACGGTACCGCACCCCGGTTCCCCACCGCGTGATGCCGGTGGGAGCGCGGCTCGCCGCGGGTGCGATCGGGCGGCTCACAGCGGACGCAAAGGGCGCGAGGTCGTGACGGGTGCACCGCCCCGCACCGGACACAGTGAGGGTTAGCGGGCGCGACTCCGGCCCCGGCCTGTACCCTCCCGGTGTTCCGTATTTCATCGGCCGATCAAATGAGGGATTGACGGGGTGAACCCCACCGAGCTTCGCATCGCCGCAGTCGTGCCCTGCCACAACGAGGAGGCTGCGGTCGCCAAGGTCGTCACGGACCTCAAGGCTGCCGTGCCGGGCATCGACGTCTACGTCTACGACAACCGCAGCACGGACGCCACCGCCGAACGTGCCCGGGAGGCGGGCGCGATCGTGCGCACCGAGACCGTCAAGGGCAAGGGCAACGTCGTCCGGCGCGCATTCGCCGATATCGAGGCCGACGTCTACCTGATGATCGACGGCGACGACACCTACGACGCCTTCGCCGCCCCGAAGATGATCGAGGCGCTGCTGTCGGGCCCCTACGACCATGTCCTCGGCGTGCGCAAGGAGGACGAAGGCTCGCAGGCGTACCGCGCGGGCCACGAAGCCGGTAACCGCGTCCTCAACGGCGTGGTCGGCAAGGTATTCGGCGAGAACGTCGAAGATATGCTCTCCGGGTACCGGGTGTTCTCCCGCCGCTTCGTGAAGAGTTTCCCCGCGGTGTCGCGCGAATTCGAGATCGAAACCGAATTGACCGTGCATTCGCTGCATCTGCGCGTGCCGCAGACCTCGGTGCGGGTGGGATTCCGCGACCGGCCGGAGGGCAGTGAATCCAAACTGCGCACCTACCACGACGGATTCAAGATTCTGGGCCTGATCTTCGGTCTGGCGCGGCACGAACGACCGGTCGCGTTCTACGGACTGTTCGGCACGCTGGCCTGGTTGATCTCGATCATTCTGATCGTGCCGATAGTGATCCAGTTCTACGAAATCCACCAGGTGCCGCGCTTCCCGACATTGTTCCTCGGCTTCACCCTGCTGCTGCTGGGCAGCCTGGCGTGGACCGCCGGTCTGATCCTCGACGGCATCCGCCGATCCCGGCACGAAGCCGCCCGCCTGATGTACCTGCGGTATTCGGCCGTCGGCGTCGAAACGCCCGAGCAGGTCCGGCAGGCACACTGATGACGACCCAGGCCGACAAGGAGGCCGCCGATAGGCGGGCCTCCGACCGCGAGGCCGTGACCAGGGAAGCCGACACCGAGCAACCGAACCGCGACGAGTCGAACCGCGAGAGCGGCGACGCGGGTGTCGGCGCCGAGCAGCGGCAGCCCTCGGGCCTGCTCCGGCGCACCCGATCCGGTATCGCGCACCACCTGGGCCCGGCCGCGGCGGTCTTCGTCCTGGTGGCCGGCGTCTTCGGCATCGTGTTCGCGACCATCACCCCGCCGTTCTGGGGTCACGACGAGATCACCCAGTTCGGCCGCGCGTACCAGGTGGCGCACGGCGGATTCACCCCCGAGCGGATCACCGACGACCGCGGCGTCTCCTATGGCGGGCAGATCCCGTTGAGTGTCGACGGTCTGATGGGTTACGCCTTCACCGACTACAACCGTCATCCGACCGAGCCGGCCCCGCTCGCCGCCGACGAGACCGCCTACGACCGGCTGGGCTCGGCGCCGGTGACCACCACCGCGACCAAGCAGATGTGGTTCACCAATACCGCCGCCTACTCGCCGGTGCCGTATGTGCCCGCGGCCGTGAGTATTCGGCTGGCCCAGGCGATCGGCCTCGACGTCGGCGATACGGTGCTGCTCACCCGGCTCGCCGGACTGCTCGCCTATCTGGTGATCGTGGCGTTCGCGCTGCGGGCGCTGCGGACGTTCCGCATCCAGTGGCTGGTGTTCACGATCGCGGTGCTGCCCATCGCGCTGTTCCAGGCGGGCACGGTCACCGCCGACACCGTCACCAACGCCCTGGCCGTCCTGGTGTCGTGCCTGGTCGTGAAGGGCGTCTTCCTCGACACCCGGCTGACGAAGCCGGAGGTGGTGGCCGCACTGGCGGCGACGCTGGCGTTGCCGCTGAGCAAGCCGACCTACGTCATCCTCGCCATGCTGGTGGTGCTGATTCCGGCCCGGCAGTACGGCTTCGGGAGGGTGCTGCGCTGGCTGCCGTGGTGCTTCGCGGCGCTGGGCGCGATCCTGTTCGCGGTGTGGATGAAGATCGCCGCGCCGACGGGCGACGGCATGGGCCTGATGCGTAAGCCGTCGGAATGGCGTTCGGTGCGCCCCGGCGACCAACTGCACGGAATTCTTTCCGATCCGGTGCATTTCGCCAATACTTTCGGCGACAGCATCTGGTATCGGGACGAGAAATGGTTCATCCAATTCTTCGGCGAGCTGGGATTCGCCTATGTGGACGTTCCCGCGCTGTCGATCCTCGCCTGCCTGCTGGCGCTGGCGGTGAGCGCCGGTATCGCGGATCGGCTGACCGGTAACCGGTGGCGCACCTGGATCGTCGCGCTCACCGTGCTGGCCAGTGTCGCGATGATCTACGTGACGCTCTACATGTCGTTCACCCCGGTGGGCTACTGGATGATCGACGGCGTGCAGGGGCGCTATTTCGTACCGCTCGCGATTGCCGGGTTCGCGGTGCTGCTGCGGTGGATGCCGTTGCGGCTCAGCGATTCCCGCGGCGTGACGCCGGTACGCGGGCCCGCGATCACGGTCGTGGTCGCGACCGTGGTGGCACTGGCCGCGGCCGCGATCAAATACAACGTCCTGATCTGGGGTTAGAGCACCTTTTCGCCGGCCGCCGCGTAGGCGCGTTCGGTGTGTTCCTTCTGCGGGCGCCACCACGCCTCGTTGTCGCGGTACCAGGCGACCGTCGCGGCCAGTCCGGCGCGGAAATCGCCGTACCGCGGACGCCAGCCGAGTTCGGCGCGCAGCAGGGTGGCGTCGATGGCGTAGCGCTGATCGTGCCCGGGCCGATCGGTGACGTGATCGAAATCGCCGGGATCGCGGCCGAATTCGGCGAGCAGCAACTCCACCACCGTCCGGTTGTCCAGTTCACCGTCGGCGCCGATGAGATACGTCTGGCCGATGCGCCCGCGGTCGAGAATGTCCCACACCGCGCGGTTGTGATCGGCGACGTGAATCCAGTCCCGGATCTGATGTCCGGCGCCGTAGAGGCGCGGGCGCACCCCGTCGATCAGATTGGTGATCTGGCGCGGGATGAATTTCTCCACATGCTGATACGGGCCGTAATTGTTACTGCAGTTGGAGATCGTCGCCCGCACCCCGAACGACCGGACCCAGGCACGGACCAGCAGATCGCTGGATGCCTTGGTGGCCGAATACGGGCTGGACGGTTGATAAGGGGTGTTCTCGGTGAATGCCGGATCGTCGGCCTCGAGGTCGCCGTAGACCTCGTCGGTCGAGATGTGGTGGTAGCGCACATCGTATTTGCGGACGGCCTCGAGCAGCGTGAAGGTGCCGACGATATTGGTCTGCACGAACGCCCGGGGCCGGGCCAGCGAATTGTCGTTATGGGATTCGGCCGCGAAATGCACCACGGCGTCGGTTCCGGAGACCAAGCGGTCCACCAGGCCGGAATCGGCGATATCGCCGTGTACGAACTCGATCCGATCGGCGATCGGCGCCAGCGAGTCGCGATTTCCGGCATAGGTCAGTGCGTCGAGCACCGTGACGCGGACGTCGGGTCGATCCGCCACGGTCTGATGGACGAAGTTCGCGCCGATGAATCCGGCTCCGCCGGTTACGAGCAATCGCACCGTGCCACCCTAACGTGGGCGCGAATACGGACTTTGAATCACCTGCGAGTCACACCAGCCCTACAGCGTAGTGTGACCTTCATCACACTACGCTCTTGATGTCCTATTTGTTCGAATTGTTGGTGGTGTCCGAAAACCGCACGCATACTGCATGTTTCCACAACCTGACAATCGGCAAGAACCCGATGGTGAACAGAATTTGAATGAACGGACACAACAGGTTCACCGCTCGTTAGCTGACGTCGATTTCTATTTCTCATGTCCCAGAACCACTCTGTATCGAGGTTCCGCAGAAAATGATGATGAGGAAATTCGTCGCGACCGCCGCCATGCTGGTCGCCGCCGTCGGCGTCGCAGCCGGCACTGCCACGGCCGACCCCGCCGCCCCCGCGGCGCCCGAAAGCGTCTACTACAAGGCCGAAGTCGTCGACAACGACAAAGCCGTCATCAAGACCGACGGTGGCTCGATCGTCAACGAAGACGGCATGCTGAAGATCAAGGCCGCCAACGGCACCGTGCTCGCCGGCACCCCGCTGAACTTCCGAGTCGACGACTTCGAGTTCCCGATCGCCGCCGACATCTCCGGCAACACCGCCACCCTGACCCCTCAGTTCGACGAGCAGCACGCGGTCTACAAGCCGGTCGCGCTGCCGTTCGAGGAGTCGGCTCCGTGGAAGACCCCCTACGACCGTGAGGTCGCGGCCTTCACTCGCCTGAAGGACACCATCTCCACCGGCGCCACCATCGGCACCCTGGTCGGTGGTATCGGCGGCGCGGCCATCGGCTGCATCGCGGGCGCTGCCCTCGGTGTCGTCGCCACCGGTGCGCTGGCCACCCTGTTCGGCCTCGGCCCGCTCGGCGGCTGCATCGCCGGTGCCGCCGCTGTCGGCTTCCTGGGTGTACTCGCCGGCCAGATCTTCGTGACCGCTCCGGTCGCGATCGGCGCCGCGATCCAGTACTGGGCCACCACGACCGCGCCGTTCAACCCGCCGGCGCCGGCCAAGTAATTCCGCAGGCTGCCCGTACCCCTGAGCGGGCGGATCCCTCGGATCAGAGACAGTGCCCCGCCCACCGTTCGGTGGGCGGGGCACTGTCGTTTCGCCTCTTGTCAGGCGGTCTGCGCGGTCTCTTCCGGCTCGACCCGCGCCCGCACGAATCGCGCCACCCGGGCCAGGGCGGCGCGGCTCTCCGGCATATTCGGCAGGATGCTCATGAAGGCGTGGACCTGCCCGCGCCACAGCTCCAGCGAATTCGGCACGCCTGCCGCGGTGAGCCGGCGGGCCATCAATTCGCTGTCGCAGCGCAGCAATTCGTCCTCACCGACGATCAGCAGCGCCGGCGGCAGGCCGGTGAGCGATCCGTTCACAGGCGACAAGGCCGGGTCGAGCGGCCGCTCCGCCTCGGCCCCGTAACGCACCATCTGCCGCACCGCCGCCATCGGGATGTAGGCGTCGCGACCGACGTTCATGTACTCGCCCTTGAGCCGGTAATCGAGATCCAGCAGCGGCGACAGGCCGACCAGGCCGGCCGGGCCGGGCAGCCCGGCCTGCGCCGCCCGCAACGCGGTGGCGAAGGTGAGGAAACCGCCCGCCGAATCTCCGGCGAACACGATGCGTGCCGGATCGGCGCCGTGCCGCAGGAGCCAGCGATAGGCCGTGAGGCAGTCCTCGACCGATCCGGCGATATTCGTCCCGGGCAGCTGCCGATAGTCCACGTTCACCACCGGCAGCCCCGTACGGCGGGCCAGGCTGGCCGCCACCGGCCGATGCGAGTCCAGTCCGCACAGGAAGAAGCCGCCGCCGTGCATGTACATCACGGCGCCGTCGCGCAGGGATCGCCGGGCGCCGGCCGGGCGGATGATCTCCATCCGGAAGCCGCTCATCCGCACCTGTTCGCGTTCCACGCCCCGCACCTGCGGCCGTAGCGCCGCCAGCCGGTCGATCAGGACTCGCGCGACGGGCATGGTCATCGGAGTGATCGGATAGCGCCGGATGACGGGGCCGACCACGCCCCGGCAGGTCAGCAGCACCGCCTGCGAATGCAGACTCGCACGGTCCGGGTTCACCACCACCGGCTCCACGACAACACCGGGTTCGAGCCCCGGCCGGAATTCGGCCTCGCCGATGGGAATCGCCGTCATCGCGCACCTACCTGCCACTCGGCGCCGAGTGACCGGCCACCGGCAGATTCGGTAGCGGAGGTGTCGGCGCTGACATCTCACACACTGGTGCTTCAGAACACCACGGATATGTGACCTACGCAATACTTGATCGCCCGACCAGGGTCCGGCGAAACCATCGTGACCATTTCGCGGTCTACTCGGAACCTCATCGAGCCCGAGCGGGCGGAAGCTGGCAGACTTGCGTCACATGCGCGGAATCATTCTGGCCGGGGGCACCGGGTCCCGGCTGCACCCGATCACGCGCGGGGTCAGCAAGCAACTGGTCCCGGTGTACGACAAGCCGATGGTCTACTACCCGCTCTCCACGCTGATGCTGGCGGGCATTCGCGACATCCTGGTGATCACCACCCCCGAAGACGCCGGGGCCTTCCGCCGGCTGCTCGGCGACGGCACCCAGTTCGGTCTGGCGATCGACTACGTGGTGCAACCCGAACCCGACGGCCTGGCCCGGGCCTTCGTGCTCGGCGCCGACCACATCGGCGGCGAATGCGCGGCGCTGGTGCTCGGCGACAACATATTTCACGGTCCCGGTCTCGGCACACGGTTGCGGCGCTTCGACGGCCTCGACGGCGGCGCGGTCTTCGCCTATCGGGTGTCCGATCCCTCCGCCTACGGTGTGATCGAATTCGACCGGGGTAGAGCCGTTTCCATCGAGGAGAAGCCGAAGCTCCCGCGGTCCAACTACGCCATTCCCGGCCTGTACTTCTACGACAACGACGTCGTCGAGATCGCCCGGGGCCTGCGGCCGTCCGCGCGCGGCGAATACGAGATCACCGATATCAACCGCACCTATCTGGAACAGGGGCGGTTGCAGGTCGAAACCCTCGCGCGCGGCACCGCCTGGCTCGATACCGGAACCTTCGACTCGCTGCTGGACGCCGCCAACTACGTGCGCACCATCGAAGAACGACAGGGCCTCAAGATCGGCGTGCCCGAGGAGGTGGCCTGGCGGATGGGCTTCATCGACGACGAACAGCTGTGTCGGCTGGCCGAGCCACTGGTGCGCTCCGGGTACGGGACCTACCTGCTGGACCTGCTGAATCGCGGGCGCGACGATCGCTACGGACAGGACGGTTGACATGCGGATTCGAGAACTGGCGGTCCCCGGTGCGTGGGAGTTCACGCCGGAGTTGCGCGGCGACGAGCGCGGCGTCTTCGCCGAGACGTTCAAGGCCTCGGAATTCGAGAAGGCGACCGGACGGCCCTTGGATCTGCTGCAGATGAACACCTCCACCTCGGCGGCCGGCGTTCTGCGCGGCATCCACTACACCGAGAATCCGCCCGGCCAGGCCAAATACGTCACCTGCATGCGCGGCGCCTTCCTGGATGTCGTGGTGGATCTGCGCCGTGACTCCCCCACCTTCGGCCGCTGGGACAGCGTGGTGATCGACGACGTCACGCGCCGCTCGGTCTTCGTCTCCGAGGGGCTCGGTCATGCGCTGCTGTCGCTGGCCGACGATTCCACCGTCACCTATCTCTGCTCGCTCGAATACTCCCCCGAATTCGACCGGGACCTCGACGCCTTCGATCCGGATCTCGGAATCGACTGGCCCACCGCCGGTTCCGACGGCAGTCCGCTGACCTTCATCCGCTCGCCGAAGGATGCGGCCGCGCCGCGCCTGCGTGAACTTCGCTGAGGACCGCGCGGACGCCACGCCCGGCTCGAACGGATGAGCCGGGCGTGGCGTTCGGGACGGATCTCAGGCCGCCGCGAGTTCCGGTGCCTGTTCGGTGTCCTCGACCTCCTGCGGCTTCTTGCGGGTGGGCAGGAAGTGGGTGAAGGCGATGAGGGCGCCGATGATCGCCGCGATACCCGCGAAGATCAGGCCGGGACGGTAGCTGTCGAGTACCGCCTGCGGTGAATTACCGTGCGGGCCCGAGGAAATCAGCGCGGTGGTGATGGCTAGGACGATCGCCGCGCCGACCTGCATCGAGGTCTGCAGCACACCGGCCGCCAGGCCCTGTTCCTCGTCCTCGATGCCGTTGGTGGCCTGAATGTTGATGGCCGGGAAGCCGATCCATCCGATACCGATCAGCAGCACCGCGGGCAGGATCACCGCGACGTAGGACGGAGCGGTATCGATCCGCAGGAACAGCAGGTAGCCGATCGCCATGACGGTGGTGGTGACCGCGATGATCGGGCCGGTGCCGAAGCGGTCCACCAACTTGTCGGAGAACACCGACGACAGCGCCACCAGTACACCCACCGGCAGCAGCGCCATCGCCAGGGTCAGCGGCGACCAGCCCAGGCTGTCCTGCAGGTACAGAGTGACGATGAACTGCCAGCTGAAGTAGGAACCCGCCACCGCGACGATCACCAGACTGGCCCGCACCAGCGTGGCCTTGCGGAGGATGCCCAGGCGGATCAGCGGATGCCGCACCCGCTTCTCCACCGCGACGAACGCGGCGAACAGGACGAGGACGGCCGCGAACGAGCCCACGGTGCGCGCCGAACCCCAGCCGGCCTGCGGTGCGGACACCACGGTGTAGACGAGCAGCAGCATGGCGGAGGTGGAGAACAGCGCACCCAGCAGATCGTGTCCGCCCTCGGCGGTGTCACCCTTGTCCTTCGGCACCAGGATCGCCGCGGAGATCAGGGCGGCCAGCGCGATCGGCACCGGCAGCAGGAAGGTCCAGCGCCAGCCGAAACCGGTCATCAGGCCACCGAAGACCAGGCCCATGGAGTAGCCGCCGGCACCGAAGACGGTGTAGATGGACAGCGCCTTGTTGCGCGCCGGCCCCTCGGCGAAGTTCGTGGTGATGATCGACAGCCCGGTCGGCGCGGTGAAGGCGGCCGCCAGACCCTTGACGAAGCGGGTCGCGATCAGCAGCGGCCCGGAGCTGACCAGCCCGCCCGCCAGCGAGGCGACCGCGAAGACCGCCAGTGCGATGAGGAAGACCTTGCGCCGTCCCAGCAGATCGGCAGTGCGGCCGCCGAGCAGCAGCAGGCCGCCGTAACCGAGGACGTATCCGCTGACCAGCCACTGCAGGGTCGAGGTTTCGAGATGGAGTTCGGTACCGATGGACGGCAGCGCGACGCCGACCATCGAGACGTCGAGGCCGTCCAGGAACAGCACGATGCACAGCGTGATGAGCATGCCCCAGAGCCGGATCGGCCACCGAGTGTCGGCCGCCGAGGCGGCCGGAAGTGTTGCTGTGGAAGTCATGACGCGGAACATTACATGCGTGCGCATCTAATGCACAAGCATTTAATGTGGTTGCATGAAACGGACGCGGACACTAGGATGGCGACATGACAAAGGCGTCGACAGCGTTTCCGGCGCATTCGACGGACGCGGTAGCACCGGACACGGCGCTATCCGCAGGTCTGCCGTCCGTAGCGCCGAGTGATACCGACACCGGCTGCCCTGTGCCGGCCGTCCGGAACGACGGGCCGGGCGGCCTGGTCGGCGAGTGGCGCGATCTACTCGCCCGCCATGCCGCTGTGTCCTGTGCGCTGGAGAAGGATCTGCAGCGTGAACACCACATCGGCCTCAGCGAGTTCGAGACGCTGGATCGCCTGGTCGACGCCTCGTGTGACAGCTACCGGATGAGCGATCTGGCGCACGACATCCACCTGAGCCAGAGCGCGCTGTCCCGTACGGTGGCACGACTGGAGCGCGACGGACTGGTCGATCGCACCCTGTGCACCGAGGACCGCCGCGCGATCTACGTCTGCCTCACCGACAAGGGCCGCGCGGTCCACACCGCCGCCGTCCCGACACACCGCGACGTCCTGGAACGCACTCTGCACTGAACCCGGCCGCACCGAATCCGGCCGCACCGAATCCGGCCGCACCGAATCGGGCCGAGCGTCACGCAGCGGCGATGGCCTCGTCCAGGGCCGCTCGCCCGTCCACCGAAGCGGCGCGAATATTCGCGAATGCGCCCCGATAACGGTCGATATCGGAATTTTTGTCGAAAAAGGTGGAACCGGCGAAAGTTTCGACATACACCACCGGCGGCTCGGTGGTTTCCGCACCGGCTTCGCCGAATTCCAGCAGGACGAATCGCCCGGAATCCAGACCCTCGTGGTAGCCGGAATCGTTGGGCACCAGGCGAATATCGATGTTCGGACACTCGCACATCCGGCGCAGATGATCCAGTTGCCCCGCGATCACGGCCGGATCACCGATCCGCCGCCACAGCAGCGATTCGGCGATGATCGCCACCAACCGCACCGGATCCGGCGTGCGGGTGAGCAGACGCTGCCGCTGCCTGCGGACCTCGATCCGGCGCTCGACCTCGCCCGGGCTCAGATTCGGCCGGGCCGCGGTCAGCAGTGCGCGGGTGTAGTCCTCGGTCTGCAGCAGGCCCGGCACGAATTCGTTCTCGAAGGTGGAGATCTGAGTCGCGGCCTCTTCCAGGCCGATGTACACGTCGAAACCCTCCGCGATCACATCACCGTAGGGAGCCCACCACCCCCGGGCCTTGGTTTCGCGGGCGAGCGCGGTGAGAGGTTCCAGCTCGGCCTCGGGCGCGCCGTAGATCTTGCACATGGCTTCCACGTCGAGGCTGCGCAGGGAGGTCTGACCGGTCTCGATCCGCCAGATCTTGGCCTCCGACCATTCCAGCCGGCGGGCGGCCACCCGGGTCGTCATCCGCGCGCGATTACGCAGGTCACGCAGCCGGCGGCCCAATTGCCGCCGCGGCATGGTCGAACCGGTGATCCCCTGCGGTGAAGCCATTTTCCCCCCTCGGCAGAAACCTTCGCGGGCATCGGCACTCGCTCGGACACCCCCGAACGGATTGTCGCACAACAGAACAGCCCCCGACAGCCGCGCCGATCGACCGGGGCGCGCAGATCCTTCTACCTGCGCGGCGGACGTTTGCGGAACCGCCAGAATTGCACGGCGCGAACATCTTCCGAGAGCTGGTTCACCGGCTCGGCGACGTCGGACAGCGCGCGGAAGAGATCGTCGGCGAGGGTGTTGATGTGCTCCACCCGGGTCGCCAGCCGCGAGGCGTTGACCAGGAATTCCAGCACCAACCGCACCGACGCCGCGATGGTCAGGCCGAGGGGTATCGCCACCACGACCGCGAAGATCACCCCCAGCAGTGCGGACACCTGCCACAGCACCACGACCAGGACCAGCGGGATGCCGATCGCGAAGGCCAGCCCCAGGAGATAGGCCAGCGGCAGCAGCGTGCGCGTGGCCGATGTGCGGAACTGCACATCCAGCAAGGCGCGGGCGGCCGCACCACACCAGGCACGGAAGGCGCCGGGACTCCGGAACGGTTCGGGCCGCTCGTCCTCCGCGGTCTCCTCCGGTGACCAGCGGCGTCGGGCGGAGTCCTTCCACGCGAGCCAGCGGGACTCCACGGCGTAGTCGGCCTCGCCGTCTTCGCCGGAGCGGTCGTCGACTTCGTCGCGTCCGGTCGATTCGGGCGTCTCGTCCCTATCCCGCGGGCCCCCAGCGGAATCGCGCGCGGCCCCGGTCTCGGAATCCCGGTTCCTGGGTCGCTGCGGGTCTTCGCTCATGATTCGAATCCTCTCCCGGCACAGCGGAAGCGAGCAATCTCCGGGCGGGCTCGAATCCCATCGGTCACATGCGACTCATGTCACACTTTCTCCCCATTTCTTCCCAGCGAGCTGCCAGGGAATCAACAGCGGCAACGCATTCGATTCACAGCGACGCGCACAAAGGTGGTAGTCGTAGCAGTTCACAACGGCGGGGTACGGCGCTCCGAAAGGTTCATAGCCACCGGCGATCACCGCCCGCCCGTGTGACGTATCCGACCATCACGAAGAAATTTCCACCAAGTTGTAACACCGCCGGTAGCGCGGCCCGATACGTCCCATGAACACCGACGCAGGACCCAGATCTACCCGGGGAATGGAGAACACAGTGCGTACAGCGTTTCCGACTTCCGTCCACGCGGCGACGTTGGCCGCTACCGCGCAGGACTACATCCAGCGCGGGTGGACGGTCGCTGAAACGGCCAACGGCATCTGCCTGATCACCGATGCGAATGTTTCGGGTATCGAGGTCGCCGGCGAACTGGCCGCGAACGTGCGCCGATTCCTGCGGGCCAACAACCTGTCCGGACCGGTGATCGAGATCCCGGGCGCCGAGCGCCGCGAGATCCACCTGGTGACCGGACTCGCCAAGGCCGCGATGGCGCTCGAGGCGCTGCGCGCGGCCGGCGCGATCGTCTACACCGACGGTGCGGGCATCCCGCTGCCGCCCACCCAGCTCTCGGCCGGCGAGGCCTGCTGGGGTGTAGCGCCGACCGAGGCCCGCTGGCTGCCGCCGGTCGTCGCGATCGCCGCGGCCGTGCGTTCGGCGAACTCCGGCCGCAAGCCGCAGGTCGCTCGCATCGCCAGCTGAATCGACCATCCGCGAAGCCGCGAGAACGACAGTGTTCTCGCGGTTTCGCGGTTTTCGTGCATTTCGGATGAATCGCGGCGCGACGACCGACCGCCGACGATGATGGATCCATGACGCGCGTCACCGCAGAAGCCCGGACCACCTACCGCACCTGCCCGCTGTGCGAGGCCGTCTGCGGACTCGAGATCACCCTGGACGCCCACGACCGGGTGACGCGTGTGCGCGGCGATCGCGAGGACCCGTTCAGCCGGGGCTTCATCTGCCCCAAGGGTGCGAGCCTCGGGGCGCTGGACGCCGACCCCGATAGGCTGGCCGAACCGATCATCCGTGATCGCGCCACCGACACCTGGCGGCAGGCCACCTGGGCCGAGGCCTTCGATCTCATCGCCGAGCGAGCGCCGGCCGTCCTCGACGAATACGGCCGCCAGGCCGCCGCGCTGTATCTGGGCAATCCGAATGCCCACACGATCGCCGGCGCGCTGTACGTGCCGGCACTGATCCGGGCGTTGAGCACGCGCAACCTGTACTCGGCCAGCACCGCCGATCAGATGCCGAAACAGGTGTCGAGCGGGCTCATGTTCGGCGATCCGCTCACGGTCGCCGTGCCCGATCTGGACCGCACCGACTATCTGCTGATGCTCGGCGCCAACCCGCTGGAATCCAACGGCTCGCTGTGTACCGCCCCGGACTATCCGGGCCGGTTGAAGGCGCTGCGCAAGCGCGGCGGGCGGTTGGTCGTGGTCGATCCGCGGCGCACCCGCACCGCGGACCTCGCCGACGAACATCTGTTCATCCGGCCCGGCAGCGACGCGTATCTGCTGTTCGGCATCGTGCACACACTCTTCGCCGAGGATCTGACCGATATCCGCGTCGAGGTGGCGGGTCTCGAGCAGATCCGTTCGGCCGCACTCCCGTTCACTCCCGAGGCGGTGCAGGCACGCACCGGCATCCCGGCCGAGACCGTCGGGCGGCTGGCGCGGGAGCTGGCGGCGGCGCCGACGGCCGCGGTCTATGCGCGCATCGGCACCTGCACCGCCGAATTCGGCACCGTCACGCAGTGGCTGGTGGACGTGATCAACGTGCTCACCGGCAATCTGGACCGGCCGGGCGGCGCGATGTTCGCCACCGCCGCGGCCCTGGGCATCGTGCGGACGCGGCCGTTCCGGCTCGGGCGCTGGGCCAGCCGGGTGCGCGAATTGCCCGAAGCCATGGGCGAATTCCCCGTCGCGACGCTGGCCGACGAAATTCTCACCCCCGGTGAGGGACAGGTCCGGATGCTGGTGACGGTGGCCGGCAATCCGGTGCTCTCGGCTCCCGCGGGCGCGCGGCTCGGCGAAGCGCTGGCCGGACTGGACTTCATGGTCAGTGTGGATCGCTACCTCAACGAGACCACCCGCCATGCCGATGTGATCCTGCCGCCGCCGCGCACACTGCAGGCGCCGCACTACGATTTCGCGCTGCTGCAGTTCGCGGTGCACAACTACGCCCGCTATTCCCCGCCGGTGGTCGGGCTGCCCGGCGACCGGCCCTCGGAGCCGGAAATACTTGCCCGCCTGGCACTTTCCGTGGCGGGGCAGCGGCCGGAGCCGGGAACCGATTCCGTCGCGGCGGTGGACGAGCTGATCATCGCCGCCACCCTGCACAAGGCCGGACTCGGCGCGCGGCGCAACGAGCTGATCGGCGCGAACAGCACCGAACAGCGCATCGACATGATGCTGCGCCTGGGTCCGTACGGCGAATGGAATCCCGATCGCCGGTCCGTCGACATCGCGCCCGGGGGGCTGAACCTGCAGGTCCTGCTGGACAATCCGCACGGCGTCGATCTGGGCGCACTGCAACCGCGGCTGCCCGGCGTGCTGCGCACGGCCTCGCAAAAGGTGGAGCTGGCGCCGCAGCAGCTGCTCGACGACACGACCCGGCTGCTGGCCGAAATGTCTGCTGCCCGACCGGATGTGGTGTTGATCGGCCGGCGGCAACTGCGGTCGAACAATAGTTGGATGCACAATGTCGCGGCCCTGGTCGGTGGCTCGAATACCTGCACCCTGCATGTTCATCCCGACGACGTGGCGCGCCTCGGACTCGGCGAGCTGGCCGCGATCGAGTCGGCGACCGGAAAGCTGACCGTGCCGGTGGAACCGAACGATCGGATCATGCCCGGTGTGGTGAGCCTGCCGCACGGCTGGGGACATTCGGGCAGCACCCAGACGGTCGCGCGCGAGCACGCCGGCGTGAATGCCAATGCCCTGACCGATGATTCGCGGATCGACGCCGTATCCGGAAATGCGGTGTTCAACGGAGTTCCGGTGACCATCACGCCGGTGTGATTCTCCGATACGTCCGAATCGGTCGGCATCCCCGGGGCAAACGACCTTTCGGCATTGCGGGATTCGCCATCCGAAATACGTTCGTTCCTATAGTATTTCGGCATATTTCGGGTTCGGCGCCGAACCATCCACGTGCGGATCTCAGCTACCCGGAGGGGTGTGGCATGTCCGGTTTCACAGGCGGCAGTGACGGCGAGCGGGAACTGCAACAGCGATTCGGTACCGAGGAGCGTGCGGGGCGTTTCTACGACGAACAGGTGCTCGACAAACTCAACACCCGTATGCGCGACTTCGTCGGCCGGATGGATATGGCCTTCATCGCCACCGCCGACCGGCACGGGGAATGCGATACCAGCTTCCGGGCCGGCAAACCCGGATTCGTGCACGTCATCGACGACCGTACGGTCGCGTATCCGGAATACCGGGGCAACGGGGTGATGGCTTCGCTCGGCAACATCCTGGAGAACCCGCACGTCGGCATCCTGATGATCGACTTCGTGCGCGACCTGGTCGGACTGCACATCAACGGATCGGCACGCATCGTCGACGATCAGGCCTTACGGGACCGCGTGCCCGGCCTGCCCGCGGCCGAACGCGGGCGGATCGCCGAGCGGTGGGTGGTCGTGGATGTCGAGGAGGCCTATATCCACTGTCGCAAGCACATCCCGCATCTCGTACCGGCCGCCCGCGAGGAGCGGGAATGGGGTACCGACAGTCCGCGGGCCAAGGGTGGGGACTACTTCGGCGCCAAGGCGCAGGCGCGGGCCCTCAGCGGATCTTGAAGATCACCGCACGCTGCACGACGAAGTTGATCACGGTGGCCACGCCCTGCGCGATGACGAAGGCGATCAGTACCGCCCCCTTCACCGAACGGCCGGCGATATCCACCGACATCGGCGGCAAGGTGTCGTTGAGCAGGGCGTTGATACCCACCTGCGCCGCGAAGGTCACCGCATAGAGAATCACCACCGCCACGAAGCGGCTGCGACTCGGCGGCGCCTTGAACGTCCAGCGCCGGTTGATCAGATACGCCGTGGTGGTGCCGACGATGAAACTGCAGGCCTTGGCGAAATCGCGCGGGACTCCGAACAGGGCCATGAGCAGCACGTACAGCCCGAAGTCGACCACCGCCGACAATCCACCGGTGAGGACGAACCGGACGATCTGAGTCTTCAGATCGACATCCGTACCGCCCGGCTCGTCTACCAGGGGTAACTCGGCCGGAAGAGGGAGATGGGGTTCCGCACTCACGGCACGAGAGTAGCGGGTCGCGCCGGCGCCGCCGCGACAGCGGCACTCCACACGGCCGCGACAGCGGCACTCCACACGGCGGCGACAGCGGCACTCCCACACGGCCGCGACAGTGGTACTCCCGCCCCGGTCGCCGCTGTGAAATCCGCCTCGAGCGGGCCGCGGAGCCGCGACACCCGACCTCTATCCCGGTCATACCTGTAGCCTCTATGCCGATGTCCACGAAAGCTCAGACCTCCACCGCCGCGGGTCCTGCGAACTCCGCGGGCGACGGCGAGGCGTCACAGGCAAGCAGCAACGGCTCCGCCGACAGCTTTTCGCTGCCGACGCGCACCCGCCGACTGACCGGTTGGGGTCGTACCGCGCCCTCCACCTCCGAAGTGCTCTCGACCGGCGATCCGGAACTGATCGCCAAGGCCGTGGCCATGGTCGCGGAGGACAACGAGTCCAAGCCGGCGTACCTGCGGCGCGGTGTGATCGCGCGCGGGCTCGGCCGGTCCTACGGCGACCACGCGCAGAACGCCGGCGGCCTCGTCATCGACATGTCCGCGCTGAACAACATCCACCGGATCGACCGCGACAGCCACCTCGTCGATGTGGATGCCGGCGTCAGCCTCGATCAGCTGATGAGGGCCGCGCTCCCCTTCGGCCTGTGGGTTCCGGTCCTGCCGGGCACCCGTCAGGTGACCGTCGGTGGCGCCATCGCCTCCGATATCCACGGCAAGAACCACCACAGCGCGGGCAGCTTCGGCAACCACGTGCGGTCGATCGATCTGCTGACCGCCGACGGCAAGATTCAGCACATCGGTCCCAAGAAGAACGCCAAGCTGTTCTGGGCGACCGTCGGCGGCAACGGCCTGACCGGCATCATCCTGCGTGCCACGATCGAGATGACGCCGACCGAGACGGCCTACTTCATCGCCGACGGCATCAAGACGACCACGCTGGACGAGACCATCGCCGTGCACAAGGACGGTTCCGAGGAGAACTACACGTACTCCTCGACCTGGTTCGACGTGATCAGCGCACCGCCGAAACTGGGGCGCGCCAACGTCTCTCGCGGTCGTCTGGCCAAGCTGGACGAACTGCCGAAGAAACTGCGTGCCAACCCGCTGAAGTTCGACGCTCCGAATCTTCTGACGGTGCCGAACGTCTTCCCGAGTTTCGCGGCGAACAAGCTCACGCTCGGCATGGTCGGCGAGGCGTACTACGCGCTCGGCGGCAACTACACCGGCAAGATCATGAACTTGACGCAGTTCTATCACATGCTGGACGTCGTCTCGGAGTGGAATCGTGCCTACGGATCGGCCGGTTTCATCCAGTACCAGTTCGTGTTGCCGCCCGAGGCGCTGGACGAATTCACCAAGATCATCGTCGACATCCAGCGTTCCGGTCACTACTCGGCGCTCAATGTGCTGAAGTTCTTCGGCCCGGGCAACCAGGCGCCGCTGAGCTTCCCCATGGAGGGCTGGAACATCTGCGTCGACTTCCCCGTGCGGCCCGGCCTCAACGAGCTGGTCACCGAACTGGACCGTCGCGTACTGGAATTCGGCGGTCGTCTCTACACCGCGAAGGACTCCCGGACCACCGCGGAGACCTTCCACAAGATGTATCCCAAGATCGACGAGTGGATCAAGGTCCGCCGAAGTGTCGATCCCACAGGCGTTTTCATGTCCGATATGGCGAGAAGGCTGGAGCTGCAGTGATCAACGCGGTAGGTAACCCGCAGAACATTCTGCTTTTGGGCGGTACCTCGGAGATCGGCCTCGCGATCGTCGAGGAGTACCTGAAGAAGGGGCCGGCGCGGGTGGTGCTCGCGGCACTGCCGAACGATCCGCTGCGGGCCCAGTCCGTGGCTCAGCTGGAGGGCGCGGGCGCGTCGAAGGTCGAGATCGTCGACTTCGACGCGCTGGACACCGGCAGCCACCCCAAGGTGATCGAACAGGCCTGGGCCGACGGCGATATCGATGTCGCGATCGTCGCCTTCGCGCTCGACGGTGATGCCGAGGAGCTGTGGCAGAACCAGCTCGCGGCCGTGCGCGTCGCCGAGGTCAACTACACCGCGGGTGTGTCGGTCGGCGTGCTGGTCGGCGAGAAGATGAAGGCCCAGGGTTTCGGGCGGATCATCGTCATGTCCTCGGTGGCCGGTGAGCGCGTCAAACGCGCCAACTTCGTCTACGGCTCCACCAAGGCCGGTCTGGACGGTTTCTACCTCGGACTGGGTGAGGCGCTGCGCCCGCACGGTCCGCGCGTCACCGTCGTGCGGCCGGGCCAGGTGCGCACGCAGTTCTCCGCGCACGTCGCCGAGGCGCCGCTCACGGTGAACAAGGAAGACGTTGCGGCGCTGGCGGTTTCGGCGTCCGAGAAGGGTAAGGAACTGGTCTGGGCGCCCGGCACGTTCCGCTGGGTCATGATGATCCTGCGCCACGTTCCGCGCCCGATCTTCCGCAAACTTCCCATCTAGTTCGGCTCGATTTCGAGCCGCGAAGGAGAGTCGCCGCTACCGAGCGCCGGCTCTCCTTCGCATTTTCCGAGGACGGCCGCCGGCGCAGCGTGAGCTTCGCACCGACGCGAACCGGTTCCACCCGGCTTGTAGGCTCGCGGGCAGATCGGCGGCGAGAGAGGATCCGGAGGCACTGTGCGCGTACTAGTCCGGCAGGTCGGGGGCGGGCTCGGGGAGGCTGTCGTCGGGGCGGTGGTCGCCGCGCTGGTGGCGGCGATCGGGCTGACGGCGATGTCGGCGGTGCAGTGGCCGGCGTTCAACTCCTCCAATGTGACTCGTGCGATGACCACCGTCGGGCAGGCGGGGGCGGCGGTGCTGCTGGTGCTCGCCATCGTGCTGATCCGGTTGCACCGGTGGCCCTGGGTGGCGAAAGTGCTGTCCTGGGCGGGTATTTCCGCCTTCATCACGGTGACGCTGGGGATGCCGCTCGCGGCGACCAAGCTGTATCTGTTCGGCATTTCGGTGGATCAGGAATTCCGCACCGAATATCTGACGCGACTCACCGATACCGTCGCGCTGCACGATATGACCTATGCCGACATTCCGGCGTACTACCCGGCCGGGTGGTTCTGGATCGGCGGACGCGTCGCGAATCTGCTCGGCCTGGCCGGGTGGGAGACGTTCAAACCGTATGCGATCGTGTCGCTGGCGGTGGCGTCGGTGCTGGCACTGGTGTTGTGGTCCAAGCTGATTCGGTGGGATTGGGCGGTCGCGGTGGCGGCGACGACCACCGCGGTGATGGTGGCGTTCGCCTCCCCTGAGGCCTACAGCGCCGTGCTGGTGATCCTGTTCGCACCGGCGATGGTGCTCGCCTGGGGTGCGCTGTACCGGCCCGCCGAGTTCGGGGCGGCGGCGAGATCGGCCGGCGAACCGCGCACCGCGGGCGGCTGGGGTGCGGCGATCGGAGCGGGCGCGTTCCTCGGACTCTCGGCGATGTTCTACACGCTGTTCTTCGTGGTCGCGGTCTTCACCGTGGTCCTGATGGGCCTGGTCGCGTGGGCGACCCTGTGGTGGCAGCAGCGCGAGATCGCGGTGCATCAGCCGCGTGCTCCGCGGCTCGGCGTCTTCCGCCTGCTGTGGCCGATTCTGCTGCGCCTGGTCGTCATAGGCGGGATCGCCGCGATCCTGGCCCTGATCGTCTGGGGCCCGTACCTGGCGAAGGTGCTGACCGGACATCTGCCGGAATCCAATACCGCCCTGCACTACCTGCCGGAGTCCGGTTCACGGCTGGCGTTCCCGATGTTCGACTTCTCCGAACCGCTGCTCGGTGCGCTCTGCCTGCTCGGCACGCTCTGGCTGGTGGTGCGGGCGGCGAGTTCGCGACGAGCGCAGGCGCTGGGCATCTCGGTGGTCGCGATCTATCTGTGGTCGCTGGCCTCCATGCTGGTCACGGCGGCCGGTACGACCGGGCTGGCCTTCCGGCTGGAACCCATCCTGCAGGTGCTGCTCGCCGCGGCGGGCGCGTTCGGATTCGTCGAGGGGGCACGGGCGATCTACCAGGCCGTCGACGAACCGCGGCGGTTCCGGGCGGCGACCGGGGTGGTCGCGGTCCTGGGTGCGCTGGCCTTCACCCAGAGCATCCCCGGCATCCTGAACGCCGAGATCACCACCGCCTACACCGACACCGACGGCAACGGTGTGCGCGCGGACAAGCGCAGCCCCTCGGCGGTGTCGTACTACGGGCGCATCGATGCGACCCTCACCGAGCAGACCGGGCGGCCGCGCGACCAGACGGTGGTCCTCACCGCCGACACCAGCTTCCTGTCCTACTATCCGTATTTCGGTTTCCAGGCGCTGACGTCGCACTACGCCAATCCGCTCGCCGATTTCCCGGCCCGGGCCGCCGAGATCAAGCGCTGGAGCCAACTGAAATCACCGGCCGAGTTGATCGACGCGCTGAACCACTCCCCCTGGCGCGCGCCGGACGCCTTCCTGTTCCGCCGCAGCGGCGAGAACTACACCCTGCGCCTGGCCGAGGACGTCTATCCGAACGATCCGAACGTGCGCCGCTACACCGTCGAGTTTCCGGGGACCCTCTTCGCCGATCCACAGTTCCGGATCACCGATATCGGGCCGTTCACCCTGGTCGTACGCCACTGACTCCCCTGTGGATAAGGCTGTGGAATTCCCCCACTCCTGTGGATAACCAACGTTCACTCGGCGCTGCTTCGCTCCGGATGGGTACGGTGGGTGGCTGATTGTCGGCCGAAGGAGTGTTTTTCCAGTGGTGCAGGGCGGGCCAGCGGTTCCGAACGAGCAGCGTCCGGGGGTGAGCGCGGCCGTCCTGTCCGAGGGGCAGGAGCTGCGCACCCCGGAGCCGAGACTCGCGGACAGACCCTCCCGGGGCGCGCGCCTTCGCGACCGTCTCCTCGCCTCCCGAGCGGATCTCGTGGTCGCGGCCGTCTACCTGGCCACCGCCGTCTATGTGCTGTCCGGGCAGTGGCGCGACACCACGCACGGATATCTGATCGCGAGCGGCCAGGACCAGTCGATGTGGGAGTGGTTCTTCGCCGAAACCGCGCATGCGGTGATCCATCTGCACAATCCGCTGGGCACGAATCTGCAGAACTATCCCGACGGCGTGAACATGATGGCCAACACCGCCATGTTCGGCGTCGGTATTCCGCTGACTCCGGTGACGGTCCTGTTCGGCCCGACCGTGACCTTCGCCCTGGTGCTGACCCTGGGCCTGGCCGGAACCGGTTTCGCCTGGTACTGGCTGCTCTCCCGGGAGTTGGTGTCGTCCCGTTTCGCCGCCGCGCTGGGCGGCGCGTTCTGCGGCTTCGCACCCGCGATGATCTCGCACGCCAACGCCCATCCCAATTTCGTCGGTCTGGCGATTCTGCCGGTGCTCGCGGTCCTGGTGATCCGGATGGCGCGCCGGGCCGTGCGCGGCGAACCGGTGACGTGGGCGGGGCGGGTGCGGGAGGCCGTGGTGCTCGCGGTCCTGGTCGCACTCCAGATCGCGCTCGGCGAGGAGCCGCTGCTGATCTTCGCCCTCGGCTTCGGCCTGTTCGCCCTCGTCTACTACCTGCACCGGCCCCGGACCGGGCTGCGGGTGGTGCGTGCCGTGACGCCGACCCTCGCGCTGGCCGCGGTGATCACGGTGGCCGCTACGGCGATTCCGCTGTGGTGGCAGTTCTTCGGACCGCAGAGCTACCGTTCCATCGATCACGGGCCGATGGGCAACGACCTCACGGCGCTGGTCGAATTTCCCTCCCGATCGCTCGGCGGCGTCTTCGCCCCGGGTAAGACCCCCGCGATCAATCCGACCGAGGAGAACGCCTTCTTCGGCTGGCCGCTGCTGGCGTTGACCGCGGTGACCGCGGTCTGGCTGTGGCGCTCGCGCAACCGCGAATACCGGGTGATCCGCGCGGCCACGACGGTGATCGTGTTCTACAGCATCCTGTCGCTGGGGATTTCGCTGCGGATCGGCCGGTCCGATACCGGAATCACGCTGCCGTGGCACTGGCTCGACCAGGTGCCGCTGCTGAACACCGTGCTGGAGACCCGCTTCACCATGGCCGCGATTCCGGCGCTCGCGGCGATCCTGGCGCTGGGTACGCAGCGCATCCTCGACTACGCGCGCAGCACGAACGATCTGCGGCCGGTGCTCTGGTTCACCGCCGTCGCGCTGGCACTGGTCCCGCTGGTACCGACCGTCCTGCCGGTGACCCATCGCGATCCGACGCCGCGATTCTTCACCGACGGCACGGTCGACCACTATGTCGGCGACGGGTCGGTCGTGATCGCGCCGCCGCCTACCCGGCTCGACGCCCAGCCACTGAACTGGCAGGTCGATTCCCATTTCGGCTTCCCGCTCGCGGGCGGCTACTTCGTCGGGCCGACGGCCGACAAGAAGGGCCGCTACGGACCCGACGACCGGCCGACCGCGACCCTGTTGATGCGGGCGCAGCAGACGGATCGCATTCAGCCGGTCGATGTCCGGGCACGGGCTCGAGCGCTGGCCGATCTCGCCTACTGGCGCGCCGATGTGGTGGTGCTGCCGCCGACCGAACACGGCGGCACGATCCGCGCGACCCTCGACCAGTTGCTCGGCATCCCGGGGCAGGTGGTCGACGGTGTCGTCGTCTGGGATGTGCGCGGACTGGTCTGATTCCACGGCGACCTCCGCCGGGCCCTCCGCGGTTACGCGCGCTGCCACCTCCGGGCCCGCCGCCGCGGTCGCTTAGCATCGCTGGGTGCGCGCAGACTCTCCAGCGTTTCCCCGCATCCGTGTGATCGCCCTCCTGTCGGGTCTGATCGCCGTCGCCCTCGCGGTGCTCACACCGCTGCTGCCGGTGCGGGAGGACCGGGCGAGCCTGGATTGGCCGCAGCCGCAATCGGTCCCGGTGAACGCGCCGCTGGTGTCGTATGTGCCGCTCACCGTCGACGCGTCGCTGCCGTGCAGCGCGTTGCGCGAACTCCCCAGTGGCACGGTCTTGTCCACGGTGCCCGCCGACGCGCCCAATGCCTCCGCGAAGGGCCTGGTCGCCAAGATCGCCGACGAGCCGGGTGGGCGCACGCTCTCGGTGCGGCTGCGCGATATTCCGCTGCTGTCGGCGCCGCTGGCCGAGGTCGGTGGCTGCGCACGCTTCGTCGTCACCTCCACCGCGCAGGCCACCACGGCCGAATTCACCGGTGTCACCCGGCAGGACGGCACACCGTTCACCAATACCGTCGGCGGCGATGTGCGGCCCCAGATCGTCGGCGTCTTCACCGATCTGACTCGCGAGCAGCTCGGTGACGCCCATCTGCACGCCGCCATCGACTCGCGCTTCTCCTCGACGCCGAGCCCGCTGAAGCTGGCCGCGATCATCGGCGCGGTCGTCTTCACCGTCATCGCGCTGATCTGCCTGCATCTGATCGATACCGCCGACGGGCGACGGCCACGCCGCTTCCTGCCGGCGCACTGGTGGCGGGTCACCGTCGCGGATGTGGTGGTGCTGGGCACGCTGGTGGTCTGGCATGTGATCGGCGCCAATACCTCCGACGACGGCTACATCCTGAATATGGCCCGGGCGTCGAAACATTCGGGTTATATGGCCAACTACTACCGCTGGTTCGGAGTCGCCGAGGCGCCCTTCGGCTGGCCGTACGAGGTGCTGGCCTGGATGACCCGGGTCAGCGACGCCGGCTGGTGGATGCGGCTGCCGGCGCTGCTGGCCGGTGTGCTGTGCTGGCTGGTGATCAGCCGGGAAGTGCTGCCGCGCTTGGGTTCTCGCGTCCGCCGCGACACCGTCGCGCTGTGGACGGCGGGGCTGGTGTTCCTGGTCGCCTGGCTGCCCTACGACAACGGCCTGCGCCCGGAACCGCTGATCGCCCTTGGCGCGCTGGTGACCTGGTGCTCGATCGAACGCTCGATCGCGACCCGACGACTGCTGCCCGCCGCGGTCGCGGTATTGATCGCCGCGTTCTCGCTCGCCGCCGGGCCGACCGGCCTGATCTGCATCGCCGCCCTGGTCGCCGGCTCGCGACCGGTCCTGCAGCACATCATTTCCCGCGCCCGCGGCGGCGATTCGGCGGGCGCGTCGATACTGCGGTACGGCGCCCTGCTCGCGCCGGGCGCGGCCGCCGGAGCGCTGGTCCTGGTGGTGGTCTTCGCCGACCAGACCCTGGCCTCGGTGATGGAGGCGACCCGGGTCCGCAAGATCATCGGACCGAATGTGGCCTGGTTCGATGAGCGGACCCGCTGGGATTCGCTGCTGATGCTGGCGCCGGACGGCTCGTTGGCGCGCCGGTTCGGCATTCTCGGCATGCTGCTGTGCCTGCTGGTGTGCGTCCTGGTCATGTTGCGCAAGAACGGCCGGATTCCGGGCACGTCGAAGGGCCCCTCGGCCCGCATCCTCGGCATCGTGTTCATGTCGCTGCTGCTGATGATGTTCACTCCGACCAAGTGGACCCACCACTTCGGCGTCTATGCCGGATTGGCCGGTTCGCTCGCGGCGCTGACCGCGGTCGCGGTGGGTATCAACGGAATCCGGGCCCGCTACAACCGCTCGCTGTTCGCGGCCGCGGTGTTCTTCCTGCTGGCGATCACGTTCACCGGCTCCAACGGCTGGTGGTACGTGTCCAGTTACGGTGTGCCGTGGTACGACAAGGCGCCGCTGATCGCGGGTAAGGGACTCTCGACGCTGTTCCTCGGATTCGCGGTGCTGAGCCTGCTGCTGGCGGCCTATCAGTACTACCGCGAGCCGTTTCGAAAAGCGGACGGCCGCAGGCGGTTCGACACCTGGGCCGTCCAACCGCTGACCATCGCGGCCGCGGCCATGGTGCTGTTCGAGGTCGCCTCCCTCGGCAAGGGCGCCGTCACGCAATATCCGTCCTATTCCATCGCGAAGTCGAATATCCGTGCGCTGGGCGGACATCCGTGCTCCCTGGCCGATGCGGTCCTCACCGAAACCGACACCGCCGACTCCCTGCTGCAGCCCTACTCCGGTTCCGCGGCGGACGCGCTCGGCGCCGACAGTACGGGCTTCGACCCGAACGGCGTGGCCAAGGATCTGACCGCCGACGCCGAGGAGACGACCACCGGCGGCGCGAATTCGGTCAACACCGATTCCGCGAACAAGACGACCCACACCACCACCGCGGGCACCGGCGGCGGTACCACCCAGCAGGGGGGCGTCAACGGCAGCACCGTCGCGCTGCCGTTCGGGTTGGACCCGGCGCGCACCCCGGTGCTGGGCAGTTACACCACCGGCACCAAACAGCAGGCGCACCTGACCTCGGGCTGGTACCGGATGGATCTGCCCGGCGCCCGCCAAGACTCGGCTCGCAAAGTTCTGGTGGTCACCGCGGCCGGGCGGATCAAATCGGTGAACGCCGACGGCGTGGTCACCTACGGCCAGGATCTGCGCGTCGAATTCGGCGACCGCGCCGCCGACGGCACCGTGCGGCCGCTGGGCTCGTTCATACCGCTGGATATCGGCGGCGCGCCGTCGTGGCGGAATATGCGGGTACCGCTGGACCGCATTCCGGACGGCACCAACGCGGTGCGGATCGTGGCGGTCGCCAACGATCTGACGCCGCGGCAGTGGCTGGCGGTCACGCCGCCCCGGCTGCCGAAGCTCGCCACCCTCGATTCGGTGGTCGGACACACCGATCCGGTCCTCGAGGATTGGCACGTCGGCCTGGCCTTCCCCTGCCAGCGCCCGTTCGACCACAAGGACGGCGTGGCCGAGGTGCCGAAGTGGCGCATCCTGCCGGACCGGGTCGGTTCCGACGCCTCCAACGCCTGGCAGGACGATATCGGCGGCGGTCCACTGGGCTGGACAGGATTGTTGCTGTCGGCCCAGACCATCCCCGCCTATCTGAACGACGACTGGGGCCGGGACTGGGGTTCGCTGGAACGATTCACCCCCTACGTGCCGCAGGCGCGCCAGGCCGACGTCGGTGTGACGGTGCAGACGCGCTGGGGCTGGGTCAAGGATGCGCCCATCAAGGTGAAGTGAAATAGCGGGGCGTGAACAACGTCACTCTCAGCGTGGGCAGATAACATCACCATCCGTGCCCGACGCCGCAACAGCTGTCTTGACCAAACCGACGGTCGCCGAACAACCGGTGACGTCGCGCGATTTCCGCACCGCCCGGCTGATCGCCGTGATCGCCGGCCTGCTCGGCGCGATCTTCGCGCTCGCCACCCCGTTCCTGCCGGTCCAGCAGACCACCGCCGAGGTGAACTGGCCGCAGGGCGGGACCATCGGCAATGTCGAGGCGCCGCTGATGTCGCAGGTCCCGGTGGATCTGCGGGCCTCCATCCCGTGTTCGACGGTGGCACAGCTGCCCCAGGGCGGCATGCTGCTCAACACCGCGCCGCCGCAGGGCGACCGGGCCGCGCTCGAGGGCATGTTCGTGCGTGTCACCAGCGATTCGGTCGACGTGGTGGACCGCAATGCGATCGTCGCCTCGGCGAAGCGCGGTGAGCTCGACGGCTGCACCGCGATCACCATCACCTCCGATATCGACCGCACCTACGCCCACTTCGAGGGCCTGACCAAACAGGTCGAGCGGCCCGCCGCCGACGGTGGCACCGAAACGGTGACCGTGCCGGTGGACGGCGCCCTGCAGGGTGATCTGCGGCCGCAGGTGGTCGGCGTGTTCTCGGATCTGAAGGGTGCGGCGCCGGCCGGGCTGTCGTTCCACATGACCGTCGATTCCCGCTTCTCGTCGTCGCCGACGGTGATCAAACTGGTCGCGATGCTCGCCGCGGTGCTGTGCACCCTCATCGCGCTGGCCGCGCTCGGCCGCCTCGACACCAGCGACGGCCGCGGTCACCGCCGCTTCTTCCCCGCGCACTGGCTGAAGCCGACCTGGGCCGACGGCGCGGTGCTGAGCATCCTGCTGGCGTGGCATTTCATCGGCGCCAACACCTCCGACGACGGCTACATCCTGACGATGGTGCGCGTGGCGCCGCACGCGGGTTATCTGGCCAACTACTTCCGCTGGTACGGCGTGCCGGAGGCGCCGTTCGGCTGGTACTACGACGTCATCCAGGTCTTCGCGCAGATCTCCACGGCCAGCCCGTGGGTGCGTATCCCCGCGCTCCTGTGCGGAATTCTGTGCTGGATGGTGATCAGCCGCGAGGTGGTGCCGCGGCTGGGCCGCAGTGTGCGGACCTCGAAGGTCGCGCTGTGGACCGGCGGACTGGTATTCCTCGCCTTCTGGCTGCCCTACGACAACGGCCTGCGCTCGGAGCCGATCGTCGCGCTGGGCGCGCTGCTGACCTGGGTCTCGATCGAACGCGCGATCGCCACCGGACGCCTGTTGCCCGCCGCCGGCGCGGTACTGGTCGCGGCGTTCACGCTCGCGGCGGCGCCGACCGGCCTGATGTGTGTGGCCGCGCTGCTCGCCGGTATCCGCCCGCTGGTGCGAATCGTGGTGCGTCGCAAACGCGATCTCCAGGCACGTGCCGGAAGTGGCTGGCGCGCTTCGGGGTTCGTCTCCTCCCTACCGTTGCTGGCGCCGATCGCGGCGGCGGGTTTCCTGGTACTCACCGTCGTCTACAGCGATCAGACCTTCGCCGGGATCCAGGAGGCCAACCGGGTGCGGCGCCTCACCGGCCCGAACCTGGCCTGGTACGAGGACTACCTGCGCTACTACTACCTGTTCGTCCAGACCGTCGACGGTTCGGTCTCGCGCCGGTTCGCGTTCATCGTGATGATCCTGTGCCTGATCACCACCGCCCTGGTGTTGTTGCGGCGCAAGCAGATTCCCGGCATCTCCAGCGGTCCGACCTGGCGGTTGATCGGGGTGGTCTGCGGAACCATCTTCTTCATGATGTTCAACCCGACCAAGTGGACCCACCACTTCGGCGCCTATGCGGGCATCGCGGGTGCGCTCGCGGCGGTGACCGCGGTGGCGGTGTCGGCGACGGCGCTGCGGTCGCGCAAGAACCGCTCGATCTTCCTGGCCGCCTTGCTCTTCGCGCTGGCGCTGTCGTTCTCCGGCACCAACGGCTACTGGTACGTCTCGAGCTACGGCGTGCCGTGGTTCGACAAGACGGTGTCGCTGCACGGACTCCAGTCCAACACGATCATGCTGGTGCTGTTCGGGCTCGCACTCGCGGTGGTGGCCTGGCAGGCGCTGCGCGAGGGCTACGCCAAACCGCCGGAGAGTTCGAAATCCTCGCGCGGCAAGCGTATTCGCCGGTTCGCGGCCATTCCGCTGACGCTGGTCGCCGCGGCGATGGTGTTGTTCGAGGTGCTGTCGCTGGCCAAGGGCGCGGTGACCCAGTACCCGGCCTACTCGCTGGCCCGCGGCAACGTCGACGCGGTCGGCGGCAACCGCTGCGGAATCGCCGACGACGTTCTGGTCGAGTCGAATTCGAACCAGGGCCGGTTGAATCCGATCATCGATCCCGCGCATCCGCCGAAGGACGGCGATCCGCTGGCCGGTGCCGACCCGACCGGCTTCGATCCCAACGGTGTGCCGACCGACCTGAAAGCCGACGCGGTGGAGGTGAAGCCGGGCACCGGCAACACCTCCAACCAGTCGGTGGGCGCGAACTTCGCCGAGGGCCAGAACGCGGGCACCGGCGGCGGCACGACCAAGGAAGCCGGTGTCAACGGCTCGACCGTCGCACTGCCCTTCGGCCTCGACCCGAAGACGACGCCGGTGATGGGCAGCTATCAGCAGGGCCTGCAGCAGCCCGCGCATCTGACCTCGAGCTGGTACGAACTGCCCGCTCGGTCGGCGGATTCGCCGCTGGTGGTCATCTCGGCGGCCGGCCGCATCCTGTCCTTCGATCAGACCGGTGCGTTGCAGTACGGCCAGGACCTGAAGCTGGAGTACGGCAAGCGCCAGCCCGACGGTTCGGTGAAATTCGAGGGCAGCTACGTCCCGCGCGATATCGGCCCGGCGCCGTCGTGGCGCAACCTGCGCGTTCCGCTGTCGGAGATCGCCGCCGACGCCGATGCGGTGCGGATCTCGGCCAATCGCAATGTGCTGATCGGTGATCAGTGGCTGGCGTTCACACCGCCGCGGGTGCCGAAGATGGTCACGCTGAACACCTTCCTCGGCTCCGAACAGCCGGTGCTCGAGGACTGGGCGGTGGGCCTGCAGTTCCCCTGCCAGAACCCGTTCCCGCACCGCTACGGCGTGGCGACCATGCCGAACTATCGCATCCTGCCCGACCGCCCGCTCGCGGTGAGCTCGACCGATACCTGGCAGGCCGAGGAATTCGGCGGCCCGCTCGGCTTCACCCAGATGCTGGCGGGTTCCACCACGATCCCGACCTATCTGAAGGACAACTGGGCTCGTGACTGGGGCACCCTGGAGCGCTACAACCGGTACTACACCGACGCCACCCCGGCGAAGATCGACACGGGCACCGCGACGCGCTCCGGATTCTGGAGTCCGGGACAACTGCGCGTGTTCTGATCGGTAGCCCCGGCGAACGACGGCGGGCGGCGCACATATCGTGCGCCGCCCGCCGTCGTCGTATGCGGCGATGTGGGGTTGCCTGCCCCCTACACGTCGACGTGTTCGATCCATTCGTAGACGGGGAGATTGCCTTCAGGGGTGTCCTGGCGGCGTGGTGTGGATTTGAAACGTTCGTAGCCACCGGCGTTCTGCACGCGTAATTCGATGCCGGGTGGGGTGATGGGAACGATGCGGTGCGGCAGGTCGGCCGGCCCGCCCTCGAGTACAGCCTTCGGTGAGCTACCCATAGCTGAAGGCTCTCATATGGCGGCCCGCCGACCGGGCGATTCCACGAAAGACACGCGCTACCCGGCGTTCAACCGGGCGTAACCGCAGGTGCCGCTCGTTGCCACTGCCGAACACGACAACGCCACCCGTCCGGATCTCCGGTACGGGTGGCGCCGTGTGCTCGTGTGCCGGTCTACAGCGGCAGCAGGTGATGTTTGCGCGGATTGCGCTGCAGGCGCTTGTCGCGCAGCAGCGTCAGGGCCTTGCGGATCTCCAGGCGGGTCGCCGAGGGCTCGATGACCGCATCGATGTAGCCGCGCTCGGCCGCGGGCCACGGGGTGGCGGCGGTCGCGTTGTAGAAGTCGATCATCTGTTTGCGGATGGCCTCGCGCTGATCCTCCGGCGCCGCCTCGAGCTGGCGACGGCCGACCAGGCCGACCGCCTGCTCCGCACCCATCACGGCGATCCGGGCCGTCGGCCAGGCGAAGTACACATCCGCGCCCAGGGCCTTGGACCCCATGACCGCCCAACCGCCGCCGTAGGCCTTGCGCACGACGACGGTGACCTTGGGCACCGACGCCTCCACGAAGGAGAACAGGAAGCGACCACCACGCTTGATGACGCCGGCCTTCTCCTGCTCCAAACCGGGCATGAAGCCGGGCGTATCCACGACCAGCACCAGCGGAATCTCGAACGCGTCGCACATTCGGACGAAATGCGAGGCCTTGTCCGACGCTTTGGCGTCGAGCGCACCCGCCAGATACATCGGCTGGTTGGCGACGACGCCGACCGACCGGCCGTCCACCCGGGCGAATCCGGTGATGATGTTGCGGGCCATATCCGACCCGACCTCGTGGAATCCGCCGTCGTCGAAGATCCGCAGCAACACCTCGTGCATGTCGTAGCTGGCGTTGTCGGAGTCCGGAACGAAGCTGTTCAGTTCCAGATCGGTTTCGGTGATCTCGGGCTCGAGGCCCGGATTGACGATCGGCGGTTCCTCCTGGCAGCTCGACGGCAGGAAGCTCAGATATTCGCGCGCCCACTCGAACGCCGCCTTCTCGTCCTTGGCGACGTGGTGGATATTGCCCCAGTCGGCCTGCCGGTAGGCGCCGCCCAGTTCGTCGGCGGTCACGTCCTCACCGGTGGCCTCGCGCGTGATCTGCGGGCCGGTGACGAACATGTGCGCGGATTCGGTCGCGATGACGACATCGGTGCAGATCGGCTGATACACCGCACCCGCGGCACAGTTGCCGAGGATCAGCGACACCATCGGCACCGCACCCGAGAGGGCTTCCATGGCGATCGCCATCTCGCCGTACCAGCGCAGCGAGGTCACCGCCTCCTGCACACGCGCGCCACCGGAGTCGTTGATGCCGACCAGCGGGCAGCCCATCTTGGCGGCGAAGCGCATGAGCGAGGCGACCTTCTGGCCGAACATCTCGCCGACCGTGCCGCCGTACACGGTCTGATCGTGGGAGAACACCGCCACCGGGCGGCCCTCCACCAACCCGTGGCCGGTGACCACGCCGTCGCTGTAGAGGGAGTTCTTGTCCGCCGGATTGCGTACCAGCGCACCGATTTCCACGAAGGTCCCCGGGTCCAGCAGCATGTTGATCCGCTCACGCGGCGAGGGGATACCCTTCTTGGCCCGCTTGGCCACCCCCGCTTCGCCGGCCGGCTCCTGCGCGAGTTCCAGCTTCTTCCGCAGGTCGGCAAGCCTCTCGGCGGTCGTACTCACTGCTCTCCCTTCCCGGGTGCATCGTCGGAGATCGCGGCCAGTTTCCGGGTGAGGTCGGCACCGATCTGCGCGACGCGCGGTTCATCGATGATCTGGAGGTGGTCACCCGGGATGTGGATGACTTCCAGGTTGGGGATGTAACCATCCCATCCGCCGTTCGGTTGCCGATCGGCGAAACGAGGCTCGAGCTCGATGATGCCGTCGTGATAGCGGTCGGCGAGATAGAGCGTCACATCGCCCTCGTAGTGCGACGGCTGCGCCTTCTGCAGATCGCGACTGTCGAGCCAGGACGTGCGCTGATGTTCCATCACGCCGCCAGGGATCTTCACGTCGGCGAATTTCAGCAGGCCCATGATGATTTCGAGTTGCTGCTCGTCGGAGGCGTCCGCGAGTTCCTGCAACATCTCGTCGTCGAGCTCTCCCTCGATGCCGTAGGTCTTCTGCGCGAACGCCTGGAATCGCTCGATCCGCGCGCGACGGCCTTCCGGCGACGGGTCCTCGTCCTCGACCGGCAGCGCCAGGTCGATCAGACCGACGAGCCGGACGTCGTCGCCCTCGGCACGCATGATCTGGGCGACCTGCAGTGCGAACACCGCACCCAGCGACCAGCCGTAGAGAACGTACGGGCCGGAGGGGAAGATCTTGCGGATTTCGGTGGCGTATTCGCGGGCCCGCTCGGGAATCGATCCCTCGATCCGCTCGAAGCCGTACATCGGCGTGCCCTCCGGCAGCCGCTTGAGCAACGGCTCGTACACCAGCGTGTTACCGCCCGAGGGGTGGAAGACGAAGATCGGGATCGCGGTCGAGCCTTCGGGCCGCGGCCGCAGCGGGCGGATGAAGCCCTCGACCTCGGTGGCCGAATCCTGATGCCGGCGAACGATATCCGACAGCTGTTCGATCGTCTCGCAGTCGAGCACGTCGTCGACGTCGACGGTGCTGCCGACCCGGTCCGACAGGCGCGCGGCCAGCTTCTCCGCGGTGTCCTCGTCGAGGATCGGCAGGGTGTTGAAGATGCCACCGGCCGACTTGCCGGTCACCATCGCCCACGCGGCGAAGGTCAACCGCTCGGCCGCATCACGCGGGGGCACATCGGCTTCCGGTTCCTTGGTGCCCGTGCCCTGGCCGCCGCCGAACACGGCCGCCGCGGCGCTTGCCTTCCGATCCGCATCGGCCACGTCCGCCACCGCACCGGCGGTTCCGGCGGGAGCAGCCGCGGCCGGCTCGGCCGGTTTCGGCTCGGCGGCCGCCACCTGCTGCTGCACCGCCGCGGCCGGATCCTCCCCGGCCTCCATCGCGGCTCGCGCGGCGGCGACGAAATTGTCGTCCACGGTGAGCGAACCACCATCGGCGGCTTGCTTTTCCGCCATCGCGGCGACCTCGTCGCGGTGTTCGATGGCGTAGCGGAGCACCTTGCCCACCTCGTTGAGGCTGGCATCGCGCACCGCGGAGACCTGCAGCGAGGGGATGTCGAATTCGTATTCGACGCGGTTCTTGATCCGCATCGCCATCAGCGAGTCGAGCCCCAGCTCCATCAGCGGGATCTCCATCGGCAGATCCTCCACGGCATAACCCATGGATTCCGCCGCGATGGTCGCCAGTCGTTCCTCGACGGTCTGCGTACCGTTGGGATCCCAGCGGTCGCCGAAACTCTCGGCGACGACGAGATCTGCTGTGCCGCTGTCGGTTTCGGCCGGAGCGGGAGCGGGCTGGATGGCGGCTGCCGGGGTTCCGTTGGTGGACGGCGCGCTCGCGGTCACCACCGCATCGAACAGCAGCCGGAACGCAGTGCCCTCGCGGACGTGCACCTGGACCGAGGCTCCCCCCGGATGCGGGGTGAGCGTCGTGGTCAGGGTGCCCGACGCCGGCAGCGGGGAGTGCGCGACGGTCGCACCCAGCGCCACCTCCGACAACACCTGCGCCGCAGCCGCGTTCACCAGACCGGCCAGATCGGTGACGGCCGCGGCCGACACCTCCCAGGCGTGGCGGCCGTCGGGCAGCGCCACGTGCGCACCGGGCGCGCGGCCGCTGCCCGAACCCGTCGCGATGCTGACCTTGGGCCAGTATTCCTTGCGCAGGAAGGCCGTTCGCGGAACGTCGGCGTAGTCACCGGCGGGCAGCAGCGACACCAGATCGACGGGGTGGCCCTGCACGTACAGCTGGGCCAGGGCGGAGATGACCCCCGCGGCCTCGTCCTCCTTGCGCTTGAGCGTGGGGATCAGAGCCGCGTTGTGCACACCGGCGGCGAAGGTCGTACCCATCACCTGCATGAGCGCGACGGAATTCGGCGCCAGTTCCAGGTAGGTGGTGATGCCCGCGTCGACCGCGCGACGGATCGCGTTGGTGAAATACACCGAGCCGCGCATATTGGTCACCCAGTAGTCGACATCGTGCACCGGGTCCGAACCGGCCTTGTACACGGTCGCCTTGTGCACGGTCGAATAGAGATCCGTGGTCACCTTGGTCGGCTCGATGCCGGCCAGCTCCGCGGCCAGCTCACCCAGCAGCGGATCCATCTGCGAGGTGTGCCCGGCGCCGCGGGTCTGCAGCACCCGCGCGAATTTGCCCTCGGATTCGGCGCGCGCCACGATCGCGTGCACCTGATCCGGCGGGCCGCCGATCACGGTGTTGGTCGGCGCGGCGTACACCGCGACCTCGAGATCCGGGTACTCCGGCAGCACCTTCTCGATATCTTCGGCGCTGTATTCGACCAGGGCCATATTGCGCACCTGGTCGTCGGTGATCATCTGTTCGCCCTCGCCCATCAGCCGCGACCGCGCGCAGATCACGCGCACCGCGTCCTCGAGCGGCAGACCGCCGGAGATGTACGCACCGGCCGCCTCACCCTGCGAATGCCCCACCACGCCATGCGGTTCGGCGCCGTGCGCGCGCAGCAGCGCGGCGAGACCGAGCTGGATCGTGAATACGCCGACCTGCGAGGTGCCCACATCCCAGTCCTGGGCGTCGTCGAGGATCATCTCCTTGACCGAATATCCGGCCTCGTCGACAACCAGCTCGTCGACCTCGTCCACGGTCCGGGCGAAGATCGAATTCTCCAGGTAGAGCTGCTTACCCATCTTCCGGTGGTGCGAGCCGAATCCGGCCAGCACCCACATCGGTCCCTGGGCGGCCGGGGAGTCGGCGGTGAACACGCCCGGCCCCGGCTTACCGGCGGCGATGGCCCGCAATCCGGCCACGGCCTCCTCGTGGGTCTTCGCCAGCACCACGCCGCGCGAACGGCCGTGGTTGCGCTTGGCCAGCGACCGCGCCACATCCTCGAGCGGAGTCGCCTGTCCCGCTTCGGATTCCAGCCAGTCGGCGAGGTCGCTCGCGGCCCGGCGGCGACGCGACGGCAGATAGGCCGACACCGGCAGGATCACCGGCAGCGGCTCGGTGCGTTCCTGCGTCCACTCGGCCACCTCGGCGACGGGGTCGGGTGCGGCCAGCGGATCGCTGCCCTCGACGATCGCCTCGGCACCGGCGAGCACATCGGTCGCCTCGTTGTCGAGTTCGGCGTCGAGCGTCTCGGCGTCGGCCGAAGCGCCCTGCGCGGCATCATCTTTCGGCGCGGCGGCAGCGGCCGGGGCGTATTCCTGGATGACCACGTGCGCGTTGGTGCCACCGAATCCGAATCCGGAGACGCCGATGGTGGCGGTACCGCTGTAGCGCGGAAATTCGGTGGGCTCGTCGACGACCTTCAGGTGCGCCTGATCGAACGGGATGAAGGGACTCGGCCCCGCGTAGCCGATATTCGGCGGAATGACGTTGTGCTGCAACGCCAGAATCACCTTGGCGAGGGCGGCGGCGCCGGCACCGGATTCGAGATGTCCGAAGTTGGTCTTCGCCGAACCCAGCAGCGCCGGCTTGTCGTCTTCGCGCCCACGGCCGATCACCCGGCCGAGCGCGTCGGCCTCGATCGGATCGCCGATCGGGGTACCGGTGCCGTGGGCCTCGATGTAGTCGACGGTCGAGGGCGCGATACCCGCATCCCGGTAGGCGCGGCGCAGCACGTCGACCTGGGCGTCCGGGTTGGGCGCGACGATACCGTTGGAACGACCATCGGAATTGACGGCAGTGCCCTTCACGACCGCGAGAATGCGGTCCCCGTCGCGCTCGGCGTCGGCCAGGCGCTTGAGCACCACCATGCCGGCGCCCTCACTGCGGACCATGCCGTCCGCATCGGACGAGAACGCTTTGATGTGGCCGTCTTTCGCGACCGCGCCGATGGAATCGAAACCGAGGGTGATCGCGGGGGCCAGCAGCATGTTCACACCACCGGCCAGCGCCACGTCGGCGTCGCCGTTGCGCAGTGCGCGCACCGCGTCGTGCACCGCCACCAGGGTCGACGAGCATGCGGTGTCCACGGCCACCGAGGGACCGCGGAAGTCGTAGAAGTACGACACCCGGTTGGCGACGATCGCGGTGGAGCCGCCGGTGAGGGCGTAGGCGTCGGCCGAGGCCGGCGCGTCGGCGTCCGACTTGCCCAGTCCCAACGCGGCGAGCAACGAGAAATCGTTGGTCGAGGTACCGATGAACACGCCGACGGATTCGCCCTTGAGGGTATTCGCCGGAATTCGCGCGTGCTCCAACGCTTCCCAGGTCAGCTCCATCATGAGCCGCTGCTGCGGATCGACGCGCTCGACCTCGACGGGCGACATCGCGAAGAATTCCGCGTCGAAGCCCTTGATCACGTCCTGGTCGAGGTAGCCGCCGAGGGTATTGCCCTTCTCGACGGCCGCCGCGATATCCGGATCGGCCAGGAATTCCGACCACCGGCCCTCGGGCAGGTCCCGGATGCCGTCACCCCGGTTGATCAGGAAGTCCCAGGTCGTCTCCGGCGTATCGCCGGCGCCGGGCAGGCGCGTGGAGAGACCGACGATGGCGATATCGTGCGCCGCCCCCGGCTGATATCCGGCGGTGTAGAAGGCATCGTCCGCCGCCTCCTCCGGCGTCTCCGGCTCACCGTTGATGATCCGCTCGGCGAGCGCCGCGATCGTCGGATGCTGATACACGATCGTCGCGTTCAGCAGTACGCCGGTGAGCTCTTCGATATCACCGCCCAGGGCGATGGCGTCACGCGAGGCCAGGCCGAATTCCTCCATCGGCCGGTCGACCGTGATCTGCTCCACCGGCTGGCCGGTGGCGTCGGCGACCCAGCGCTGCAGCCACTCGCGCAGCTCGGCCACCGACATATCGGTGCCGCCGGATTTCGCCGCACCGCCCGGCTCGGTCACACTCTGTTCGGTCGCAGTTGTCTGCTCCACCTCGGCGTTCGCGTCGCCGGTGGTTGCCGTCGTCTGGGTGCCCTCGTTGTCAGCCATCAATTCCTCAAGCTACCTGTGTGCGAATGTTGCGCGGGCGGGGATTGACAGCCGATTCGCCGTCATGTGGATAAGTGGCGGGTTGTGGACAACTCGCCACGCAGCGCACGTCCCCCGGCGAGTTCCGCACCGCCGCCGGCTGCCGGTCGGCCCGTCGAACGGGCACGTCACAGCGACCAACGGACCGGCCGGGGCGACGAGAAACCCCGATCTCGGCACGGTGGGAAATCACCGGGAGCACGACTTACTCTTCGTCCGGTGCGTCGGGGAAGGCCTGCTGCTGATAGCCACCGCGCAGAGTGCCCTCCAGATACGCGGCCCGGCACGCCCGGCGCGCCAGCTTGCCGCTCGAGGTCCGCGGAATCGAACCCGCGGGCACCAGCAGCACATCGCGCACGGTCACGCCGTGCCGCTGCGACAGCGCACCGCGCACCGCGTCGGCGATCGGCTGCGGATCGGCCTTGTGCGCGCCCGGCCCCCGCTCGGCCACGATCACCAACTGCTCGGAGGCATCGTCGGCGTCGTACTTCAGACCGGCGTGGCTGTCGGCGGCGAAGACCTCGGCCGGCAGCTGATTGGCCGGCACCGAGAACGCCGCGATGAAGCCCGGGCGCAGCATCTTGCTGGCCTCCTGCGCGGAGAACTCGAGGTCCTGCGGGTAGTGATTGCGGCCGTCGACGATCACCAGGTCCTTGACGCGGCCGGTGATGTACAACTCGCCATCGACGTAGACGCCGTAATCACCGGTGCGCAGCCAGATCGCGTCGTCGGGGGTGCCCGCGGCGTGCGAGCCCTCGGCTTGGCGGTTGGTCAGCAGGTTCTTGAAGGTCTTGCGAGTTTCCTCCTCGCGACCCCAGTAGCCGATGCCGATGTTGTTGCCGTGCAACCAGATTTCGCCGACGCGGCCCTCGGGCAGCTCCTGCGCGCCCTCGGGGTCGTCGATCGATTCCGGGTCGACGATCGCGGCCCACTGCGACAGCGCGATATAGCCACAGCTCACCTGCGCGATGGCGTTCGGCGCGCCCTGGTCGACCTTCACCACACGTCCGGCGTTGAGCTCGTTGCGGTCGACGTAGATGACCTTGGCCTCGTCCTCGGCCCGCGTCGCGGAGACGAACAGCGTCGCCTCGGCCATGCCGTAGCAGGGCTTGATCGCGGTCTTCGGCAGCCCGTAGGGGGCGAAGGCCTCGTTGAACTTCTTCATCGACGAGGTGGTCACCGGCTCACTGCCGTTGATCAGGCCGATCACGTTCGACAGATCCAGCGTTTCGCCGTTCTTCGGCAGACCGCGCGCCGCGGCGTGCTCGAAGGCGAAGTTCGGCGCGGCGGCGAAGGTGCCGGCGCCGTCGGACACCGCGGCGAGCTCGGAGATCCAGCGGCCCGGACGCCGGACGAAGGCGCTCGGCGACATGATGGTGATGTACTTGCCGCCGATGGCCGGCAGGATCACGCACAGCAGGCCCATGTCGTGGTACAGCGGCAGCCAGGTGACACCGCGCGAATTCCAGTCCAGGTTGATGGCGTTGACCATCTGCAGCAGGTTGGTGCCGACCGCGCGGTGGGTGATCTCCACACCGGCCGGGGTCCGGGTCGAACCCGAGGTGTACTGCAGGTAGGCGATGTCGTCGACGGCCAGATCCGGCCGCACCCAGGACTCGCCGAGGGTGTCGGGCACCGCGTCGACGGCGATGATGCGCGGACGCTGCGCGGCCGGCAGCGGCCGGAAGAACTGGCGCACGCCGGCGGCCGAGGAGCTGGCCGTCAGAATCGCCGACGGCTTGCAGTCGCCCAGTACGGCGTGCAGCCGGTCGGTGTGGCCCGGCTCGTCCGGATCGAACAGCGGCACGGCGATGGTGCCGGCGTAGATGGCGGCGAAGAAGGAGATCACATAGTCCAGGCCCTGCGGCGCCAGAATCGCCACCCGGTCGCCCGGCTTGGTCACCTGTTGCAGGCGAGCGGCCACCGCGCGCAGCCGGACGCCGAATTCCTTCCAGGTCAGGTCCTGGTACTCCCCGTCGCGCTCGCGGGAGTAGTCGATATAGCGATACGCAAGATCGTTCGCATCGTTGCGGGTGTGCTTCTCGACGTAATCGACCAGGGTGCGGCCCTCGGGAATTCTGATGTTCCCGGTTTCGTCCAGGTAATCGTCGAAAGTCTCGTCCGTCATTCCTTCTCCTCCGAGGCACACGCAGCACGGCGACATGGCCGCTGTTACCTGTGAGGCCCCGACTCTCTTTCACCCGCGGCCGCTCTGTGGTGCGAGAGCTTGCCTGCAGCTTTTTCCGGTGGTCTGCGCGGTGACCACCTATCGGCTAGATGTACTCGAGCCAGGGACATGTTACAGAGCAGGCCCCGAAGCGGTCTCCGGAGCGAGCCGAACGATTCCCCGGCTTGCACGGTGGCGGCTCGCTACGGCTCCTCTCGCAGCAAGGGGATCACCGGTGCGAAAGCATCCATCTGGGTCGGAAACACTCCGACATAGGACATCGATGTCAATCGCCGCACGTTACGGATCTGCTCGGCGATCTCCTCGAATGTGCCGATGGCCACATAGGGCGAATTCAGGATGTCTTCCACCGACAGCTGGACGTCGACCTCGAGATCCGGGTGCAAACCCTTGTCGAGGGCGGCCAACGCCATCTCGGCCGTGCGCTCGCGATCGTCGGTGATCACGACGGCGGTGACGGTCCAGTTGAGTTCGATCTCGGGGAACCGGTCCCCGGCGGCCTCCTTGATGAGATTCACCTTCTCGATGGTCTTCTCGAGGGTGATTCCCGACAGCAGGCCCTTACCGGTCTTGGTCGTGCGCGGCACCACCGAGATGATGTCGGCGTGCTTGGCGGCCAGCCGCAACATCTTGGGGCCGCCACCACCGGTCACCAGCGGCGGGCGGGGACCCTGCCGCGGCCGCGGCGTGCCTTTGATGCCACGCACCTGATAGTGCTTGCCCTCGAAATGGCATTCCTGCCCGCGCAGGAGCACATCCAGAATGGTCAGCGCCTCGTCCAGCTTCTCCAACCGCACGCCCGGCGATTCGTAGGGCAGACCGGCGGCGTCGAATTCGCTCTTGATCCAGCCCGCGCCGACACCGAGTTCGAGCCGTCCGCGCGAGAGCACGTCGATCGTCGCGGCATCCTTGGCCAGCACCACCGGATGCCGGAAACCGTTGGCCAGCACCGAGGTTCCGATCCGGATACGGTCGGTGGCCACGGCGAGCGCGCCGAGTGCGGCGATCGGCCCGACTTGGGGTCCGAGGTGGTCCGGAATCGCGAAGGAGTCGTATCCGTATTCCTCGGCCTGCTGGGCGAGCTTGACGAATTTCCGCGCACCGCCCTCCTGCTGATTTCCCTCACCTGCAGCAGCGAATCGGAACGCGCGCGCCGGAACACCCAGCGCTGTCATCTCGACACCGCTGGTCGCGCCGGCGGCGGCGGCTTCTGTCATGAACTCTCTGCTCCTGGCTGTGCGGATGTGCGCTGTGGCGCGATCATCGCTGCACTTTACAGCCTTCACCAAAATCTGAGTGACCCTCGGGTTTACTTTTTTTCCGGGACCTCCGGCGACCCCGGTCACCGCTGGTCGTCAGCTGTGCGGCGGGTGGGGGGCGTCCTTGATCAGACCCTCGGCCCAGGCGGTCGCCCACTGGGTGGCGGTGGTGCCCTGATCGTCCACCTGGAAGGTGTTGTAGAGACTGTGCACCGGATTGCCGACGGCATGCACCAGGGTCATCAGGCTGGGCACGATATTCAGCGGATTCAGCGCCTGCGGCGGGGCGTCGCAGATCAGATCCCCGGGAGCGCAGATGGTGTTCGTGCGCCCGGCCAGCGCACCGAACCCGCCGCGCGGACCGGTCATCGTGATGCCCGGAACCGACAGGCCCTTCAACGCGACCTCCGCGCCCACGCCGGGCGGGGAAACCCCGATCTCACCGGGCTGCCCGGGACCGTTCACGCGACGGCCGTCGGCGATCAGCGTGACGCCGAGCACCCGGTCGGCGGCGACCGGACCCTGCCCGGCGCCGATCTGAGCCGCGATATCACCGGCGATCACTGCGCCCTGGGAGAATCCGGCGATCACATAGTTGGTGAGCGGGCAGTTCTTCGACATATCGGTCAGCTCCGCCAGCGCACGCTGGGTGCCCTCGGACCGGCTGTTGTTGTAGGACGACTGGCCGTCCGGCGGAATCGCGATCGGATTCGAGAATTGCGCGACGTAGGGAACGGTGTAGACGTCGAGCCGGGACTCCGGGAACTGCTGCCGCACGGGGTTGGTCACATGCAGCATCAACGACGCCGGATTGGCCGACGGATCGTGCGGATCGTCGTTGCTGTTCGACTCCCAGGTGCCGGGAATCGCCAGTAACTGCACATCCGGGCAGGACGCCGGCTGGCTGCTGGGTGCACCCGGTTTGGGCGGTCCCGGCTTCGGGACGTGCAACCGGCCCGCGAGCACGAACCACAGCACCAGCGCCACGATCGCCACCAGGACCGCGATCAGCACGAACAGCAGACAACCCGGCCGCCGGTTGCGGCCGCGACCGCCCCCGGCATATCCGGAACGACGTCGCGCGTTCACTTGTTGCAGTAGGACTGGGTCGCGACGTCGATGTAGATCTGGCCCGCCTGTTCAACCGACATCTTCTGCGGATCGAAGGACGGGTCGGTGCCCGCCATCGCGTTCACGAACGTCTTGACCTCCTGATCGGAGGCGCCGCTCGCCTTGCTCTGGCAGACGTAGTTGGCCGCGGTGATCGCGATGTCCGGGCTGGACGGATTCACCCCGCGCTTCTTCAACTCGTCCAGATAGGCCTGATCCTTCGCCGACAACTGCGTGGTGTCGCCCGAGTTCGGCTGCGCCGGCTCCGGACGCTCGTTCGCGGTGCTGGTGACCGGGGCCTGTTCCTGAGTGGGCTCGGGCGCCGCCTGCGCGCTGCTCGGCGCACTCTGCGCGGGCGCGACCGTGGCGGTCGTATGGGACGGCTTCAAGGTGGGCGTGCTCGACGCCGTGGAATCGTTACCGCCGCAGGCGGCCAGTAATCCGGTGGCCGCCAGCGCGACCACGATGCCGGCGACCTTGCCACCAGCGATGTACCGTTCTCCGACCGGGCGGGTCCGAAGCATGAATCGTGTCCTCGATCTAGTTCGCTAAAGGCTAGAGCTTGTTCCAAGGCCTAGCAGGTCGCGCTCCAGGTTAACGGCAACCGGCGCGGACAGGGATCCCATGGCCGGAACCCTCATCAACCACTTAAAGGTGATTTATCGCCCTAGGCCCCGTGCACCTCGGGGGGTTTGCCGTCGCGCACGACGACGAATCCGGTCTGGAAATTCTGCTGGACGCCGCCGGGCACCGGGAACTCGTCACTGATCGGATAGCCGAGCTTGCCGTTCTCGAAGCCCTGCTGGCCCCACGCGTCCATCATCGGGCCGTTGCGCACGGCCCACGCCCCGGAGAGCGGACTCCAGTAGATGTTGCCGCCCTCGAATTTGCTGTAGCGGCCCAGATCCTTGGTCGGCTGCTCCTCGGCCGCCGGGAAACCGAGCCAGCTGTTCTCGAAGCCCATCTGCGCGTACTTGCCGAGAATCATGCCCTGCACCCGGTGCGCCCCGGTCTTGTCGCTGAAGTACATCGGCCCGCCCTGGAAGCCCTGCACCACGCCGTCCTTGTTCGGCGTCCTAACCTCCGGCCCGGTCGGATAGCCGGCGGGGCCGCGTTCGAAGCCCTGCCGCTCCCATTCGGCCAGAATCGCCCCGCGGATCACCTGGGCGCCGGTCTGCGGCGTCCAATAGACCGAACCGCCCTGGAAGGTCTGGAAGCGGCCCTGACCGTCCGGCAGCGGCTGTTCGGCGGAGGTGGGCAGGCCCAGTGGGCCACCCGGGCCGGCCGTCGCCTGATAGGTCCCGCCGATCGCTCCCGCCACGGCGTGGGCGCCGGTGGCCTGCGACCAGAACATCCGGCCGCCCTTGAAGTCCTGCGCGCTGCCGTTGGTCACCTGGTATTCGCCGGTGACGCAATCACCCAGCCACTTGTCGATCTGCACGGCCGCGGCGACCGCGCCGTTCACCGCGCACGCCGGTTTGTCGGCCTCCACGCCGAGCGCGGCCGCGGCCTGTGGCCACGACTGCCGCATTTCGAAATCCCAGTACGGCCACGAATGTGTGCCGGAGGGGCGGTAATTGGCCTGTACCGGAATTGACAGCTTGTTCAACTTGTCGACGAAGTTCTGACTGGTCAACCGGGACAGCATCTCCAGGCCCATCCCCGCGTAATTGGTGCTGATGCCAGGGATGTCGGAAGGCTTGTCGTAGGCGCCCGTGGTGCCGCTGCCGGCGGAGACGTACATACTGACGCCCTTGAGCTTGGGCGCCAGCTGATACGGATCGTGCTCGGACCACTCGGCATTCGTCGGCGGCCCCCACATGGCGTTGGCGTCGAATCCGCCGGCGTCGCGCATCGCGAACATGATCGCCTGGGGCATACCGACACTCGTGGTGGTCAGGAAACCCGAATAGGAGGCCGCGTACTTCACCCAGCCGGGGTTGCGCCCGGCCAGGAACATCGCGGCCGTACCGCCCATCGAAAGCCCCTCCACCCCATGCGCATCGGTGGCGCGCCACTGGTTCTCCAGCAGGGGCGGCAGTTCCTTGGTCAGGAAGGTTTCCCACTTGTAGTTCTTGCCGTTGTCCTGCTGCACCCAGTCGGAATAGAAGCTCGACTGACCGCCGATCGGCAGCACCACGGTGACGTTCTTGTCCGCGTAGAAGTCGACGGCGCCGGCATCCTTGGTCCAGCCGCTCTCGTCGTCCTCGGCACGCAGGCCGTCGAGCATGAACAGCAGCGGGAATCGCGCGTCCGGACGGGAATTCCAGTCCCGGGCCAGCAGCAGTTGCACCTGGACCGGCGCACCCATGGACGGCGAGTTCACCCACAACGCGACGCGACGCTCGGTCAGCCAGACGACCTTCTCGACGGTCGCCCCGGCCGGGGCCGGCACCGCGGCGGGTTCGGCGAATGCCGGGAGCGGTGCGACGGCGATCCCGGAGGCGATCGGCACGACGACGGCGGCGGCCAGCATCGCGAGCCGTCGCCTGCCCCAACGGCCGCGACGCAGCGTCCCCCGGCTACCGGAAACCACACCTGCCACAGGAGTGTTGTACCGCGCCGAGGCCGCTCGAGGCGGTAGGACGCGCGGACAGCAAACCTGAGAAATGGCAGCGCACAAGGCAACCTGGGACCGCCCGCAACACATCGGCGCCGCGCAGATCGGATCTGCGCGGCGCCGAGTTCAGTTGCTGTTGCGGCCCTTGATCAGGCGTTCAGTGCGGCCAGGATGCCCGTACGAGCCTTGGCCAGCTCGTCCTGCCAGTAGAGCCAGGCGTGGGTGCCGGTGGGCGGGAAATCGTAGGCGGCCGGGATGCCCAGCGAGTCCAGTCGCGCCTTGAACGAGTGGGTGCTGACCATCGAGATCAACTCGATGCCCATGGCGTTACCGGTATTGAACGCACCGACGAGGCCGTTCGGGTGGTCGTACTGACCCGGCAGACCACTGGCGGCCGAGATGTACATCGGCAGACCACGCAGCTGCGGCGCGAACACCATCGGGTCCGAACGCAGCCACTGCGGGCTCCACGGCGCGGCCATCGAATCGACGTTGAAGCGGCCGGCATCGAGCATCATCACGCGAATCGCCTCGCGCATACCCGGGGCGTTCCAGTTCAGCGGGCCCGAGAAGGAGGCCGCGTACTTGAACTGGTCGCGGTGGAATGCCGCCAGGCGCAACGCCGCCGGACCACTCATCGACAGACCGGCGACCGCGTAGTTGGTCCGCTCCACGCCGTAATTGCTGAGGAAGTCCGGAAGTTCCTTGGTGAGGAAGGTTTCCCACTTGTAGGTGAACTTCTGGCCGTTGGTGTTGCTCGGGCCCTGCCAGTCGGCGTACCAGCTGGACTGGCCACCCACCGGCATCACCAGGGTGACGTTGTCGTTGCCGAACATCTGCTGCGCGTTGGTCTCGAACGACCACGCGTTGCGGTCGTCGCGAGCACGCAGGCCGTCCAGCAGCAGCAGGGCGGCGTTACCGCCGTTGCGCGCCCACTGCACCTGCACCTTGATGGGGCCCATGCTCGACGGAACCATCAGTTCGTCGTAGCCGCCCGCGGGTGTCTGATGCACGGGTGCGTGAACGGGAGCGGCGATGGCGGCCGGAGCCATGATGCCCGCCGCGATCGGGAGTGCCATCGCGGCACCCGCAGCGAGAAGACGTGTGCGCCAACCACGCTGAGCGCCTCGCCGCCCTCTGGGGGCTGACTCCGGCGCGAGCGCCGAATGCGAAACCGGCGCGGCCGACCTGCCGAAACGCATGGATACTGCTCTCTTTCTGCTGCTGTCTGCTGTTGTCGCCGCGCCACGACCACTTCCGTCAGCGACGGCATGATCTGCGCTCACGTCGAACCCGACCTTTCGACATGAGCGACGCCGCGGCTACGAACGGTCACACTTGCGCTCGCTGGACGATATTCGACCGCCCAATCGTTAGCAACACGGACCCCGCCGGGTGGCTGAAATCCGCCCGTGCGCCATTCGTAATCGTGCAGTGACCCTATCGCGTCCGCACGGAAATGACAGTGTGAAATGACGAATCAACTAGTGCGCCGGTGAATTTCACCAGGAAACGCCCAACATGCCACGGGCCCCGGCGGTTTCGGCCGGGGCCCGTGGGTGGAGGATGTTCAGCCGATATTCGCCGAAAGGTCCGGAATCATCCGGTATACCTCGGCCTGCCAGTTGAACCAGTCGTGCACACCGACATTCGGGAACGAATACACCACGTTGGTCGCGCCCAGCGTCATCATCCGTACCTGGAAGGCACGGGTATTCGCCAAGGCCAGCACCTCCAGCGGCGCACCGCGCATGATGTGGTCGGCCGCCGCCGGTAGGGGCAGGCCCAAGTCCTCCTGAGACGGCACACCGCTGCCGGCGGCAATCCAGAGCCGAGTGTTGTCGGCGATCAAGCGGGGAGCGAAGACGAAGGGGTCCATCCGCAGCCACTGCGGGCCCCACGGCGGAGCCATCGAATCGACGTTGTAACCACCGGCGTCGATCATCGCCATCCGAATCGCCTCGCGCATACCGGGGGCGGAATTGTTCAGATAACCCGAGAACGATCCGGCGAAGCTGAACTGGTCCGGGTGATACGCCGCCAGCGTCAACGCGGCGCTACCGCCCATCGACAATCCGAAGGCGCCGTTGCGACTACCCCGGAAGCCGAGCCGATCCCGCAGGGCACTGCGCAACTGAACGGTCAGGAACGTCTCCCAGTCGTAGCGATAGTCCTTCCCCGGCCCGCCCAGGAATGTCTCGGTCGCACCGGATCCGGTGTTGACCGAACCGAAATTGCCCGGCGGGACGCCGAAGAACGAGCTGGGCGCATTCCAGTCCGCGTAGAAACTGGATTGGCCGCCGACCGGCATCACGACGTTGATATTCCAATCGGTCAGGACCTGGGCGACATTCGTCTCGATCTCCCAGCCATTGAGCGTCTGCGGCGCCCGCAAACCGTCGAGCGCGTAGACCACACGATCGGTGTTGCCGTCCTTCGCCCGGAAAACCCGGGACTTGACCGCACCCATGACCGGCGAATCCACCCAGAAGTCGAACCCCGACGGGTCGAATGCCGCCGACGCGCTCGCGCCGTTGCCGAGAACCGAAACTCCCAGCGGCAGCAACAGGGCCAATGCCATGCCCAACGCCGAGCGCCTGAGCCACGAACCGGACCTACCTCCGAGTGACGGCTTCCTGTGCGCAAATCGCATCGACACGACCTTTCACCTGAAGCGGCGGTCGCACCCGATCCCACACCGCACGAGCCACCGCTCATTCCGGACAACACAGACACAAGCGTTCCGGCGAAGGCACTCGCCGCTGTACTGAGGGTTCTTCGATACCAATCGAGTATCGGTGATCCGGTAGCGCGACCAAATGATTCAACACGGAAATAGTCCGAAAGGTGATCTGCGGCACAGGTCGGATACGACGCAGCCCCGCAGCGGAAGTCCGCTGCGGGGCTGCGAGTCGTGCTGAGATCAGCCGATATTGGCCGACATATCCGGGAGCATCCGGTAGACCTCGTCCTCCCAGTTGTGCCAGTTGTGCACACCCACATTCGGGAAGTCGTAGGTGACGTTGCCGGCGCCCAGGGTCATCATGCGAACCTGGAAGGCGCGGGTGTTGGCCAGCGCCAAGGCCTCCAGCGGCGATCCCTGGATGATGTCGAGCGGGGCGACCGCGTCCTGCGCCGACGGAATGCCGCTGCCGGCCGCGACCCACAGTCGAGTGTTGTTGGCCTTCAACCGCGGTGCGAACACGAACGGATCCATCCGCAACCACTGCGGGCCCCACGGCGGTGCCATCGCGTCGATGTTGTACCCACCGGCGCTCAGCATCGCCACGCGCATGGCCTCACGCATACCCGGCGCCGAGATGTTCAGGTAGCCCGAGAACGAGCCGGCGTAGCTGAACTGGTCCGGGTGGTACGCGGCCAGTGTCAGGGCGGCGCTACCACCCATCGACAGGCCGAAGACGCCGTTGCGGTGCGAGCTGAAGCCCATCCGCGCGCCCAGGGCGTTGGGCAGATCCTGGGTGAGGAAGCTTTCCCACTTGTAGGTGTTGACCTTGCCCAGCGTCTCGTTGTAGTTCGAGGAACCGGTCATCGCGGAGCCGGTCGAGGCCGAGCCGGACGAGCCGACCGAGCCGGTATCGATGCCGAAGAAGTTGCTCGGCGCGTTCCAGTCGGCGTAGAAGCTCGACGGACCGCCGACCGGCATCACCACGTTGATGTTGGCGTTGACCAACGCCGGGATGATGTTGGTTTCCTTCTCCCAGCCGCTGATGTCGCCTTGGGCGCGCATACCGTCGAGGGCGTACACCACCCGTCCGGTGTTGCCGTCGGCCGCACGGAAGATGCGCGACTTGATCGGGCCCATCGACGAATCGACCCAGAAGTCGATACCCGTCGGATTGAACGCCGCGGCCGCATGTCCGGCCTCTGCCACCGACACCCCGAACGGCAGCAACGTCGCCAAGGCAACGCCCACCGCGGACCGCTTGAGCCATCCGGTTCGATGAGGCGCCGACGGCTGCTGCGACCGTCTCCGACGTCTCTGCTGCACCCATCGCACAGTCACGCCTCGCATACCCTGTCCGGCCTTTCCCGTAGCGCGGCCCGTCCGACCGCTGTTCTTCTCTGCGAATGATCACCCGTGCGCATGCGGAGATGCGCCCCCGACGGACGTCCGTCACCGAGCGTATCGTGAAATCGATACGTCGGCGTTATCAAACCGAGACTAATACACGACTTCTTCGTTGCCGTCGGCGGTCTAGTTCGGCACCGGAGGCGGTGTCGTCGGGTCCACCAAGTGGCAACGCTGGATCTCGTATTTGGGCACCCGGTCGATGCGGTACTTCGCGAAATGCAGCGACTGGATGACGTTGTGCTTGAACCGATCCCAGGTCAGCGGCGCTCGGTAGGAGGCCAGCAGGTCCTGGGTGGCCGGGCACGACAGCGCGGTCCGCGCCTGGCGTACCCACTTCTCGTCGAGGAACCACGGCATCCACGGATGCTGGTCGACCATACCGGTATCGACGACCACCCAGTCGGGATACAGGTTCTTGTCGTGCCCGATACGTCCGTCGGCCAGCCGGTCGGTGTGGGCGGCCAGCGGATAGGCCAGGCCCTCCTGGTCGATGACGCGCACGCTCAACGGGACGTTCATGCTGGTCATGCCCAGGTTGAGGAAGTAGACGGTGTGCCCGTACCCGCCGGGCGGAATCGGCAGCGGCGGCGGCGCGACGTACCACATCATGAACGACGGCGAGTTGATCAACAGTCCGCCGTCCGGCGTGGCGGCGATGTCCTGCAGCATCGCCCGCATGCGCGGGTAGTCCAGATAGTCCTCGGCCAGTACCGGATGGTCGTGCCCACTGTTGAGGACGTAGTAGATCCGCTCGTCCACGATGCCCGAGGCGCTGATCTGCCCGCCCGAGGTGTCCGCGGTCGTGTTGGCCGCGAACAGCGCCCAGCCGACCGTCCCCACCCAGGCGATCAGCGACAGGGCGAACGACCACCGCAGCCAGGCGGAACGTTCGCCGACCGGCAACCGGACCGGCAGCACCGACACCGGCAACAGCAGGCAGAACAGCTGCGGCAGCAGCATGCGGCCGTGCATGAAGTCGCCGCCGACCCGCATGTTGAACAGCACGAGCAGCAGGCCGCCGCCGACCATCAGGGTCACCACCGCGGCCGGGGAGCGCAGCCACCGCCCCAGCCGGACCCATCGCCCGGCATCGGCGGCAACGGTGGCGCCCGTCGTCCGGTGGCGCCTGCCGCGCAGCAGCACCGCGGCCACCACGACGAGGATCAGCAGCGGAATCCACAGGTAGTAGGGGCCGATCAGATCCCACAGATATTTCAGGCCCTGACCCCATTTCGCACCGCCGGCCTCCTTGGCCACCGCGGTGTTCGGATAGGGCAGGCCGTAATAGCCCATGCGCCAGATCTGATAACCGACCGGCACCGCGCCGGCGACCGCCACCAGCAGCGCGCGAATCAGCAGCGGGCGCAACCGGGTACGCGGCACCGGCGCGAAGAACAGCATGAGCAGGGCCAGACCGCCGATGACGGTCATCTCCGGCCGGACCACCCAGCACAGACCGGCCCAGAAGCCGGCCACGAGAAGTTGTGCCAGGCCGGGCTTCTCGTCCTGACTCCAGCGCAGCAGCAACCACCACAGCACGCCGAGCCAGAAGATGACCAGGCAGTTCTCCAGGCCCGAGGTGGCGTAGTCGCGAGCCGGCGGCACGGCGATGTAGACCAGCGCACCGGCGGGCAGCAGCAGCGTCGGCGCGGTGGCGGTGAACGGGCGCCACAACCGCGCCGAACCCACCATGGCGAAGACGACGGCCAGCAGCGAAAGGGTCAGCGCGACAGCCAGACCGACGTATTCGAGCCGGGCGTCGCTGATCCAGCTGAAGAACCAGATCACATAGGTCCAGGCCGCGCTGGTGTTGGTCTCCACCCGCTCGCCGGCATTGAAGACCGGGCCGTTTCCGGCCAGCAGATTGCGCACGGTGCGCAGGACGATCAGGCCGTCGTCGGCGATCCAGCGCCGTTGCCAGGCGCCGATACCGAACAACGCGACGGTGACGAGCACCCCACCGACGAATACCGTGCGGGAGAGCACCGAAAAGCGGCGCGCGGCATCGCCGTCGCGCTGTAGTGCGCGATCGGACGACTCCGCGTCTGCCCCCTCCCCGTGTTCGTCTCCCGCTACCAGCATCTCGTCAGGTGAGATAGACAGCGACACCTACCGCTCCGATCCAGGCGATGGCCAGGAGCTGCAATATGCGATCCCCCAGCGCGATCTCTTCGGGTTCCCCGGCCTCGCCGCCATCGACGTCGACCGCGTAGCGCAGGACTGCGATGGTAAACGGAATCATCGAGATCGCGAACCACTGGGTGTGCTTGTGATCGGTTTCGAAGGCCCACAGCCCGTAGAAGACCACCACCGCGGTGGCCGACAGGGTCCAGATGAAGCGCAGGTAGGTGGGTGTGTAGTACTGCAGCGACTTGCGGATCTTGGCGCCGGTGTCGAGCGCGATCTTCAACTCCGCGTAGCGCTTACCCGCCGCCATGAACAGCGAGCCGAAGGCCATGATCAGCAGGAACCACTGCGAGAGCCGGATGTCGGCGGCCGCGCCACCGGCGACCGCGCGCAGCAGGAAGCCCGAGGACACGATGCAGATGTCGAGCACCGCTTGATGTTTCAGGCCGAAGCAGTACGCCAGCTGAATGCCGATGTAGACCGCCATCACGACGGCCAGATGCCAGGACGCCAGGAACGAGCCCGCGATCGAGCCGACCAGCAGCACCGCCGAGAGCGAGTACGCCAGGTTCACCGGCACGATGCCGGCCGCGATGGGCCGGAACCGCTTGGTGGGGTGGGCGCGGTCGGCCTCGACGTCGAGCGCGTCGTTGACCAGGTAGATACCCGAGGCCGCCATGCAGAACACGATGAACGCGATCGCGATATGGGCGACCACGGTCGCATCCGCCAGCACGTACGCGCCGGAGGCCGCGTCCTTACCGGCGGCCAGCGGCGCCGCCAGCACGAGGACGTTCTTCACCCACTGCCGTGGCCGCACGGCCTTGACGATTCCGCCGGCCAGCGTCTTCGGCGGACCCTTCAGGACGGCTTCGTCGAGGTCGGTGCCGGTCGGCTCTTCACTCATATCAGCGAGGGTTCTTTCCTGTGCGGTCACTGGCGAATCTCTTTTCGGCGGCTAGCACGGCTGCGGCGGATGCCGCACCCAGAGCGGATCCGGCGAGCACGTCGGAGGGATAGTGCACTCCCAGAACGACCCGGGAGAGCAGCATCGGCGGCACGAGCACCGCAGGCAAGGGTAGCCCGGTCAACTTCCCGAGCAACACGGCCGCCGCCGTCGTGGAGGTGGCGTGCGAGGACGGGAAGCTCAGTTTGCTCGGCGTCGATACGTTGACCTGCACCGATGGGTCGTGCGGGCGCGGGCGCCGGACGATGCGCTTGATGACGACCGAGGCGGCGTGCGCCCCGAAGGCGCCGACCGCGACTCCGGCCCACTGGCGCCGGCGGGACTTGTCGACCAGTGCACCCGCGGCGCCGATGGCCATCCAGCCGAGCGCATGCTCACCGAAATGCGACATCCCGCGCGCGGCCTTGATCACCGGCGGCGTGCCGATGGCGCCCTGCACCGCGTTGAGGATCTTGACCTCCGCGGGCTTGGACACCTCGGGGTCCGCCACCACCTGCAGATGCGGGGCGCCTGCCGGATCGGAGGAGGCTGGGGCGGTCATTTGTCCTCACTAGTGTTGATTCCGAACGCGTTCTCCCACGCCGCGGTGCTGGTCAAGCGGGCGTGTGCGGCACGGTACCGCTCCCGCAGCTCCGGGAATCGGGCGGCCAGTTCCCGGCGCAACCGCATCGCCTCGGCGAACAACTCCCGGGCCTGACGCGGATCACGCTTGCGGTACACCACACCACGCCCGTCGGCTGTGGTCACGGTAACCCCGTCGACCTGCGAGAGCAGGAACCAACGCGCGTCCAGGGTCGGGACGTTCAACTGGGGGCGGTCGTGATGTTCGGTCTTGGCCTTGCGCAGGTTGTGCACCACGCCCTTGCCGAGCCGGACGACCTTCGCCAGCGGATTCGACGGTTCACCGACCGCACCCACATCGGCGCCGCTGGGCAGCGGCAGGTCCGTCGAGGAGCCGACGATCACCGCGTCGGGGAATTCCTTCCGCATCGTGGCGACCTGCCCCAGGGCGGTGGGCAGCAGTTCGAACAGCTTGTCCGGCCCGGCGAGGAAATCGCGGATCGCCTGGTTCTGAATGGCGACCGTCGAATATTCCAGGCACAGCAGATGTTTCAGCGTCGCCTTGACCGTGTTCACGATCATCGGGCGGCCGTCGTTGCCGAGGTGCAGGGCCGCGACCACCAGGCGATTGCGCAGGTGGAAATAGGCCTGCCAGTCGATGGCGTCGTCCTTGTCGCTCCACGCCATGTGCCAGACCGCCGCACCCGGCAGCGTGACCGTCGGATATCCGGCCGCGCGGGCGCGCAGCCCGTATTCCACGTCGTCCCACTTCAGGAACAGCGGCAGCGGCTGCCCGATCTGCTCGGCCACCACGCGCGGAATCACGCAGGTCCACCAGCCGTTGAAATCGACATCGATGCGCCGGTGCAGCAGTTTGGAATTGTCGCGGTCGCGCAGCGGATATTTCGAGAAATCGTGGTCGTATTCGACATTCGGCGCCGCGGTCCACATCCAGATACCGCGGTCGACCACCTCGCCCATGGTGTGCAGATGCGAGCGCTCCTGCAGATTCAGCATCTGCCCACCGACCAGCGTGGGGGTGCGGGAGAAACGGGCGAAGGCCAGAGCGCGCAGAATGCAGTCCGGCTCGATCTCGATATCGTCGTCCATGTAGACGATGTATTGCGCGTCCGTGGTTTTCAGCGCCTCGTACATGACGCGGCTGTAACCGCCGGAACCGCCCAGATTCGGCTGATCGTGAATCGCGAGCCGATCGCCGAGAACCGCGGCCGCCTCGGCGAATCCGGGTTCGTCGACGGCCTTGCGATTGCCCTGATCGGGAATGATCACGGCCGTGATCTTCTCCAGCACCAGCGGATCCGAGCCGAGGGCCGCGAGGGTGTTCACACAGTCGGTGGGCCGGTTGAAGGTCGGCATGCCCACCGCGATGCTGCCCTCACCGGGCGCCTCGATCGGCGCGTACCAACCACCGCTGCGCAATTCGACCGCGGAGTCGGTGGTGATGTCGAACCAGATCCAGCCGCCGTCCTCGAACGGCGCCAGCTCGACCTCGAATTCGACCGTGGTCACATCGGCCGGTGCGGTGAGCGATTCACGGCCCGCCGTGGTCGTCGCGAATTCGTTACCGCGCACATGGATTCGGGAGCCGTCGGCCTTGGAGCGGTAGACGTCCACCCGGCCGTGCCCGGACAGGTCCAGGCGCAGCACCACCGATTCCAGAATGGTCCAACGCCGCCAGTAACTGGCCGGCACCGCATTGAAATAGGTGCAGAACGACACTTCGGATTCGGCGCCGATGGAGAGCGAGGTGCGCGTGGGGGCGTGCGCGCGGCGAGCGTTCGTCGCCGATTCCTCCAGATACAGCGTCCGCACATCCAGGGGCTCGCCGGGGCGAGGCAGGATGATGCGCTGCAGCAGGGATTTCGCGCGGGTCTCGGTGCTCATATCCTCGAGGGTCACTTGTGCGGTCATTTCACTTCCTGCATCCGCGGTACGGGCCGGTGGCACATTACTCGGAATCGCCGGCCGTGAGCGGTGCGCCGGATTCCAGATGCGGGCGCAGCACGTTGTCGAAGGTGCTCAGCGCGCTGCCGATGGCCATATGCATGTCGAGATACTGGTATGTGCCCAGACGGCCGCCGAAGACCACCTTGGCCGTGGCGGTTTCGTTCTTCGCCCGCTCGCGGTAGGCCAGGAGTTTGGCGCGGTCCTCCGGGGTGTTGATCGGGTAGTACGGCTCGTCGCCGGTCTGCGCGAAGCGAGAGAATTCGCGCATGATCACGGTTTTGTCCTCCGGATAGCTGTCACGCTCCGGGTGGAAATGGCGCGGCTCGATGATGCGGGTGAACGGCACATCGGCATCGTTGTAGTTCATCACCGAGGTGCCCTGGAAGTCGCCGGTCTCGAGCACTTCGGTCTCGAAATCGATGGTGCGCCAGCCCAGTTCGCCCTCGCTGTAGTCGAAGTAACGGTCCAGCGGGCCGGTGTAGACGACGGGCGCGTCCGGATTCTGCGCGCGGATTTCGTCGCGAACCTCGAACCAATCGGTATTCAGGCGCACCTCGATCAGATCCGATTCGGCCATCTTCTCCAGCCAGGCGGTGTAACCGCCTGCCGGCAGACCCTCGTAGGTGTCGTTGAAATAGCGATTGTCGAAGGTGTATCGCACGGGCAGCCGGGTGATATTGCCGGCGGGCAGTTCCTTGGGGTCGGTCTGCCACTGCTTGGCGGTGTAATCGCGGACGAACGCCTCGTAGAGCGGGCGGCCGATCAGCGAGATCGCCTTTTCCTCGAGATTCGCGGCATCTTTGGTCTCGATCTCGGCGGACTGCTCCGCGATGAGCGCGCGCGCCTCCTCGGGACCGAAATAACGTCCGAAGAACTGCGAGATCAGCCCCAGACCCATCGGGAACTGGTAGGCCTGTCCCTTGTGCATCGCGAAGACCCGATGCTGGTAACCGGTGAACTCGGTGAACTGATTGACGTAATCCCACACTCGCTTGTTGGAGGTGTGGAACAGGTGGGCACCGTACTTGTGGATTTCGATTCCGGTTTCGGGGTCCGCCTCCGAATACGCATTACCGCCCAAGTGGTAGCGGCGCTCGATCACGAGCACCCGCTTACCCAGCAGGTTGGCGGTGCGTTCGGCAACGGTCAGCCCGAAGAATCCGGAGCCGACGACGATCAGATCGAAGGGAGCTGCGACGGTCACGGGAGCCCAGCGTAGCCGTAGCGGGTCACCACGTCTGCACGCCGTAGGTCTCGCCGGCGGGGATGGTGGTCACGGCCGTGCGCGGACCGGGACGGGTAGCGGAATATCGCCGCGAGGGGCCGGGAGGTGTTCACCGAGGCGTCACCGGGGGTTGACGTAGACACCGCTCGGTTTCGGCCGCGCCGGCGCGTAGCCGGGCTGTATATACGGAGAAGCCATATCCGCCGCCCCTGTCAGTACGGGTAGGGCGGCTGACCGTAGTAGGCCACGGGCGGATAGGCGGGCATGCCCGCGCCGCACCACCGCTTCGCCGAACCGGACAGCGTCAGGCTCAACATCAGCACCGCGAACAGCAGTCCGATGATGCCGCCGATCGATGCCGCGGGCACGCCGTTGGCCAGCGCCATCACGATTCCCGCGAGACCACCGAGCAGTCCGAGCGAGGACAGCACGACCAGCATCACCCGCCCGGCATTCTTGTGGTTCATCAGCATGATTCCGCCGACGGCCCACAGCAGCGCGATCAGGCCGTCGACCGCGGCCATGATGTAGAAGATGTCGGCCGAACCGCTGCTGTGCGAACGGTAGGAGCCGTAAGAGTGGCTCACACTGTTCGCCGCACTGAGCAAACCGATGATCCCGAACGCGGCCAGCAGCGCCAGCAGGAGTGCGAAGACTCCCGCGGTGATCGCCGCACCCCCGCTCGGACGCGGCTCCTGATAGCCGTAGGGCGCATAGCCCGGCGCCGGATATCCCGCGGGCGGATACCCGGGCGGCGGGTAGCCCGCCGGCGGATAACCGTTCCCCCCGTAGCCTGGCCCGTACGGATAGCTCATCGGCCTCCCCCTTCTCTCGGGCAGGCACTCTACCGCCTGCCGACGACGTCGGTACGAGGTGAACCCGCATCACGGGGAAGCCGGCTCACCGGATGAGATCTATCGTCGCCGGAGCGGTTGGCCCATCCTTACGACCGGGATAAAGCGGTGCCCGAGAACGTGGTTCGGTCCGGTACTTCAGTAGGCGACGGTGAAGCGGGTGCGGGTGTGGCGCTGCTCCTCGGCCTCGTCGAGGAGGGCGACGGCGAGGTCTTCCATCGAGATGTGCGAGGCGCCCGTGCTGTCGGTGACCAGTTCGTCGGCGCCGACCCGGTAGGTTCCGCGGCGTTCGCCGGGCTCGAGCAGTGCGGGCGGGCTGAGATAGGTCCAGTCGACATCGGTTGTCGCGCTGCGGAACACCTCTCGTTGCGCGTGGCAGGCCAGGGCGATCGGACGCCAGTCCGGCGGGAAATCCGGCCGTTGCATGACGGTCGTGCCGGTGCCGGGCACGATCAGATCGCCCGCGCCGCCGACGACCAGCAGGCGGATTCCGGTGCCGCGCAATCCGTCCAGCAGTGCCGCGGCCACGTCCGCCAATTCGTATTCGTGCCCGGGGCGCGGCCGCGTCGCGCTGATGACCACATCGCTACCGGCGGTGACATCCTTCACCTGGGCCGGGTCGGTGGCGTCGGCGGTGCGGAAGCTCGCCGCGGCGGGCAGATCGTCCGAACGCTCGCCGCGGCCGACCGCGGTGACCTCGTGGCCGCGCGACAGCGCCTCGCGCACGATGCGGCTGCCCGCGATGCCCGCCGCGCCGAAAACGGTGATACGCATGGTTTTTCACTCCTCGATCGATGAAAGTTGCCGTGGGTCGGCGAGTTCGGGTGCGTCGGTGACCGACGGCGAGAGCGGCTCCGAGTGCTCGGACGGCGGCTTCGCGTGATCGCCCACCTGCCCCAGCACCGTGCCACCCAAGGCGATCACCATGCCCAGCACCTGCAGCGGAGTCAGCGACTGCCCGAGCGCGAGCCAGCCGATCACCGCCGCCGACAGCGGACTCAACAGGCCCAGGAAGGCGACCGATGTGGCCGGTACCCGAGCCAGACCGCGGAACCAGAGGGCATAGGCGGCCGCGGTACCGAGTACGCCGAGATAGAGGTATCCGCCGATCGCCGGGGCGTCCAGCACGGGCGGCGCCCCCTCGGTGATCAGCGCCAACGGCAGCAGTACCACCCCGCCCGCGGTCAGTTGCCAGCTCGTGAACGCCAGCGGGCCGACACCTTCGGGCCGTCCCCAATGCCCGGTCAGCACGGTTCCCGCGGCCATCGATGCCGCACCCGCCAGCCCGGCCAGCACGCCGATCGTGTCCAGGGCGGCATTCGCCCGCAGCACCACCAGCGCCACCCCGAGCATGCCGATCGCTCCGGCCAGCAGCTTGCGACCGCTCGGCCGCACCCGCAACAGCACCGCTGCGAAGCCGAGCGCGAACAGCGGTGCGGCCGAACCCAATACGGCCGCCACGCCGCCGGGCAGCCGGTACGCGGCGAGGAACAGCAGCGGGAAGAAGGCGCCGATGTTGAGCACGCCGAGCAGGGCGGCACGGCCGATCCAGCGGCCGCGCGGCAGCACCCGGGTCGCGCCCAGCAGCACCAATCCGGCCGGGAGGGCTCGCATCAGCGCGGTGAACATCGGCCGCTCCGGCGGCAGGAATTCGGTGGTGACGGCGTACGTCGTCCCCCACACCAGCGGCGCCAGACCGGTGATCGCGAGGATCGCGGCAGTCGAGCCGCGGGCGGCGACGGTACCTGTCATGACGGTATCTCCTCATTGATAATCTCAACGTTGAGATAATCGGACACCAGAGAGTGTCTTGATGTCAAGTATCTGAACGTTGAGATATTCGCCCGGGAGGAGAGCGCTGTGAGCGACGCCGTGGACCGGATCGTCGCGGACTGGGGTCGCGCCCGCCCCGACCTCGATGTCTGGCCGACCCACGTCATCGGCCGGTTGAAGCGCATGGGCCGCCGGCTCGAGCGTGAGATGAAGGAGTTCTTCGCCCGCTACGGACTCGAATACTGGGAGTTCGACGTGCTGTCCACGCTGCGCCGCTCCGGTGGGCCCGACGGCCTCACGGCCGGTGACTTGATCAAAGCCACCATGGTGACCTCGGGTGCGATCACCAATCGCATCGACCGCATGGCCGCCAAGGATCTGGTCCGCCGGGTTCCCGATGCGAGAGACCGGCGAACCATTCGCGTCCAGCTGACCGACCACGGCCTCGACGTGATCGACGAGGTCATGCCGCTGCACGTCGACAACGAGATCCGCCTGCTGTCCGGGATGAGCCGAACCGAACTGGACCAACTCGCCGACCTGCTCCGCCGGCTCTCCGAATCACTGGACGACACCTCGCTGGGTTGAGCGAGGTGGGCACACGTCGTGCCCCGCTCCGGCCGGGACGACGGCTTACCCGGCCGTGTCACATCCGGCGAGCGACGCGGCAGCGGTCCGCCCCTTATTCGGGTCGGGAAGCCGCTGCGGCCGGGGCGCTCGCGGTGTGGTCCGGCGGCGCGATCCCCGCGGCGGGCGGGCCGACGGGTGATCCGGTCGCGGAGGCCGGAGTACCGGCCGCGTCCGCCGGGCCGGGGTGGGTCTGCGAATCCTGCCCGCTAGGAGCCGGTGGCGGGGTGGGAGCCGCGGCCTGCGCTCCGGCGTCCTCCCCCGCGCTCTGGCTCACCTGCGGCGCGATCTGCAGCAGGCGCGCGTAATCGACGATCTGGGCGCCGAGGGTCGGGGTGGCGATGATGACACCGCCCTGGTACAGGCGGAAGGTTCCGACCTTGCCGGGCAGCAACGACTCCGGCCCCATCGGATCGCCCAAAGGCCCTGCCGCGCCGCCGCTTTCGGCGTACTTCACATCGATGGCGGAATTGCCGCGGACCGCTTGCTCGGGGACCGCCGGCGCGGGTGCGGCCGGAGCTTCGGGCACGGCCGGCGCGGCTTCCAGCTCGGCGGGCGTCGGCCCGACCTCGAGGGTGGTGATGTCGATCGGCTGCCCGCCGCCCGGCGCCGCCGAATACTCCGTGCGCAGGATATGGCCGTCGCGCATGAGGACCTGGCCCGCGGTGGCGTGGACCGCGTCGGCCGCGCGCGGATCCTCCTTGTCGGTGCCGGGATACATCTGACAGTCGGTGGTGTCGCAGGTCTGGGCATATGGGTAGCGGTGTTCGGCCAGAGCGTACGAGCGGGCCGCGATCGCCTGCGCCCGCAGCGCTTCCGCACCACCCTTGTCGGCCCATTCGGCCTCCATCTCGGCCGGGACCACACCGAGCAGATAGTCCTCGACGTCGAGCTGGTTCACCGTCGCCGGCTGCCCGTTGTCCTGCGTAACGCCCAGTGCCCCACGGAAACTCGAGCCGTCGCACACCTTCAGATGTTCGGCCTCGGGCCGGTCGGGACCCGGGTCGGCGGGGTAGGCCCAGGGGTCGTCGGTGGAACCCTGCCACAGCACATCACCGTCACAACCGATGGTCACCACGACGTTCGCGCCGCCGTCGGGCGTCGGAGTCAGGTGCGCGGCCTGTCCGGCCACCACCCGACGGCCGGCGACGGTCAGCCCGGAATCGGAGTACACGTCCAGGGTTTCGTTGTCGTAGACCGTGAGCCGCACCCGCACCGTGGTAGGCCCGATCGTCGCGAGCTGGGCGCCCGGGTAGTAATGCGCCAGGATGCCGTCGGCCGTCGCGCCCGCGGTGGCCTGGTCGAACGCGCCGACCTGGCTCATCCCGCGCCCGTGCCCGGGACCCGCGGCCGCCTGATAGGCGGCGTTGCGAGTACCGGAACCGAACATCGGCACCGCGAAGGCGACGACGATTCCGCCGGTCACCGGCACCACGACCAAGCCGATCAGCGCCCCGCGCCGCATTCGCCGCCGACGCAGCAGTCCACCGTGCCGGCGCCGGGGTCGGCTCGTGAATCCGCCCGCCACCCCGTCCGCGGGTGTGGCGTTCGGGCGATCCGGCGGCGCGGCGCCGGTCCGAGCGGCTTCGGTCCGGGTCATCGAACCCTCCTGTGGTGTGCGGACAGCGCCGATCGGCCGTCCCGGCGCGCACTCGGGCGGGGGTGAGCCATCGTGCCTCCCAACGGGTTCGGCGAGCCGGGTGGTTGATCGAACGCACCGCTCGCTCGGCATGTCCTGACCTCGCGTGGCTACTGGAAAGTTACATTCGAGCTATCCTAGCTCTAATCCTCAACCAAAGGTTTAGATCTGCGGCATTTGGGACTAGTGTGACCATCGATCCGTCAGGAATCAACCCCGCGCGCCCACCCCTGTTCCCCGCTGACGGTCACCGGTTCTACCTGAATGGGAGATGCTCGTGCCGTACCGCCGCCCGAAACGTTCCGTCGTCCTGCCCGTGGTCGCGACTCTCGCGGTTGCCGCCCCACTCGCGACGCTGACACTGCGCGATGCTCCCGGCTATCGCCCAGCGGGTGACAGCGACCTCACCGCGATACCCGCGCAACTCGCCGAGGTGGCCTTGGCGTCCGCCCCCGACATCGTGTTGCCGCTGCGCGAACTCACCGGATTGAACCTGCCGGATCTGCGGCTGTCCGACCTGCGGAAGCTCCCGCTGCCGAAGTCGATTCCCGTCCCGCCCGGCCTACCCGCCCCGCCGGGCGTGCGACTACCCAGCGAGATTCCGCTACCCCAGTTCGGTGATCGAACGACCGCCACACCGACCCCGGCGCCGTACGCCGGACCGGTCACCCCGCAGGCTCCCGCCCCCGCCGCGTCCCCCGCGCACGCCGGCCCCGGCTTCATCGCCGCCCCGCTCGACCCCGCACAGGTTCCGGGCATCGACCCGGCCGCCCCCGCCCTGTCCCCCGGTGCCGTACCACCGGATATGGCCGATCAGGTCGGCGCGGAAGTCAAGGAACTGACCCGGGATACGCCCTTCAGCATGGTCGCGCTGACCGCGAAGGAACTGGCCGAAACCACCGCCCTGATTCGCGCCCAGCAGGCCGACGGCAGCTGGGGGCCGTGGTTTCCGGCCGACCGGGTCGACACCGGTCGCACCGATCACGCGGGCGTCCCGGCCCGGACCGGTACCGAACCGATCTACGTCGGCGAGACCAAGGCTGTTCAGATACTCACCACCCACAAGGCGATCGCTCCGGCCGCCGGCCGCTCCGACGATCCGGCGCAGCAGGCCGCGTCGCAACTGTCGGCGGTGCTGATCGATCCCGGGCGCGGCGCGATCGACGACAACCTGACTTCGGTCGCCGCGCCGCTGCCGGGCGGCGGGCCGAAGGTGATCAGCCGCGCGCAGTGGGGCGCCGACGAATCGCTGCGCTGCGAGGAGCCCACCTACGACGACGGGCTGGGTGGAATCACCGTCCACCACACCGCCGGTCGCAACGACTACAGCAAGGCCGAATCCGCCGGCATCGTGCGCGCGATCTACGCGTATCACGCCAAAACGCTGGGCTGGTGCGATATCGGCTACAACGCGCTGGTCGACAAGTACGGCCAGATCTTCGAGGGTCGCTACGGCGGCCTGGACCGCCCGGTCGAGGGCGCGCACGCCGGTGGTTTCAACGAGAACACCGCGGGCGTGGCGATGATGGGCGATTTCGAGACCGCCGCACCCAGCGACGCCCAGCTCCAGGCCACCGGGCAGTTCGTCGGGTGGCGGGCCAAGATCGCGGGACTGGATCCCGAGGGCCACACCACCATGTATTCCGAGGGCACCGACTACACCCCGTACGCCGAGGGTGCGGCGGTGGACCTGCCGATCGTGTTCGCACATCGCGACGTCGGCAACACCACCTGCCCCGGCGATGCCGCCTATGCGCGCATGGACCGGATCCGCGAGATCGCCGCGGGGGTTGCCGCCGACAACGCGCCCGCGGCTCCGAAAGACCAACGGGCGCACGCGGACCTGGCAGCGCTGGCGAATCTGACCACGCGGCTGCTGAGCATGGTCGACAAGAACGCCATCGCCACCTACTGGGCGGGACAGGGCGGCCCGGACGGACGTCTCGGTGCCGCCTCCTCCGAACCGACCCCGACCGGGGACGGCGGCCAGTACGCCAAGTTCGTCAACGGATACGTCTACGCGGCGCCCGACGGTTCGATCGTCGAACTGGCCGGCCAGATTCTCGACCGCTTCGTTCAGCTCGGCGCCGAATCCGGACTGCTCGGAACGCCGCTGCGCAATCCATACCCGGTTCCCGGCGGCCGGCGTGCCGATTTCCGCCTCGGCTCGTTGATCCTGAACACCGCCACCGGTGTGGTCACCACCCTGCTGAAACACGGTGGCGCACAACCGGACCCGGCGGGGGATCCGATTCCGCAGGCCTTGCCCGCCGCGGACGCGCCGGCCCCGCCGGCGGCTCCGGACACGGGGCCTTCCGATCCGCAAGCGCCCCCGGCGGCACCCGATGCGCAAGCAGCACCGGAGGCACCGCCCGCGCCCGCTACCGAAGCGCCGAACCCGGCCGCACCCACACAAGAGGGGGCGGTGCGAGAAGCACCGCCCGCGCCCGAGTCCGCTGTGGCGGCGCCGTCCCAGCCCATTCCTCCCGCCCCCGCGGGCTGAGGGCTGGGGCCGAGAGTTCGCGTCACCCTGAATTTTTCGTGCAAACCTCCACCCGAATGCGCGAAACCCGCTCGAAGCGGCGAGGTTTGCACGATCAGTTCAGGGCAAAGCCACCCTGGCGGACGGCCCTAACTCTCCCACCAGCGCTCGAGCACCCGCGCCACGCCGTCCTCCGAATTGGAGGCGGTGATCTCGTCGGCGGCGGCAAGGGCTTCGGGGTGGGCGTTGCCCATCGCGACGCCGTGGCCGGCCATGCGGAGCATCGGCACATCGTTGGGCATATCGCCGAAGGCCAGGATCGCCGCCGCGTCCACCCCGAGCCGCTCGGCGACCACACTCAGGCCGGCGGCCTTGGTGATACCCGGCGCGGACAGTTCGATGAGTCCGTTGTTGGTGGAGTAGGTGATGTCGGCGCGCCCGGCCAGGTGCGGTTCCAGGGCCGACTGCATCTGGGCGCTCGGCGTTCCGCGCAGCCGGATCAGCATCTTGATCGCCGAGGCCGAGATGACCTCCTGCCGTGAGACCTGCGTGTCGTCCGGATTCAGCCAGGCGTGCTCGTACTCGGGCGAGCTGACGAATTGCGGCGTCGCCGCATCGTGCGCGCTGCGGCCGACGCGCTCGGCCGCCAGCCCACAGCCCGGCAGTACGCGCTCGGCGAGGTCGGCGATCCACGCCAGACTCTCCACATCCAGCGTGCTGGTGTGCAGGATGCGGTCGGCGGCACTGTCGTAGATCACCGCGCCGTTGCCGCAGACGCACAGCGGAGGAAAGCCCAGCCCCTCGATCACCGGATCGATCCAGCGCGGCGGACGGCCCGTGGCCAGCACGAACGGCACACCGTCGGCGATCAGCGCGGCCACCGCGGTACGGGTGCGCGGCGTCACCCGTTCCCATTCGTCGAGCAGCGTGCCATCGACATCGGTGGCCACCATCTTCGGCTTCGGCAGACGCGTCACCTATTCCATCCTGCCCGAAATCGCGGCGCGGCTGTAATCGTTTGCCCGCGCCCCGCCTGCGAGCGGGCCGGAAGTGGTGCACGATGTCACCGGTGGACTCGAGACCATTCCCTATGATCAGGGGCTAGTAACCGACCCGAGGGGACCGATGACCGGCTTTCTGCTACGACGTGCGCTCAACTATGTCGTGCTGCTGGCGCTGGCGTCGTTCCTGGCCTTCAGTCTGGCGTCGCTGACATTTCGCCCGCTGGACAGCCTCGAACAGCGCAATCCGCGACCGCCGCAGTCGGTGATCGACGCCAAGGCCCACGAACTGCATCTCGACCAGCCCATCCCGCAGCGCTACCTCACCTGGGTCGGCGGCGTGGTGCACGGCGACTTCGGCACCACGCTGACGGGGCAGCCGGTCAGTCAGGAACTGCCGCGCCGGATCGGGGTCAGCCTGCGGTTGCTGATCGTGGGCTCGGTGGTCGGAACCGTCCTCGGTGTGCTGATCGGCGCGGCCGGTGCGATCCGGCAATATCGCTTCACCGATTACTTCACGACGATTATTTCCCTGCTGGTGCTCAGCACGCCCGTATTCCTCTTGGCGACGCTACTGAAATACGGTGCACTGGAAATCAATTCGGCCACCGGTCAGCAGATATTCCTGTACACCGGGGAAACGTCGGCCAATGCCGTACACGGGGTGTGGAATCAGTTCGTCGACCGGTTACAGCACATGATCGTCCCGACCCTCGGCCTCGCCCTGGGCGCGATGGCCGGTTACAGCCGCTATCAGCGCAACGCCATGCTGGATGTGCTGCAGAGCGATTTCATCCGTACCGCGCGGGCGAAGGGGCTCACCCGCCGCCGCGCACTCTACAAACACGGTCTGCGTACCGCGCTGATTCCGATGGCGACGCTGTTCGCCTACAGTCTCGGCGCGCTGATCACCGGCGCCACCTTCACCGAGAAGATCTTCGGATGGCACGGCGTCGGTGAATGGCTGGTCGATGCGATCAATGCGCAGGACATCTACATCGTGGTGACCGTCACGGTGTTCGCGGGATTCGTGGTGCTGGTTTCGGGCCTGCTGTCCGACATCGTGTATGCGATTCTGGATCCGCGAGTGCGGGTCGGATGATCGGGGCGAGACAGTGACCGAAACCGAGATCATCGCGCAGGGCGCGCCGGAACCCGCTGCCGCCGGTCGCCGAAAGCTGGTGTGGCGCAGGTTCCTGCGCAACAAACCCGCCATCGTCGGCGCGACCGTGCTGATCATCATGCTGATCGGCGCCTTCGCGATTCCGCCGTTCCTGTCCTACGACTATCAGCAGCGCGACCCGTACGCACTGCTGCAACCGCCCTCGCCGCAGCATCTGTTCGGCACCAACGAGATCGGCCAGGACATGCTGGCCCAGACCCTGCACGGTTTGCAGAAATCGCTGATCATCGGCATCTGCGTGGCGGTGCTGACCTCACTGATCGCGGTCACCGCGGGGTCGATCGCCGGTCTGCTCGGTGGGTGGACCGACCGGGCGATCATGTGGCTGGTCGATCTGCTGCTGGTGGTGCCCAGTTTCATCATCATCGCGATCTTCGCGCCGCGCACCAAGGGCAGCAGTTCGATTCTGCTGCTGATCGTGCTGCTGGCCGGATTCAGCTGGATGATCAGTGCCCGGATCGTGCGCGGATTGACGATGAGCCTGCGGGAACGCGAATTCGTCCGCGCGGCACGGTACATGGGCGCGTCGACGCGTTCGGTGATCGTCACTCACATCGTGCCGAATATCGCGTCGATCCTGATCATCGATACCACCCTCGCGGTCGGCGCGGCGATCATGTCCGAAACCGGTTTGAGCTTCCTCGGATTCGGCGTGCAGCCGCCGGACGTGTCACTGGGCTCGCTGATCGCCTTCGGCACCAAATCGGCGCTGACCTTCCCGTGGTTGTTCCTGTTCCCGGGTGGTTTCCTGATCGCGATCGTGCTGTGCGCCAACCTCGTCGGCGACGGCCTTCGCGACGCCTTCGACCCGAGTTCCAAGGGGGCGCGGGCGGGCCGCAAGGCCGGTAAGCGGGACAAGGCGCTGCGCGGAAAGTCGGCGCGGACCTCCGGTGCCGGTCCGGATGAGCAGTCGGACAAGAGGATTGAAGCGGCATGACCGATCGCACCACCGAATCCGCCGACCGCGCGGACTCGCGCCGCGCTACGACCGCACCCCTGCTGGAGGTCTCGGACCTGCATGTGTCCTTCCCCGGCGAGGAGGGCCGCATCGACGCCGTGCGCGGCGTGAACTACACCGTCGCCGACGGTGAGGTGCTGGCCATCGTCGGCGAGTCGGGTTCCGGTAAATCGGTGTCCTCGCTGGCCGTGATGGGGTTGCTGCCCGATCAGGCCCGCATCCGCGGCTCGATTCGCCTGCGCGGCAGGGAATTGCTCGGCATGGGCGACAGACAGCTCTCGGCGCTGCGGGGGACTCGGGTCAGCATGGTCTTCCAGGATCCGCTCTCGGCGCTCACCCCGGTCTACCGGGTCGGCGATCAGATCGCCGAAGCGCTGGTCGCCCACAAGAAGATGAGCAAATCGCAGGCCGCGGACCGGGCGGTGGAACTGCTCGACCTGGTCGGCATCCCCGAACCTGCGGTGCGCGCCAAGGCTTTTCCGCACGAATTCTCCGGCGGTATGCGCCAGCGCGTGGTGATCGCGATGGCGATCGCCAACGATCCGGAATTGATCATCTGCGACGAGCCGACCACCGCCTTGGATGTGACGGTGCAGGCACAGATCCTCGACCTGCTGCGCAAGGCCCGCGACATCACCGGCGCCGGCGTCATCATGATCACCCACGACATGGGGATCGCGGCCACCCTGGCCGACCGCGTGGCCGTGATGTACGCCGGTCGGATCGTCGAGAACGCCCCGGCCGTAGAGCTGTTCAACTCACCGCGGATGCCCTACACCGTCGGCCTGCTCGGTTCCATCCCGCGGATGGACGGTCCGGCCCGCGCGCCGCTCATCCCGATCGTCGGCGCTCCCCCGCCCATGCACGCCCTGCCGCCGGGCTGTCCCTTCGCGCCGCGCTGCCCGGTCTCCATCGACGACTGCCTGGCCGCGGAGCCGCCGCTGCGGGATACCGCGCCCGCGCACCGGGCCGCCTGCATCCGCACCGCCGAAGTGGGCACCGCGGAACTGTTCGCCGCCTACCGCCGCGACACCGACAGCGTGGCCGCGGCGGAAACCGCCGATTCGGATGTGGTGCTGCGGGTTTCGGGTCTGACCAAAACCTTTCCGGTCACCTCCGGTGTCGTTTTCAAACGCCGCACCGGTGAGGTGCGCGCGGTCGACGGCATCGATTTCGCGGTACGCAAGGGACGCACGCTCGCACTCGTCGGCGAATCCGGATCCGGGAAATCGACGACGCTGAGCCAGATCATGGACCTCGCCCAACCCGAGGCGGGCACGATCGAGGTCTTCGGCGAGGACGTCGCGACGCTGAGCAAGCAGCGCAAACGCGATATCCGCCGCAGATTGCAGATCGTCTTCCAGGATCCGTCCTCCTCGCTGGATCCGCGCCTGCCGATTTTCGACGCCCTGGCCGAACCGTTGCGGGTCGACGGCCGGTCCCGCGACGAAATCCGCAAGCGGGTACCGGAATTGCTGAAGCAGGTCGGACTGCGCGCCGAACACGCCGATCGCTATCCGGCCGATTTCTCCGGTGGACAGAAGCAGCGCATCAATATCGCGCGCGCGATGGCGTTGGATCCGGACATGCTGGTGCTCGACGAGCCGGTGTCCTCGCTCGACGTATCCATTCAGGCCGGGGTGCTGAACCTCCTGCGGGATCTGCAGGCCGAACGCGGACTGTCGTATCTGTTCGTCTCCCACGACCTTTCGGTGGTCCGCAATCTCGCGCACGATATCGCGGTCATGTATCGCGGCAAGATCGTCGAATCCGGGCCGGCCGAGCAAATTTTCGCGGCGCCGCAGCACGAGTACACCCGCGCGCTGATCGACGCGGTGCCCCTTCCGGTCGTCGCACGCTAGGAGTTCGTCGTGAGGATACGTTCGCGCGCACTACGTTCGGCCGCTGTTGTGGTGGCGGCCGGCGTGGGCATCGCGCTGGCCGGTTGTTCCGGGGTGAATACCACCAGCGGCCCGGCCGCCTTGGGCACATCCAACGACATCAATCCGCAGGCGCGCGAGTCGGTGCGCGAGGGCGGCAATTTGCGCTTGGCGATCAGCGCGTTCCCCGCCAACTGGAATACGTTGTCCACCGACGGCAACGAGCTCGAGATCGGCGAGGTCGTCTGGCCGCTCATGCCGCGCTCGTACAACATCGACGCCACGGGCAAATTGTCGGTCAACACAGACTATTTCACCGATATCCAGCTCACCGGCTCCGATCCACAGCAGGTCACCTACACCATCAATCCCAAGGCGGTGTGGAGCGACGGATCGCCGATCACCTGGGAGGACATCGCCTCGCAAGCGCATGCGCTGTCCAGCACCGACAAGCGCTATCTGATCGCGATCAACAACGGTTTCGACCGGGTCGAGAAGGTGGAACGCGGGGTCGACGACCGGCAAGCGGTCATCACCTTCAAACAACACTATTCCGACTGGCGCGGGCAGTTCGCCGGTAATGCGATGCTCTACCCGAAATCGGTGACCGCCGATCCGGAGACGTTCAACCATGCTCTGGCCGGCCACATCACACTGACCTCCGGCCCGTTCGCCGTCCAGTCCACCGACCGGACGCAGGGCCGAATCGTGCTGGCGCGCAATCCGAAATGGTGGGGCGACAAACCCAAACTCGACACCATCACCTACAGCGTACTGGACCGCTCCGCCTACGCCGCCGCCCTGCAGAACAACGAGTTGGACGCCGCGCGGCTGACCTCCATCGAGGATCTGGCGACCGTGCGCAGCAGTCCCGAATTGGTCGTCCGGCACGCTCCCGGAAATCTGTGGCGGCACATCACCTTCAACGGCGCGCCCGGTTCTATTCTCACCGATCCCGCATTGCGCGTGGCGATTTCGAAGGCGATCGACCGGCAGGGCATCGCGAACGCCATCGAGAACGGTCTGGTGGCGAATCCGAAACCGCTCGGCAATCACATCTTCGTCCAGGGCCAGGAGGGATATCAGGACAACAGCCTGCCCTTCGATCCCGATGCCGCCGCCCGCGAACTCGACGCCCTGGGCTGGAAATTGCAGGGCGACGTGCGCGTGAAGGACGGCCGCAAACTCGAGATCCGCGATGTGATGTACAACGATCCGACCTGGGTGCGGGTCGCGCAGATCGTGCAGGGCGATCTGGCGAAGGTCGGCGCGAAACTCACCATCGATACCCGGCCGGGTCAGGGATTCTTCACCGATGTGATGATCCCCGGCGATTTCGACGCCGCGCAGTTCCTCTTCTCCGGTGACGCCTTCCCGCTGAGCAGCATTCCGCAGATCTACGCGTACCACCCCGACGACGAGCAGAGCAATTTCGGCCGCATCGGCTCCCCGGAGTTGAATGCGCTGATCGAGCAGACCCTCAACGAGCTGGATCCGAAAAAGGCTATCGACCTGGCGAATCAGGTGGATCGCAAGGTTTTCGAAGAGGGTTTCTCGCTGCCGCTCACCCAGGATCCCGGTAACTACGGTGTGCGCACCACCGTCGCCAACTACGGCGCTCCGGGCCTGGCCTCCTACGACTACACCAAGATCGGCTTCGTAAGTTAGCCGCCCGTCCCGACGAAAGGAGAACGAGACCATGCGGATTCGTTCGACAATAACCCGGCTCGCGATCCCCGCGGTCGCGTGCGGACTGCTGCTGTCGGGGTGTTCGGGCTCCACGACCGGGTCCGGGAGTTCCGCTCTCGGCACGACCAACGACATCAATCCGCACGACGTCGCCGACCTTCGCGACGGCGGCAGCCTGCGGTTGGCGATCTCGGAGTTCCCGCCGAACTGGAACACTCTCCAGATCGACGGCAACAACTACGACATCACGGCGGTGGAAAGGCCGATGCTGCCGCAGGCATTCAGCATCGATGCCGCCGGTGGCACCCATCTCAACACCGACTACTTCACCAATGTCGAGTTGACCGGCACCGATCCGCAGACCGTCACCTACACCATCAACCCGAAGGCGGTGTGGACGGACGGAACGCCGATCACCTGGGAGGACATCGCCTCTCAAGCCGAGGCGCTGAGTGGTCGCAACCCGGAGTACCTGATCGCCAACAACATGGGTTTCGATCGGGTCGCGAAGGTCGAGCGCGGCGTCGACGATCGCCAGGCGGTGCTGACATTCAGCAAGCACTTCGGTGAATGGCAGGGCCAATTCTCCGGCAACAGCATGCTGTACCCGAAGTCGGTGACCTCGAATCCGGAGGCGTTCAACAAGAGCCTCGTCGACGGCATCAAGGTGACGGCCGGACCGTTCGCCGTCCAATCCACCGACCGGACTCAGGGCCGGATCACGCTGGGGCGCAATCCGAAATGGTGGGGTGCCGCGCCGAAACTCGACACCGTCAATTTCAGCGTGCTCGATTCGGCCGCACTGGTGCCCGCACTGCAGAACGACGAACTCGACGCGATCGGAATCGGCAGCCGTGGCGATCTGGTGACGGCTCAGGGGGTTCCCAATGTGTCCATCCGCCGCGCGCCGGCGTTGCAGTGGTCGCATCTGACCTTCAACGGCGCACCGGGTTCGATTCTGGAGGATCCCAAGGTTCGCGTGGCCGTTTCGAAGGCCATCGATCGGCAGGGCATCGCGAACGCGATTCAGAACGGTCTGGTCGCCGAACCCAAACCGTTGAACAATCACATCTACCTGGAGGGGCAGAAGGGGTACCAGGACAACGCCCTGCCCTACGACCCCGACGCCGCCGCCCGTGAACTCGACGCCCTGGGCTGGAAACTGCAGGGCGACGCTCGCGTGAAGGACGGCCGCAGACTCGAGATCCGCGATGTGATGTACAACGATCCGTCCTGGGTGCAGATGGCGCAGATCATGCAGCAGAACCTCGCCAAAATCGGGGTGAAACTCACCATCGACACTCGGCCGGGACAGGGCCTGTTCACCAATGTGTTCCAGAAGGGCGATTTCGATCTGGCACAGTTCTCCTGGGTGGGTGACCCGTTCCCCTTGGGCAGCATCAGCCAGATCTGGGGATACGACCCGAACAACTGGCAGGGCAATTACGGCCATATCGGTTCCCCGGAACTCAACGATCTGATCGAGAAGACCGTCTCCGAACTGGATCCGGCCAAGGCCATCGATCTGGCCAATCAGGTCGACCGCCAGATCTTCGCCGAGGGTCATTCCCTCCCGCTGCTGCAGTCACCCGGCATCGTCGCGACCCGGTCCAACCTCGCCAACTACGGCGCGCGCGGCCTGGCCACCCTGGACTGGACGAAAGTCGGCTACCTGAAGTGATTTCCGGAACCGGCCATCCGCTGGCCTATCCGGTTCTCACCACGATCGGCGCCCTGGTGATCTGCATCGCCTGGGCGCCGTTCGTTGATCCGGAACAGTTGGCCATGCTGGCGGCGGTGGGGCTGGTTGTGTTGCTGTACAGCGGGTTTCGTCTCGCGGTGGCGTTCGGGGTGGTGCCGTGGCGCACGATTCCGGCCGGGACGTTCCGGGTGAAGCGGGTACGCCAGCAGAACCGGTTGGTCAGCCGATCGTGGCTGGAACTGAGCTCCGGCGGCCGAACCCGTTGGCTGCCGGTCTATTTCGACCCTTCACTGGTCGGCCTCACGGAATCCGACGCCGACTGTGACGCCGCCGTGCTCGTGCACGGCCACCGCCTGTTCGCCTCCGGAGCGGTCCGTGACTCCGAACCGCAAGGCCGCCTGATCGACAACCCGACCCGCCCCGACCCCGACGGCCAGGCCCGCGCCGCCGCAGCCACCCGCCTCGGCCGCCGCCTCCTCCTCGACGCCCAATTCGCCGTCGTCGCCCCCTTCGCCGGCCTGTTCTGGATCTACGTCGCCGGCGGCGGCCTCCCCGCCTTCGCCGGCGCCACCGTGGTAGCGGCCGCCACCGCGACCTGGTTCGCCGCCATCCGCGGTTCGGATCCGAGTTGAGGTGTTCGGGGCCGAGAAACAGCGGTGGCGGCTCGGCATCGAGGCCAGACCACGATCGCTGCGACAGCGCTCACCCTTGTGCGCGTTTGGCTTTCGCGGCTGCGCGGCGCTCCATCTCCTCGCGTTCCAGGACCTTCGCCTGCTCCAATGTCGGTGCGGTGCCGCCCAAACGGGCCGGGACCCAGCGGGCGCCCGGGGGCATGTCGTAGTCCCGTTGCGCGGCGTCGAGCAGTTTCTCCATGTTGGAGCGCAGGGTGGCGGTGAGGTCGTCGGCGTGGTCGACGGGGGCTATGGGGTCGCCTACCTGGATGTGGATCGGGAAGTTGTGGCGGCCCAGTTGTTTCGGGATGTCTTTGGTCCAGACGCGTTGGGCGCCCCAGATCGTCATGGGGACGATGGGGACGGCGGCTTCGATCGCCATGCGGGCGGCGCCGGATTTGAATTCCTTCAGTTCGAAGCTGCGGCTGATGGTGGCTTCGGGGTAGACGACGACGATTTCGCCGTCGCGCAGGGCGGTGACGGCGCGGGCGTAGGACTCGGCGCCGGCGGTGCGGTCGACGCCGATCGCCTTGCACTGCTTCATGAGCCAGCCGACGATGCCGTGTTCGAGTTCGGCCTTCATCATGTAGCGGACGTTGCGGCCCGATTCGCGGCCGACCAGTCCGACCTGCATGAAGTCCAGGTAAGCCGTGTGATTCACGGCCAGGACCGCACCGCCGGTGCGCGGGATGTGCTCGCCGCCGACGATATCGATCTTCAGGCCCTGTGCCCAGAAGATGGTGCGGACCAATCCGGTGAGGACGTCGAAAACGGGTTCTCGCGTCATCGGTGACACTCCTGGTACTGCCGGGCCGACCCTGCCGTCAGGAGTCGGCATCTCCCGTTTCGGCGGCGCGACGTGCCGCGCGCGCCTCCGCTTTCGCCTTGGCCTCGGCCGCGTCCATCGCGTCGGCTTCCTCCAGTGTCGGTGCGCCGCCGCCCAGGCGGGCCGGAACCCAGTATGCGCCGGGCTCGTGTGTGTAGTCCTTCTGCAGGCCGAGCAGCATGTCCCGCATGGTCGCGCGCACGGTCTCGGTGAGTTCGGCGACCGCCTTCTCGTCCGCCTCCGCGGGCGGGAAGATGGGTTTGCCGACGGCGATCGAAATGGGGGTGTTGGTGCGGCCCAGGCGTTTCGGATGCCCCTTGGTCCAGACCCGCTGCGCACCCCAGATCGTCATCGGGATGATCGGGACCCCGGCCTCGACGGCCATCCGCGCGGCACCCGATTTGAATTCCTTGATCTCGAAGCTGCGGCTGATGGTCGCCTCGGGATACACCCCGACCAGTTCGCCGCGGCGCAGATAGTCGACGGCCGCCTTGTAGGAGTCCGCGCCGGCCCCACGGTCGACCGGGATGTGCCGCAGCACGCGCATGATCGGCCCGGAGATCGCGTTGTCGAAGACTTCCTTCTTCGCCATGAACCGGATGTAGCGCTTCGGCGTCCGCGCGGGCAGGCCCGCGTAGGTGAAGTCCATATAGCCGGTGTGGTTGATCGCGATGACCGCGCCGCCCCGCGCGGGGATGTTCTCCGCCCCCGTGACGTCGAATTTCAGTCCCTGTACGAAGAAGACGGTCCGGGCCAGGCCGATGATCGTCCGGTATACGGGTTCCACAATTCCGCTAGCGTAGTCGCTGTCACATTTTCGCTACCGACCGCCGCACAGAAAACGAGGTTCAGCGCAGTGGAAAGCCCCAATCCAGCATCGCGTGCAGGCGGCCGGAAACCACGAGGGGGTATGGGCGCAGCGCTGCATACCGGACGGGCGGCGCGACGCGGCAGACGGCTCTCGGCGGTGCGGGCAGGCGGTCTGGCGATCGTGGTCGCGGGCATCCTCGCCGGCTGTGATTCGCAGGTCGGCATCGATGGCACCGACTATCACGAGTCCGAGAATTCCTCCGCGGCAACGCAATCCGCCGCTCCGTCGTCCTCGCGGATCGCCGCTCCCGCTCCGGCAGCGCCCGAATCCGCGGTAGCGGTGGCCCTCGTGACGGCCGATCCGCAGGCCACCGCGGCCATGACCCGCTGGGTGACCGATCTGCGGCAACTCACTCCGGCGGACATGGAAGCCAAGTGCTGGACGATGGCTCCCCGCAACGTCGAGACGATGTACTCCGACAAATCGGCCATCGAGTCGGCGCTGGCCCAGCCCGGCAGTGACGACGGGACCGCTCTGGTGTGGAAGTCGGCGAGCGGAGCCGCCGACGCGGTGACCGTTGTCGCCGAGCGAACCGATATCGCCACCGGATATGCCTGCCCACGGGTCTACCCCGCCGGCACCGAGATCGGTTTCGGCACCGGCAACGAGGCCCAGACCGCCGACGCGCGCCACATCGTCCGGCGCTATCTGTCCCGCCAGACCGGACATCCGATCGATGCGGCCGACCAGGAAAACACCCATCCGCTGTTGTGCACCGCCGCCACCGCGTGGGATCCGAACGGCACCGGGCGCACATCGCGCCCGCCGCTGGCCACCAATGCGGCCAAGCTCACCACGCCGACCGCCTTCGCCGATCAGTCGCTCAGTTCCACCGCTCTGAACAGCACCTACCTGTCCATATCCGCGACGGTCACGGCCGGCGGCAGCCAGCAGGAACGGACATACACCGTGAAAGCGACCGACAACGGATACTGCATCGGCGACGTTTCGGCCTGATGTGCGGGAGCGGGCCCGCCTCGTTGCGATAGCCCGCGGGTAACCGCTAGATGACAGTGGGCGCGAAGACGATACGCCTACCGCTAGACCAGTTCGGGGACGCGCAGATGCGCGAGGGCGACCTCGAAATCGCCGACTTCGAGCACGTCGACACCGGCTCGGCGGGTTCCCTCGCGGCGCAGGGTGGCGAGTTGTTCGCGATTGCGTTCGACCGCGTCGGCGCTCTCGAAGGTCTCGCACGCGACACCGCGCCCGTCCGCCCGATCGACCAGCAGACTCGTGCTGCAGAACCCCGACAGCTGTTCCAGTTGCGACGCCACCATGGACTTGTAGGTCTCGATCGCGTGGTCGAACCGGCTCGGATCGTCGGACTTGGCCCACGTGAGCTGGGCACACGCGCCTTCGGGCAGGCGATGGTCGCGGTGCATGGCCGCGACCTCCCACTGCTCGACCCGCGCCGAATCGGCACCGAGCAGCTGGACGGCGCGATCACGCAGCGAACGCACCCGATCGGCGCTCTCGCGCATCATCTCCTCCGATTCCCAGGACGTCGTCGCGATGCAACGACCGGACTTCCGGTCGACCAGCAACGACATCCCGACACAGCCGGGCATGTTCTGCAGGGCCGGCATCACCTCGTCGCGCATATGCGCGATTCCGGTATCGATCGCGGAGGTCTTCGCTTGGATAGTCGTAGAACGTGCGTACACGGTCCACTTCCTCTGTACTCGGGGCAGCGCCCCGGTGGCGCCACCGTGCACCTCTACACTGCGCCGCTCCGACGGCCAAAGCAATAGCTCGGAAATAACCGGCATCGGGGCCGTCAAAAGCGCCCCTCAGGCTGCGGAAGCCCGTTCAACCGCTACCCTGGGTGGCTGGTAGCCGGTTCAGGAGGGACTTCTTCGTGCAGATCACCAGCGTCGGACATGCCGGATTCCACATCCGCACCGCGGCCGGGACGATCCTCTGTGATCCGTGGGTGAATCCGGCCTATTTCGCGTCGTGGGTCCCGTTCCCGGACAACACCGCGCTGGACTGGGACGAGCTGGGCAACTGCGATTTCCTCTACGTCTCGCACCTGCATCGCGACCACTTCGACGCGAAGAATCTGCTCGACCACGTGAACAAGGACGCCACCGTCCTGCTGCCGGACTATCCGGTGCCGGATCTGCAGCGCGAGCTGGAGAAGCTGGGCTTCCACACATTCTTCGAAACCCAGGACTCGGTCAAGCACACGATCACCGGCCGGGACGGGCACGAACTGGACATCATGATCATCGCGCTGCGCGCGCCGGCCGACGGGCCGATCGGTGATTCGGGCCTGGTCGTCTCCGATCGCGAGACCGTGTGTTTCAACATGAACGACGCCCGGCCGGTGGATATGGACGTCCTGCACGAGCAGTTCGGACATATCGACATCCACCTGCTGCAGTATTCGGGCGCCATCTGGTACCCGATGGTCTACGACATCCCGAGCAAGACCAAAGACAACTTCGGCAAGCAGAAGCGCCGGCGCGGAATGGACCGCGCACGCAGCTATATCGAGCAGGTCGGCGCCACCTGGGTGGTGCCCTCGGCCGGACCGCCGGTGTTCCTCGACGACGAACTGCGCTACCTCAACGACGACGGCGAGAACCGCTACTCCGCCGACAACGGCAATATCTTCCCGGACCAGATGGTGTTCCTCGAGCAGATGCGCATCCACGGCAATCCCGGTGGGGTGCTGATGATTCCGGGTTCGGTCGCGGATGTGCGCGGTAAGGAACTGGATCTGACCCATCCGTTCGATCCGGCCGAGATCTACGACGACAAGGCCGGCTACATCGAGCGGATGGCGCAGCGCATGGCGCCGGTGCTGGAACGCGAGAAGGCTTCCTGGGCAACCGAAGACGGTACGCCGCTGCTTCCCCAGCTCAAGGAGCTGTTCGAACCGATCATGGCGCAGAGCGATCTGATCTGCGACGGGATCGGCTATCCGGTCGGGCTGGTCATGGGCGACGAAACCGTGGTGCTCGACTTCCCGAAGCGGCTGGTGCGCGGGCCGATCGAGGGAGAAGGCAAGTACCGCTACGGGTTCCGCATCGCCCCGCAATTGGTACGCACCGTGCTGCGCGACAACGAACCCGACTGGGTGAACACCATCTTCCTGTCCACCCGCTTCCAGGCGTGGCGGATCGGCGGCTACAACGAATTCCTCTACACCTTCTTCAAATGCCTCACCGACGAGCGCATCGCCTATGCCGACGGCTGGTTCGCCGAGGCGCACGACGATTCCGCCTCGACCGAGCTCGCCGGCTGGGAAGTGCAGCGCCGCTGCCCGCACCTGAAGGCCGATCTGTCGAAATTCGGTGTGGTGGAGGGCAATACGCTCACCTGCAATCTGCACGGCTGGCAGTGGGATCTGGAGACCGGGCGCTGCAAGACGTCCAAGGGGCACGAACTTCGTTCGCGCAAGGTGTGAACGGGGGCGAACTAATCGTGCAAACTCGGGCCGAATGAGCGGATTCCCGCGCAGAAAGCTCAGGTTTGCACGAATAGTTCACCGCCCTCAGCCGGGCGCCAACCGGCTGAGCGACTCCCAGGCTTTATACCCTTCGGAGCGCGCCGCATAGAGTTCGGCGACCTGATCGAAGGAATTGCCGCCCACGATCAGACGTCGCGGCGGATTCTCGAGTTCGACCAGTTTCATGATCACCGGCGCGGCCGAACTCGGCGCCGGCCCGGATTCGTCGCCCCACATGCGTGCCAGTTCTTCGCGCAGTGGCTCGTACTGCGGCAGGGCCTCGGTCGCGGTCGTTCCCGCGGTGAACAGGCCGGTGTCGTAGCCGCCCATCTCCAGATTGGTGACCTTGATACCGAAGGGTTCGGCCTCCATCGCCAGCGCTTCGGACAGCGACGCCAGTGCCGCCTTCCCGGCTCCGTAGTAGCCGACGGCGGCCATACCGCCGGCGGTTCCCATCGAGGTGACCTGCAGGATGCGGCCGTGCCCCTGTGCGCGCAGCTGCGGCAGTACGGCCTGGACGACCCACACCGCGCCGAAGAAGTTCACATCCAGATGCGCGCGAATCTGGTCCTCGGTCGCCTCCTCGACCATGCCGTAGAGCATGCCGCCCGCGTTGTTCACCACGACGTCGAGCTCCCCGACGAGCGCGACGGCCCGCTCGACGACCTCGAATACGGCCCGGCGATCCGACACGTCCAGGCCGAGCGGAATCAGCCGATCCGGATATGTGGCGGCCAGATCCCGTAGCGGTTCGACATCGCGGGCCGTCGCGACCACTCGATCACCGGCGTGCAAGGCGGCTTCGGTGAACGCACGCCCCAGCCCACGGGAAGCGCCGGTGATGAACCAGGTCTTACCGGTGGCCATATCCCACATCCTCTCTTTATGAGACGGTCCGTCTCGTCTCGACACAGTGTCCTGATCGCGCCGCGAATTGTCAAGACGACCCGTCTCGTCTCGCTGAAGATGCTATGGTCGACCGCGTGTCCGATACCGCGAAATCCGAACCGGCCGGCTCCCGGCGCAGCGAGAAGTCGCGGCAGGCGATTCTGACGGCCACCCGGGACCTGCTCTCCGAGGTCGGATATCGGAAGGTCTCGATCGAGGCGATCGCCTCGCGCGCGGGCGTCGGTAAGCAGACGATCTATCGCTGGTGGCCGTCCAAGGGGGCGGTGATCTTCGAATCGTTCCTGGACCTGAGTGACGACGACGGGGAGGGCATCTCGCTGCCGGACACCGGGGATATCGAGGCGGATCTGAAGCTGGTGATGCGGGCGACGGTCGCGGAATTCGCGGATGCGGAATTCGAGAAACCGGTGCGGGCGCTCAACACCGAGATCATCAACGATCCGGTGCTGGCCACGCAGTACGACCGGCAGTTGCGACGTCCCGTCGACGACGCCAAGAAGGCGCGATTACGCAGCGCGCAGGCGGCCGGGCAGGTGCGCGCGGATGCCGACCTCGACCTGATGCTCGAAATGCTGTACGCGCCGGTGTATCAGCGATGGCTGCTGCGATACGGGCCGCTCGACGACGCGTATGCCGATGCGCTGGTGGAGCACACGCTGCGCGCCTTCCGGCCCTGAACCACGAAAGCCGTTCGCGCGAACGCTGTTTCGCGGGCAGTCGTCGTCAGGCCTGCTCGGTGGTGCGGCCCTGCGCGAGGACGCCGATGGCGGCGGCGAGCAGCGTCAATACGCAGCCGGCGATGGTCAGCGCCGACAGGCGGGTGCCCGTCGGCGCGACGACATCCAGTACCACCGAGCCGATGAGCTGGCCGGACACCGAGGTCAGGCCGAACAGGAGCACCCCGATCCAGCGCACGATCAGCGCCGCCACGGCGATGAAGAAGACCCCGATCGCACCGCCGAGGTAGAGCCACGGTTCGGTGGGAAAGGCGGTGGGCCGGCCGATCCGCGCGAGCTGCGCCGCCTCGACCACCAGCAGGCCCGCGGTCCCGGTCGCGAAATTGATCGTGGTGGCCGGCACCGGCCCGCCGACGGTCGCCAGCCGTCCGTTGACCGCCTGCTGCCACGCCAAACCGAGTCCCGCCAGGGCGGGCAGCGCGATCAGTAGATAGGCCGCGCCCCCGCCGGAACCGGATTCGCCGCCGGAGCGCCCCAGGGCGGCCACACCGACCGCAGCGACCGCGAGGGCCGCCGCACCGAGCCGCACCGGCGTCACCGGCGTGATTCCGGCCGGGCTCACACCCAGACGGTCCACGACGAGACCGCTGGTCAACTGGCCGGCGACCACCGCGATCGTGAAGGCGGTGACGCCGATCGTGGCCACGGACAACCCTTGACAGGCTACGAAGAACGCGCCGCACAACCCACCCAGCAGATGCCACCATCGCAGCCGGCCGGCGCGCACGGAATGGCGTATCGCGGCCAGACCGGTGCGCATCCGCCCGCTGAAACCGCTGACGATGAGCAGCAGGATCAGACCGGAGCCGAAACTGATGACCGCCGCGGCGATTCCGTCGTTGAGCCGATCGCCGAGATCACCGTTGATTCGCGCCTGGACCGCCACACCGGCGCCGCAGCACAGGCCCAGCAGCACACCGATCCAGCGCCGCACGTCGGTCCGTTCACGCGCTGCGGTCATATCCGCCACGGTAGTGGTTCCGACCGGGCCGATGCCGCACCCCTGATCGGGTCAGCTCCGGCGGATCGAGCCCTCGGGATCGAATCCGTTGTTGTCCAACGGAACCCAGCCCTTGGCGGCGAGCTCCCGATCGGTCGTGCCGGCGCCGACCAGCCCGCGGGTGGAGTTCATATCGCTGATCAGCTCGGAGACCGGATGCGAATCGCTGTAGTGGTAGCCCTGCGCGAGCGCGAAGCCCAGTTCGGTCAGCACGGCCGCCTGATATTCGGTTTCCACACCCTCGGCGATCACCTGGAGATCCAGCGACTTGCTCAGCGCCGCAATCACTCCCAGTAGCGGCGGGGCGGGCGAATCGGACCGGATCGCGGCGACGAACGACTGGTCGACCTTGAGAATGTCGCTGGGGATGGTGGCCAATCGGCTCAGCGAGGAGTAGCCGGTGCCGAAATCGTCGATGGCGATCCGAACGCCGCTGTCGCGCAATTGGTGCAGATTCGCGATGGCGGTCTGGGATTCGGCGGCCAATTCGCTCTCGGTGACCTCCAGGACGAGCTGGTCGGCCGGCCAGCCGGTATCGGCGAGGATGCCGGAGACCCGGTCGGCATAGTTGCTCTCGGCCAATTCGAGGCCGCTGACGTTCACGTTCAGGGTCAGATCGAGCTGGGCGAAGGTCTGTTGCAGCCGGGCCGCATCGGCACACGCGCGCCGCAGAACCAGCTCGTCGAGGTCGGAGATCAGGTCGTATTCCTCGGCGACCCGGATCAGCCCCTCGGTGGTCACGTCGGGCTGGGCGTTGGACGACCAGCGCAGCAGCGCCTCCACGCCGACCGCTTGGGCGCCGTCCTCACCGAGGCTCACGATGGGCTGGTAGTGCACGTCCAGCGCACCGGTGTCGATGGCCTCGCGCAGTTCGACCGCCAGCGGCAGCTGCCGCGACGACTCCAGCACCGTGCGGTTACGCCCGGCCTGCTTGGCTCGGTACAGACCCACGTCGGCGCGACTGACCAGCAGCGATCCGGATTCGCCGGGCTGCCAGGAGGTGACGCCGGCCGAACATCCCGTGGTGACCGCGGCACGCAGCTGTTCGGTCAGCAGGATCGCGGCCTGTTCGGTGGTGTTGGGCAACAACAGCGCGAACGCGTCGCCGCCGTATCGGGCCAGCACCTGATCCGGGCCCAGCAGTTTCGACCAGGCGTCGCCGACGCGCTGCAACACGGCATCGCCGGCGCGGTGACCGAGATGATCGTTGATCTTCTGGAACCGGTCCAGGTCGACCAGGACCAGCGCCAGGCCCTGCCCGGTCCGCCCGGCATGTCCGATGGCGCTGTTGAGCGCGCGATCGAAACCGCGGCGGTTCAGCAAGCCGGTGAGTGTGTCGATATCGGCGTCCGAGGCCATCCGGGTGAGGATGCCGACCACGATGCCGACGCCGACCGTGATACCGGCCGGGATGATGCCCGACCACCAGGGCAGACCCCGGGACGGCACCACCCACAGACAGAGCACGACCGCGAAGCCCACGTGCGCCCCGGCCAGCCGCCAGGCGAAGAAGATCGCGGCATCGGCGGCGACGAAGACGTAGAAGGCGGCGAGCGTGATCGCGCCGACGGTGTTCGGGAACCAGTGCACGGCGATGGTGACCAGCACCGTCGCCACCGCGACATATCCGTGGTGCACCCAGTGCGGCTGGCGCGGGCCCCAGATCAGCAGGCTCACGCCGAGCAACAGCGCGACCGCGGCGGCCGAGCCGACCAGCGGGCGGTTGCCCTCGTCTCCCGGTGCGATGGCAGTGATCAGCAGGCCCAGGACCCCACCCATGACGTAGAACGCCCCGGTGGTCCGAGCCATGACCATTGCCGTCGCCAGCGCCGATGCCGCCCGAACCTGCGTGCGGGTATCGCCGCGAGACCCGAGTCCTCGCACGCCGTCCAGCCTAGACAACGCGGTGCATAGCAGTAGTGACAACCGCCGGATTCGAGGCCGAAGTCACCGCGCCCCGGCCGCGATCATCACCGCGACAGGGCCGCAACCGTCAGCGCGGCGGCTCGAGCACCTCGCGGCCCACGAACGGAACCAGCGCGGCGGGCACCCGGACCGAGCCGTCGGCCTGCTGGTGATTTTCCAGCAACGCGACGATCCACCGAGTGGTCGCGAGGGTGCCGTTGAGGGTCGCGGCGATCTGCGGCTTGCCGTTCTCGTCCCGATAGCGCACCGACAGGCGGCGGGCCTGGAAGGTGGTGCAGTTCGAGGTCGAGGTGAGTTCGCGATAGGTCTGCTGGGTCGGCACCCAGGCCTCGCAGTCGAATTTGCGGGCGGCCGAGCTGCCGAGATCGCCACCGGCCACATCGATGACCCGGTACGGGACCTCGATCGCGGCGAGCATCTCCTTCTCCCAGTCCAGCAGGCGGCGGTGTTCGGCGTCGGCGTCCTCGGGACGGCAGTAGACGAACATCTCGACCTTGTCGAACTGGTGCACGCGGATGATGCCGCGGGTGTCCTTGCCGTAGCTGCCGGCCTCGCGACGGAAGCACGACGACCAGCCGGCATAGCGCTTCGGACCGTCGCTCAGATCGAGGATCTCGCCCGAGTGGTAGCCGGCCAGCGGGACCTCCGAGGTGCCGACCAGGTACAGATCGTCGTCGTCGAGGTGGTAGACCTCGGCCGAGTGCTGCCCCAAAAAGCCCGTTCCGGCCATGATCTCCGGACGCACGAGTACCGGCGGGATCATCATGGTGAAGCCGTTGGCGACCGCCCGCTGGGCGGCCAGCTGCAGCAGACCGAGTTGCAGCAGGGCGCCGTAGCCGGTCAGGAAATAGAACCGGGCGCCCGAGACCTTGGCGCCGCGTTCCATATCGATCAGTCCGAGCGCCTCGCCCAGGTCGAGATGATCGCGCGGGGAAAAGTCGAATTCGGTGGGAGCGCCCACGGTTTCGAGCAGAACGAAATCGTCCTCGCCGCCCGCGGGTGCGCCCTGCTGCACGACGTTCGAGATCGCGCGGTGGGCGCTGTCGAGTTCGGCGTCGGCGGCGTTCTCGGCGGCCTCGGCCTCCTTCACCTTCGCCGACAACTCCTGCGCGTGGGCCAGCAGCGTCGCGCGCTCGTCCGGGGACGCCTTACCGACCTTCTTACCCAGCGCCTTCTGCTCGGCGCGCAGGTTGTCCGCCGTCGCGACCGCGGCGCGGCGGGCCGCATCCGCCTCGAGCAGGGCATCCACCAGCGCCGGGTCCTCACCGCGGGCACGCTGCGAGGCACGGACCGCTTCGGGATTCTCGCGCAGGAATCGGAGGTCGATCATGGGCAATCAGCCTAGTGGGAGGTGTCCACCGCATTTTCTGTGGATCCGGTGAAATCCGAACCGATCGTGGCAGGCCCCGCACGGCGCCTGCCATGATGGACGGCGATGTCCTCCGACGATGGGGCGCCAGCGGCGCCGGAACCGGGAAACGAAGAATCCGACATGCCTCGCCGCAGGCGTGCCGGGGCGAACCGTCGCCGCCCGTTGCCGGGCGCCGGGAAACGCTTCGGTCAGGACGGCAAGGCGCTGCATCCGCATCGGCTGCGGTGGGGATTGCTCGCGGTCGCCGTCGGTGCCGTGGTGGCGGCGCTGGTGACGCTGTCCATCTCGGGGTTTCGCAGTTCACACGGGCTGGAGGTGCACGATCCCGGTTCGGGCAAGGCGCCCGCCGGCCGCGCCGACGCCGCCTTCGGCTCCGCCAAATCGGGTGACTGCCTCACCTGGACCAGCGCCAAAACCCTGGATCTGACCAAGGTCAACTGCGCCGACAAACATCTGTTCGAGGTGACCGCCGATATCGACCTGAGCAAATATCCGGGCCGCGAATTCGGGCCGGGCTCGGCCTTCCCCGATTCGCTGCGCTTCGGCGAACTGCGCGACGAACACTGCGCCTCGGCCGCGGCCGCCTACCTCGGTGGCCGGCTCGACCCGCGGGGGCGGTTCGTGGTCGGCATGGTCAACCCGGGAGAACCGGGCTGGCGCAACGGCGACCGGACCATCCGGTGCGGATTGCAGTTGGTGAGCGCCACGGGTAGCGCGACGCAGCAGACCGTGGGCCGGGTGCGCGACAGCGACCAGTCCCGCGTCTTCGATCCGGGCACCTGCATCGGCATCAATCAGAATCTGCCGACCAACGAACCGGTCCCCTGCGGTCAGCCGCACGCCTACGAGGTGATGTCGACGGTGGATCTCGGCACCCACTTCAACAGCGGCCCGCCGGCGAACGCCGATCAGGACAAGTTCATGCAGGACGAATGCGCCCGTGCCGCAGGCGATTACCTCGGCGGTCAGGACGCGCTGATCAACAAGACGCTGACCATCTTCTGGGACAACCTCGACGCCCGCAGCTGGCTGGTCGGCAGTCACAAGCTGAATTGCCTGGTGGGCAAGGGGTCTCAGGACGGGTTCGCGACGATCACCGGATCCGCGAAGGGCGATGTGCTGATCGACGGCCAGGCCCCGGTGCCGCCGCCGAGTTCCGGACGTTCCACCCCGGCGCCGCTGCCGGGCGCGGCGCCCGCGCCGATTCCACCGCAGCGCTGACACCATGCCGGTGTCGATGTCGGAGAGCCGGTTCGAGGAACTGGTCGGCGATGCGCTGGATACGATTCCGCCCGCACTCGCCGGGGCGATCGAGAACGTGGTGGTGCTGATCGAGGCGCGCAATCCCGAGGATCCGCATCTGCTCGGGCTGTATCACGGCATCGCGCTGACCGACCGGGTGGACAGTCAGTACGGCGGCGCGCTACCGGACACCATCACCATCTACCGCGACACGATTCTGGAAATGTGCGACGACGAACGGCAGGTCGTCGAGGAAGTGGCCATCACGGTGATCCATGAGATAGCTCACTATTTCGGGATCGACGAAGAACGGCTGCATCAGCTCGGTTGGGGCTAGTCTTTACGCGCGTAGCGGGTAAAGTCGAATCGATTCGTGACTCGAGGGAACCGAACCGGGGGCCGTCGCGTCCAATCATCTCGTAGGGGGAATTCTCGTGGTTCCACCGACGGGTCTGCCGGATCCTCTGTGCCGGAACAGCACTGGGCTCGGGCAGCCTCGACACTTGCACAGCCGCCACAAGAAGGAGTTCGAGTCATGGTTGGTTTGCTCGGTGTACAGCCCGAAGTCGTGCTCGCGGCCTCGGCGGAACTCGATCTGCTCGCCGAACGTCTCACTGCTGCCGCCGCTTTGAGCGGTCCGGCCACCCACGTCGTCCCCGCCGGCGCCGAAGAGGTGTCCGTCGCCGCGGCAACCCATCTGAACGAGGGCGCGCTCAGCCACGACCGCGCGGCCGCGCAGGCCATTCTCGAACTGCACCACGCGGCCGCGATCCTGCGTCAGCAGCTGGCCTCGTACATCGCCGAGGACGCGATCAACGCGGCCGGTACCGCCGCGATTCAGTTCTGACCGGCGCGATCCTTCACCACACCATTCGTTCAGGGGAGAGACAATGACTGCAGGGATCACCGGAATCTATTGGCTGCCCCGGCTCGCCGAGGGCAATTCGAGTCTGCTGACCGCGGGTCCGCACGCCGTTCCGGCCGCTGCCGCGGCCACGGCATGGGGTGGTCTCACGGCGGCGTGGGTCGACGCGACCGCCACCGTCACCCGGGTCATGGCCGAACTGGGTGTCGGCATGGTCGGTCTCAACGGTGCCGTCGCACTGACCAAACTCGCCGGCTTCACCGGCTGGGCCGAACAGCAGGGCATGCAGGCGGCTGCGATGGCGGCCAAGGCCTCCGCCCACGCCACCGCCAATACCGTCGCCACCCTTGCCATGCCGAGCCTGCCGGAGATCGCCGCGGTGGACGCCGCGCGCGTCGCGGCACATGCGCACGGCGGCGATCTGGACGGCAGTGCCGAGGTGGCGGAAGCCGCCAAGGCCGCCCTGGATGTACAGGCCGCACTGGTCATGGACACCTACGAATCCACCGTCGAGGCCATGACGGCGACTCCGGCCGAGTTCCTGACGCCGCCACCGATCGCGGCGGGCGCCGGGGTGGCCGACAGCGGCGCCGAGGCGGCTTCGCAGAACACCAGCGGCGACCCGGTGCAGACGGCCATCGGTGTGGCGCAGGCGCTCGCGACCGATCCGGGCGTGATCAGCGCCGCCACCCAGGCGGCCAATGTCGCCGGATCGGTGGCGACGACGGGTGTGTCCACGGTGGGCAATGTGGCCGGTACCGCGATCGCCGCGGCGACCAGCCATGCCGCGCCCGCCGCGAGCATGTCGCCGATGATGATGGGCGGCATGGGGGGTGTCGCCGCCGCCGGTGGCGCCGCGGCAGCCACGCGTGCCGTGTCCTTCGGGGGAAGCTCCGTCGGCATCGGCAACGGCGCCGGCACGCTGCAACTCCCCGAGGGCTGGGGTGCCGGCAACGTGATCGGCGCTCCGGCCGCGACCGCTCCGGTGGCGGAGACGGCACCCGTCGCGCAGATGGGCGCACCGGCTCCGGCCCGCGCGAACAACGCCGCCGGTAACCCGCTGCTGGGCCGCCAGGTCGACAGCGACGACGACGAGGGCGAGCACCAGGGCAACGACTACCTGCGGGGCGAGCACTTCGCCGACGGCCGGGTCATCGCACCCGGGGTCATCGGAGCAGACCCGGCCGCGGGAGCGCGCTAGGTGACCGTGCTCGGCGCCGGCCGCGGGCCGTCGATGCTCGAGTCCGTCGTGTTGTCGCTCGACGAGATGCAGTTTCTGCTCGAGAAACTGGAGATCGACGAGGTGCCTGTCGTACTGGATGCGAGGGGCCGCTACGACAATGTCGTCGACCACGACCGGGCGATGACCGCGGCCGCCGAATCGCTCACCGCGCGTGAGCTGCTCGTCGACGGAGTCGTGCAGCACGACCTCGAAGACCGGCTGCGCGGGCTGTACCGCCCGCACTGGGTGATCTCGATGCGCTGGTACGTCGGCGACCGAGTGAACCGATTCTGCCTCGCCAAGGGCGACGACCTCGATGTCGTCGCCCTGCGCGGGCCGAATTCCTACAGCATCGACGAGGCGGGACACGACCTACCGGGCACGATCATGGCGGCGCTGGGACCGGCGGAGGCGCTCGAGCTCAGCGGAATGAATGTTCTCACCGAGGAACTCAAGCCGATTCTCGGTGATGCCGGGGATGCCGCGACCACCGCGCGGCGCCTGGAGCGAGTGGGGCGGCCGCCCCGCGACGCGCAGGCGCTGGCCTCGGCGCTGGTCGAAATCCATTCGCACGCTTCGATCGTCGGCGTCGTGTACAACGACGCCAGTCGCGACATCTCCGACGGGATGATCGCGGTGTACAACACCCGCAACGGGCGATTCATCGGCGTCACCACCCGCTCCGACGACGAGGTCATGTGGACCTCGCTGGCCAGCGGGACACCGGGCCGATTGCGCACCGCGATCAAGGACCTCGTCGACAAGCTTCCGCTACGTGAGGATTTCAAGCCGGCGACCCCCGGAATCGGCTAACCCATCGGGTCGTCGGCCTTCGGTTCGACCTTGTATCCGAACGGCGGGGTGTAGCGGCCCCAGCGGACACAGGTCCAACCGCCGTCGGCGGTCGGCGCCAGCTCGATGGTCTCGGTGTTGTCCAGATGGTTGTTGGTCGTGAACGGCGGTGCGACGCCGGTGAGTTCGCGGGCCGCCAGTCGCATCGCGGCGCCGTGGCTGACCAGCAGCACATCGCGCGTTTCCGAGCCTGGAAGCAGGTAGTCGTCCCGAAGGTGTTCCAGCACAGGCAGATACCGCTCGAGGACCTCCTCGCCGGATTCGCCGCCGGGCAGTCGCGTATGCAGTTCACCCAGATGCCAGGAACGGTAGACCCGCTGGAATTCCCGATGCGCCGCGTCGGAATTCTGCCCCTCCAGTTCGCCGACCTGCACCTCGTACACACCGTCGGCCACCTCGGCCGCCACACCGGTCACCGACTCGATATGGCTCGCGGTCTGCTGGGCACGCAGCGCTACCGAGGAGTACAACCGCACCGGCGGCACCGCTAGCCGCGCGGCGAACGATTTCGCTTGCGCCACACCACGTTCGGTCAGCGGTAGACCCGGTACCCGGGTATCCAGAAGTTTCGCGACATTACCCTCGGTCTCGCCGTGACGGACCAGCACCAACCTGCCGGAACCGCGGACGGGATCGCGGTTCGCACCGGTTTCACTCATGAGGCGTCCACCCCCTTTTTCACATCGTCCAACCAGGCCGCCGCCGGCTCGTCGGCGGGCGGCGGCGATCCACTCGGTGAACTGGCCGGCCAGGAGCCCAGATAGCGGATCCGCCCGGCGGTCCGGTGCAGCGCCTTGAGGGCCTCGGCGACGGCGGTGTCGTCGATATGGCCGACACAGTCCAGATAGAAGCGATAGGTACCCATCCCGGTGCGCGTCGGCCGGGATTCGATGCGGGTCAGATCCACACCGCGCGTGGCGAATTCGGCGAACACCCGCATCAGCGAACCGGGTTCGTTCGCCAGTTCGAGTACCACCAGCGAGGTGCGGTCGGCGCCGGTGCGGGCGGGCGCCTCACGTGGCGGGGTGACCAGCACGAAACGGGTGATGGCCTGGTCGTGGTCGGCGACGCCGGTGGCCAGTTCGACGAGTTTCAGCCGCTGACCGGCCAGGGTGGTCGAGACCGCGGCGTCGGCGTGGCCGGCCACCACATCCTCGGCCGCGGCCGCGTTGGAGGCCGAGGTGTACAGCGTTGCCTGCGGCATCCGATCCGCCAGCCACAACCGCACCTGCGCGGCCGCGACGGGATAGGCCGCGACGGTGCGCACCCGCGACAGCTCCATTCCAGGTTTCGCCACGATCGTGAACGCCACGTCGAGTTCGGTTTCGGCGATGATCTGCAGCCGCGGGCCCACCGCGAGCGCGTCCAGGGTCGCCGAGATGGAACCTTCGACCGAGCTCTCGATCGGCACCACCGCGCCGTCGGCCGCACCGGACCGGATCATCTCGAGCGCCGCGCCCTGACTGGGTGCGGCGATCCGCTCGACCGGCTCGTCGAAGGCCCCGTCCGATTCGAGTCGGGCCAGGGCCATCTCGGTGAAAGTTCCCGACGGTCCGAAATAGGCGATACGCGGCACGGATACGACATTACTGGCAGTTGGCTGCGCGCTCGCCGTTTGTGCGTACCCAGCGGTAACAGCCCAGGTCGGGGCCGGGCCCGATCAGGAGGTCAGCACCCGCAGCGCCGCCGTCACCGACTCCATCTGTTCGGTCTCGACGGCCAGCAGTACCTCGCGCAGTGCCTGGACGGCCGGAGCGGACAGGCCACGCAGGAAATCGATATCGGGGCTGGTCAGTGCGGTCCGGATATTCTCGCCGCACAGCGCGGCCACGGTGGCCGCGACGATCGCCACCGCCCGCTTGCCCGAGGCGGTCGCGGCGACGAATCCGGTATCGGAATGTGCCACGCCGACCAGGAATTCGGCGATGCGCTCATCGGACAGGGTCAGGTCGAGCACCGGCGCCTGGGGATTCGCCGACGGCGGCCGGACCAGTCCGTCCACCAGATCGGACGGGCCCGTGCTGGGCACGCTCAACGACAGCAGAACGGGTTCGGAGGCGGGCGTCGAATCGTGCGGCACATTTCCACCGTAGCGAGCGCAATGCTTGCGTAACCACGGGCCGTGACTTAGCTTAGGTTTACCTAATTATCCGTCCGTATCCGTCCCGGGTTCGTCACTGGAGGTCTGTATGCGCCGCACGATCACGTCCGCCGCTCCATCCGCCGCGGAGCGGATCCGCAGTGCGTGCGCCCATGCCGAGAGTTCCGTCCTGGCCCTGCCCGGCACCGATCCGATTCCCACGACCGTGCACCACCTGCGCGCGTGCGGTGATGTGGTCGTCGCCGTCGCGCGCAACTCGGCGGCGGTCGCCGCCGCGGCGGCCGAGGTCGGTTCACCGGGTGTGCTGGAGCTGACCGACCACGCACCCTTGGCGTTACGCGAACCCGTGCGTGCGCTGGTCTGGTTGCGCGGGCGCGTGCGGGCGGTACCCGGACATGCCCAGCGCGCCTTGGCATCTCAGGTCGCGAGCGAATATCCGCATCCCGGCCTGCTCGATGTCGGCCATACCAGCACCCTGCTGCGAGTGGTGCTGGAATCGGCCGTCGTCGCCGACTCCGCCGGCGCCGAATCGGTCTGCCCGCACGATCTGCGCAGCGCCGACGCCGATCCGTTCTGGGAACTGGAGGCGGCCTGGTTGCAACATATGGACTCCGATCACGCCGATGTGATCGCCCGGCTGGCCCGCCATCTGCCGGTCCGGCTGCGCGGCGGCTCGGTGCGGCCGCTGGCCATCGACCGCTACGGCGTCACGCTGCGGGTCGAGGGCCCCGATACCGATCACGATGTGCGACTGCCCTTCCACGCGCCCGTGGACGACGTGCAGCAGTTGAGCCGCGCGGTGCGCATCCTCGCCGGCTGCCCGTTCTTCGATCGCATGCACGGCTCCGATCGCTCCGCCTGAGAGCACATCCGATACGGCCGGAACGCGGCATGCGGCGGACCACCCCTAGATTGTTCCTATGGTTCCGGCCGATCGTTTCGCAGCTGCCTGGCCCGATCCCGCTGCGGAGCGCGACCGGTTCGCGATCCGGGTAGAGATCGCGATCGTCCTGGTCGTCACCTTCGGGACGAGCGGGGCCGGTGCGGCACTGTCGCTGCTGGAAAGCGCGCTGGCACCGGGCGGAATCGGTGGTCAGCAGGTCGCGCTGAATCCCTCCCGGGCCGCGCAGTCGACGATCGATCTGCTGTTCCAGCTGTTGAGCGTCGCCCGCCTGATCGGATGGGGCGCGCTGGGACTGTATCTGTTGTGGCGCAGCGGAATCGGGCCGCGGCTGGTCGGGCTGGCGCGAATCCGGTGGCGTGGTGATGTGGTCCCCGGTGTCGTCCTCGCCGCGGTGATCGGACTGCCCGGACTGGGGCTGTACCTGGCCGCCCACGCGCTGGGCATGAGCGTGACGATCGTGCCCAGTTCACTGCACGACCATTGGTGGCGGTTGCCGGTGCTGGTGCTCTCGGCCGTGGCGAATGCCGTGGCCGAGGAGATCATCGTCGTCGGCTATCTGATCAGCCGGCTGCGCACGCTCGGCTGGTCGGAGAACCGATCACTGGCCGCGTCGGCGCTGCTGCGTGGCAGTTATCACCTCTATCAGGGGCTGGGCGGAGGCCTCGGCAACCTGGTGATGGGGGTGATCTTCGGCCGGTACTGGCAGCGGACCGGACGGCTGTGGCCGCTGATCCTGGCACACGCGACGATCGATTCGGTGGCCTACATCGGCTACACCGCCCTGCACGGCCACGTCTCCTGGCTGCCGTGAGATCGCGCCGACCTGCGGAAATCGGCCACGTTCAGCCCTCCGGACGCATTGTGCCGACCGGCACAACGCCCCGGTCAGTACCATCTCGGTGGTGAACGGCGACGACCCCCAGCAGTATCCGCGGACCCGCCGGGTGCCGCCGCCGGCGGGCCCGGACGGTCGACGCATGCCGCCGCCGGACCGGCACGGACACGATCCGCGCGTCCCGCCCGGTTCCGGGCGGCCGATGCCACCCGGCTCGGGCCGCCCGCCGCATTCGGGCCGTCCTCCCGGTTCGGGACGGCCGCAACCGGGATCGGGCCATCCGCCCGGACGTCCACCGATCGAACCGACCCAGGTCATTCGCCGCGACGGCAACAATCCGCCGCTGGCCTGGTCGCAGGCGCCGAGCAG
>NZ_BAFQ01000007.1 GCF_000308375.1 Nocardia aobensis NBRC 100429 | reverse complement strand
CTTTCGGAAAGTACCTGTTCAAGCCGAAGCTTCCGGTGATCGCGCAACATGATCCCGAGGACGATTCGGTGGTCACCAACGGTATGCGGGTGGCGCGGGTGATCGGGCGGATGCCGTGGCTGACGCTGGTCGCGAGCGTCATCGTGCTGGGTCTGCTGGCCGCGCCCGCGTTGAGCCTGAATCTGGGCCTGCCGGGTGAGGACAGCCAGCCCAGGACCACGACCATTCGCAAGGCCTACGACCTGCGCACCGAGGGATTCGGTGCGGGCAGTAACGGCAAGCTGCAGGTCGTCGCCGATCTGTCGCAGGTGCCCGCCGATCAGCGTCAGGCCGCGCTCACCGCACTGCACGACGAATTGGCCGCGTATCCGGGTATGGATTACGTGACCCAGCCGCAGCCGAGCAGGGACGGCGCGGGTGCGTTGATGACCGCGGTGCCCACCACCGGACCCAATGATCAGGCCACCAAGGATCTGGTCCGCAATGCCCGCGACGCCGAATCCGCACTGCACGACCGATACGGCATCGAATACGGAATCACCGGCACGACAGCCATTTACGCGGATGTCGACCATGCGCTGCTCAGCAAGATCCTGCCCTATCTGGCCATCGTGGCCGGTGCGGCATTCCTGTTGCTGATCGCGGTATTCCGTTCGGTGCTGGTGCCTTTCACCGCCGCACTGGGATTCCTGCTCTCCATGGCGGCGACGTTCGGCGCGACCGTGCTGATCTTCCAGAAGGGCGCGCTCGGCCTCATCTCCGAACCCCGGCCGATCGTGAGCTTCCTGCCGATCATGTTGATCGGCTTGGTATTCGGCCTCGCCATGGATTATCAGGTTTTCCTCGTCACCCGCATGCGCGAGGAATACGTGCACGGGAAATCACCCACCGAAGCGATGATCTCCGGTTATCACCACGGCGCGCGCGTGGTGACCTCGGCCGCCGTCATCATGATCTCGGTCTTCGGTTCGTTCCTGCTGGAATCGGATGCGACGGCCAAGTCGATGGGTTTCGCGCTCGCCGCGGGCGTGCTGTTCGACGCCTTCCTGGTGCGGATGGTCCTGATTCCGTCGCTGCTGGTGCTGATGGGCAGGGCGGCCTGGTGGATTCCGGGGTGGCTCAGCCGGATCGTGCCGGATATCGACGTGGAGGGTGCGCGGTTGCGCGAACTCCACGTCGACGATCCGGACGAGCCCAGGAGTCCGGTGAAGGTCGGCTGAGCCGACACTGCCACCGCGTACCGGGTCGTTCAGCCCAGCTGGGCGGCGACCTCGCCGGCGACCAATTCCAGGTGGTCGAGATCGGACAGGTCCAGGACCTGCAGGTAGAGCCGGGTGATGCCGGTGGTCTCGCGGTAGCGGCCGATCTTGTCGACCACCTCCGCCGGGGTGCCGGCCAGGCCGTTGGTGCGCAGTTCGTCCACCTCGCGGCCGATCGCCTCGGCGCGGCGGGCGATCTCGGCCTCGTCACGGCCCACGCACAGCACCTGCGCGGCCGAGCGGACGATCTCCCCCGGATCGCGGCCGATGTCGCGGGCCGCCGCGGCGACCCGATCGAATTGCGCCGCAGCGTTTTCCGCATCCGTGAACGGCAGGTTGAACTCGTGCGCGTACCGCGCGGCCAGGGCCGGGGTGCGCTTCTTGCCCGCCCCGCCGATGATCACCGGCGGACCCGGCCGCTGCACCGGCTTGGGCAGGGCCGGACTGCCCTGCAGCACATAGTGTTTGCCCGTGAAATCGAAGGTCTCCCCCACCGGGGTCTGCCACAGGCCGGTGATGACCGCCAGTTGCTCGGCGTAGCGGTCGAAGCGCTCACCGAGATCCGGCAGATCGATGCCGTAGGCGCGATGCTCGTCGGCGAACCAGCCCGAGCCGAGCCCGAGTTCGACCCGGCCGCCGGACATCTGGTCGACCTGGGCGACCGAGATCGCCAGCACCGACGGATGCCGGAACGTCGCCGCGGTGACCAGTGTGCCGAGCCTGATCCGGGAGGTCTCGCGCGCGAGCCCGGCCAGCGTGATCCACGCGTCGGTCGGGCCCGGCAGACCGGACACCCCGCCCATCTTCAGATAATGATCCGACCGGAAGAATGCGTCGAACCCCGCCTCCTCGGTCACCTTCGCAACCCGGAGCAGATCGTCGTAGGTAGCCCCCTGCTGGGGCTCGGTGAAGATTCGTAGTTCCACGAGCACCAACGTACCGGTCGGCCGCGTACCGGTACGTTGGTGCGGAGCTCAGCCGGTCACGCCCAGGTCCGGCAGTTGGGCGGCGCCGGCGACGGCCTCCCGCAACAGGTCGGCGGCGGCCTCCAACTGGGCGGGTTCGTGTTCGGAGGTCAGGAAGAAGCGCAGGCGTTCCTGACCGGCGGGCACGGCCGGCGACGAGATCGCGCCCGCGTAGACGCCGTTGCGCAGTAGCGTCGTGGCGACGTAACCGGCGCGCAGTTCGCCGGGGACGATCACCGGGCAGATCGGGGTGCCCTCGGAGATGCCGAGGTCGATGCCGCGCTCGCCGAGCAGGGTGCGGAAGTGCTCGGCGTTGGACCACAGCCGGCGCAGTCGCTGCGGTTCGGCCTCGAGGACGTCGAGCGCGGCCAGCGCGGCGCCGATGGTCGAGGGTGCGGGGCCGCCGGTCAGCATGGCCACACCCGGCGCGGCGGCCTTCATCGCGGCGATCAGGTCCGCGTCGGCGGCGATGAAACCGCCGCAGCTGCCCAGCGCCTTCGACAGGGTGCCCATCCAGATGTCGACCGCGTCGCCGGGCATCCCGTAGTGCTCGCGGATGCCGTGGCCGCGCTCCCCGAAGACGCCGAGGGAATGCGCCTCGTCGACCATGACGGCACAGTCGAATTCCCGTGCGATGGCGGCTATCTCGCTCACCCGCCCGACGGTGCCGTCCATGCTGTAATGACCCTCGACCACGACCAGCGTCCGATCGAAGTTCCCGCGCGACATGCGCAACACCGAACGCAGCGACTCCGGATCGTTGTGACGGAAGTTGAGCCGCCTCGCTCCCGACCACTGCACGCCGGAGATCACGCTGCCGTGGATGAGCGAATCGCAGATCGCGACGTCGTCGGCGCCCAGCAGGAAGCCGATCACCCCGGCGTTGGTGAGATAGCCGCTGGTCGTGACCATCGCGTCGCCGACGTCGTACATCGCGGCCAGGCGCTGTTCGAGTTCGGCGTAGATCGGGATCTCCCCGGCGACGATGCGGCTGGCCGAGGCGGAGGCGCCATAGGTGTCCAGCGCGTCCTTGGCCGCCTGCACCACCTTCGGATGGTTGCCCAGGCCGAGATAGTTGTAGGCGCTGAAGTTCACCAGATCCCGGCCCTGCCACCGAATCACGGTGTCGTTCGGGCTCTCCCGCACGAGGAACATCGGATTCGGTGTGCCGCTGTGCTCGTGCACCGCCGCGATCGCCGCACGCTTCTGCACCATCGCCGCGACCTCGGGGTGGTCGGCGAATTGGCGTCCGGGGCCGCGGCGCGGGCGGGCCGGTCTGGTGTTGGCGCCCGTGAACGCAGCGCTCGGGCCACCGGACGTCACGGGAGCCGACGCCGGCGCACCGGTCGCACCGGACGCCGTGCCGGACAACAACTTCCGCGCCAGATCCCGCGCCGATTCACTCATCCCGCATCCTTTCCGGCGCAGCAGACGGCTGCGGCCTTCTCATCCCGTCGCCCCCTGCACGATCGCCTCGGCCACCCGCGCGCCCGCTTGTTCGAGGCTGAACGAGCGGCCCATTTTCATCGACATCAGTTCCACGCCCAGCGATTTCGTCACCAGCGCACCGAATTCCACCGCCATCAGCGAGTCCAATCCGAGTTCGGGTACCGGGACCGTCAGGTCGATCGAGTCCGCGGAGACACCCATGACCTGCGCCAATTGCTCGGCCAGCATGAAGGCGACCACCTCGTTGCGCTTACCCTCGTCGAGTTCGGCGAGCTGGACGCGCAGCCGCGCGGCGGCCGAATCGTCCTGTGCCGCAGCGGCGATCAGTTCCTTCGTACGCCCGGTCTGAGCGAAGAACGGCGCGGTGGCGTTCACCTTGGCCCAGTCGACCGGAATGATCGAGGCCTGCGTGACGCCCAGTCGCAGCGCCTGCTCCAGATATTCGGTCCCCTCGTCCATGGTGATCGAATCGAAGCCGGTGTTGCGCAGATATCGCGCGATGTGCTCGTCGTCGGCCATACCGCCGCCGGACATATGGCCCCAGCCGACGACCAGTGCGCTGCCGCCCGCGCGGATCACCGTATCCCCGATCGCCTGCAGCGCGATATTGGCCGCGGTGTAGGCGTATTGGCCCACACCACCGAACATCGCACTACCGGAGGACCACAGCGCGAACTGGTCGAGCCGCGCCCCCGCGGCCTGGACACCGGCGACGAGCGCCCGCGCACCGTCGGCCTTCGCCCGGAACACCTTCGCCAGACTCTCGGCATCCATCACGGTGATGCGCTTGTCGTCGATGGCGCCCGCGGTGTGGAACACCCCGCGCAGCGGATGCTCGGGCCGGTGCGCGCGAGCGACGACCGCCGCCACGGCATCGGCATCGGTGATGTCGACCCGCTCGATCGTGACCTCGATGCCCTGGGCCTCCCAGGCCGCGAGCTGCGCGACGGCGGCCTCGGTGGTGGCGCCGCCGCGGCCGAGCAACGTCAACCGGCGGGCGCCGTGGCCCACCAGCCACCGCCCGGTGGCCAGGCCGAAGGCGCCGAAACCACCCGTGATCAGGTACTGGGCCGCGGGATCGATCTCGATCTCGGGCAACTGCGGACGGACCAGCGGTCGGTCCTCGGTCAGATCGAGCGCGACGCGGCCGATCCGGGTCGAGCGGGCCACCTCCTCGAAGGCCTGAGCGACCTCGGCGGTTCCGTACTTCTGGAACGGCAGCGGCCGATAGGTGCCGTCGTCGAAACTGGCATTGACCTTGCGGCCCAGCTCCATCACCTCGGTGTGCCGCAGCCGCAGCATCCGGTCCAGATCGAAGGAGAAGTAGGAGACGTTCTTGTCGAACGCCGACAGATCCAGCATGCCGCCGGTGTAGATATCGGCCTTGCCGATCTCCACGATGCGGCCGAATTCGGCGATCACCGCGAAGTTCTGGCGCAGGATCTCTCCCGGCGCGGAGCTGATGATCACGTCCACGCCGCGGCCGCCGGTGAGGGCGAGCACTTCATCGACGAAGGTGAGCGACCGCGATCCCACCGCGTGATCGGCACCCTCGCCCAGCACGTAGGCGCGCCGCTGTTCGCTGCTCGCGGTGCCGATCACGGTGGCGCCGTGCAATTTCGCGATCTGCACCGCCGCGCTGCCGACGCCACCGGCCGCACCGTGCACCAGTACGGTCTCGCCGGCCCGGATCCGCGCGAGTTCGAGCAGCGAGTATTCGGCGGTGGTGAAGGCCGTGACGCTGCTGCACCGGCCCGCGTCGGTGTCGGGGTGGACGTGGGTGAGCGAATCGGTCGAGGTGGTGTGGTAGCGCGCGACCATGCCCTTGGAGGTCAGGCTCACCGCGTCGCCGACGGCGTAGTCGGTGACGCCCGGACCGACCCGGACCACCTCGCCGCCGCCTTCCATACCCGGCACCAGGCCGAAGAAGGTTTCCGACAGTTCACGTTCACCGAGGACGCCGATCACCTTCAGCGCGTCCTTGTAGTTGAGGCCCACGGCCCGCATCCGGACCTCGACCTCGCCCGGACCGGGTTCGCGCCGATCGCAGCGCCGCCAGCCCAGCCGCGCGAAGGTGCGCGAACGAGGCAGTTCCAGTTCGAAATTCGCCTCGGGGTCGGTGAGCGGTTCGGCGGTGTCGAGGGCGTCGAGCCGCTCGGGCAGCGTTCGGGTCACGACCGTGGTCCAGCGCAGGCCGTTGCGCAACACGGCCTCGTCGACCAGGTCGTATTGGAAGCCACCGGGGATCGCCAGTTCCGCGGACAGGTCCGCGACCGTCGTGCCGGCATCGATATCGACCAGTCGCCAGCGCAGCCGGGACTGTTCGTTGAGCAGCACGCGACGAGCGCCGGCGATGGCCGCCTGACTGGGATCCGGCGCCGTCTCGTCCGCGGGATGGGCGTACGCGTGGGCGCTGACCACGGTCACGTACATCGAGCCGTCGCCGGTCAGCGGAATTTCGATCTCGTGCTCGGTGACCCGCTCCTCGAGGTAACCGTCCAGCGTCACCGCGATCCGGCGCAGCGTCCACAGCGCCGCCACATCACCGTCGGGCGAATGGCCGGGGACCACGCAGACGTGCAGCCGTTGCACACCCTCGGTGCCGAAGATGTCGCGAAGCCGTTGTGCCAGTTCCGGTTCCAGCTCGGCGTCGCTGGGATCGAGGCGGAGGACTTCCGATCCGGCACCGCCCGCGACGGCATCGCGCACCCGCTCGATCCGCGAGTCGATGTTCTCGCCGTAGCCGAGGACCAGGGTGTACAGGCCGTCGTTGCCGGGAAGCGCGGATGTGTCGACCGGATCGCGCAGCTCCCACCGTTCCTCGTAGAACATGTCGGTCATGCGCTGCAGCGGGCCGCGGCCCGGAGTCAGGGAACCGAATTCCATCCCCCTGATCTGCATGACCACGGTGCGCTCGGCATCGAGCAGATCGATATCGGCCAGCGGCCGGTCGCCCTCGGTGAACCGGGCCACGGCCGTGACCTCCTCCGGCAGGGGCGCGAGGCGGCGCACGGTGCGCACGCCGACCGGCACCATCGCGCCCTCCTGGGCACCACCGCGGCCGGCGAGCAGGGCGGCCACACTCTGCAGCGCCGCATCGACGATCGCGGGATGGGCGAGATACCGCTCGCCCCGGCCGATGGTGCCGTCGAGTTGTGCGACCACGGTGTCCGGCGAGATCCGGATCGCGGTGGCGCGCTGGAAGCTCGGGCCGTATTCCAGTCCGCGCGCGGCCAATCCGGCGTAGAACTCGGCGGGCTCGACCGCGAGCATCCGCTCGACATCGGGCACATCCGCGGTGATGGGCGCGTAGCCGCCTTCGACCAGGCGGCCCAGTGCGTGCACGGTCCAGATGGTTCCGGCCGCGCCCCGGGAGCGGATGGTGAAGCGCCCGGTCGAATCCTCCACGTGGAGTTCGACGATCGGCGCCTCGCCCTCCTCGACCACCAGCGGCGCGACGAACCGCACGCCTTCCACGGCCACCTGATCCGATTCGGTGCGCACCGCGGCGGCGCTCAGCGCGGCATCCAGATATCCCGCGCCGGGCAGGATCCGGGTGCCGCCCACGACGTGATCGGCGAGCCACGGTAACGCCGCGAGCGACAGTTCCACCCGCCAGGCGTTGGAATCGTCGGGATGCTGATCACCGAGCATCGGGTGCGCGTCGGGTGTGCCGTGGCGCAGCAGCCGGAATTCCGGAAGTTCATTGCGCAGCCGGGTGCGCTGCCACGGATAGCGCGGCAGATCGATGTGCGGCGTCGGATGCGGCACTCCCGCGAACAGCGCGTCGATGTCGAGAACTCCGGCCGCGTACAGCCCGGACAGGGTCTGGCGCAGACTGTCGGCATCCTGCTGTTTGCGGTGCAGGGTCGCCACCGTCGTCCCGGTTTCACCCGCGCCGATGAGGATCTCGCGAATATTGGCGCCGAGCACCGGATGCGGGCCGACCTCCACGAACACCCGGTTGCCGGAGCGGACCAACGCGGTGATCGCATCGGCGAACCGCACCGGCTGCCGCACGTTCGCGCACCAGTAGTCGGCATTCCAGTCGGCCGTGGTGACCTGTTCGCCGGTGACCGTGGAGTACAGCGGGATACGCGGTTCGGCGACGGTGAGCCCGGCCAGCACCGCACGCAGCTCGTCCAGGATCGGATCCATCAGATGACTGTGGTAGGGCACCTCGACCTGTAGCCGGCGCGCGAAAATGCCGTCGGCGGTGAGTTTTTCGGCGATCTCGTCGAGGCGGTCGGCCGCACCGGCCAGCGTGACGGCCGAGGGTGAGTTGATCGCCGCGATATCGACCGAACTGTCGGCGGCGATGACCTCGCGAGCCGCCTCGGCGGGCAATCCGATCGCCAGCATGCCGCCCGTCCCGGCCGTCGTGGCCTGCAACCGGGCCCGGTGGTAGCTGACCAGCAGCGCGTCGCGCAGCGACAGCATTCCGGTCACGTACGCGGCCGAGACCTCGCCGACGCTGTGACCGACGACGACGGCGGGTTCGATTCCGTATTCGCGCAACGCCGCGTACAGCGCGACCTGGACCAGGAAGTTCGCCGGTTGCGCGACGGCGGTCGAGGTGACCCTCGACTCCTCTTCGGGGCGCAGCAACTCCTCGACGACGGACCAGCCCGCGATGTCGGTGAACACGGCGTCGATGCGGCGCGCCTCGTCGGCGAAAGCGGTGTCGGTGGTGAGCAATTCGCGCGCCATACCCCACCACTGCGGGCCCATACCGGTGAAGACGTACACCGGCTCGGCGGTGCGCTTGGCGACCGTGCGGCCGACTCGGCCCTCACCGTTCGCCAACTCCACCAGGCCCCGGACCAATTCGGTGTCGTCACCGAAGGTGATCGCGGCGCGATGGTTGTGGTGATTGCGACGCCGCCACGCGGCCTCGGCCAGCCGGCCGGGGTCGGCCCCCTCGGCGATCAGTTCGGCGACGCCGCGAGCCAGTTGCCGGACCGCGGCCTCGTTTCGCGCGGAGAGTGGCAGCACGCCGAAATGCTGTGGAGCCCGGTCGGTTTCGGGAGCGCCCGCATACTCCTGCAGAATCGCGTGCGCGTTGGTGCCGCCGTATCCGAAACCGTTGACGGCCACCGTCATGCGCTCGACCTCGGGGCCGACCGGTTCGGCCTCGGTCTGGAGGCGAATTCCCAGTTCCTCGAAGGGAATATCCGGGTTGGGAGTGTCCAGCCAGCCCTGCGGCGCGATGGTGCGGTGGGTGATGGCAAGCGCCGATTTGATGACACTCGCGATACCGGACGCGGCCTCGGTGTGGCCCAGCGTCGCCTTCACCGAGCCGACGCCGACCGGGCCCGGCCGTCCGGTGGCGGCGCCGTAGGCCCGGCCGATGGCTCGCAGTTCCAGCGGGTCGCCCACCGGCGTTCCGGTGCCGTGCGCCTCCACGTAGGTGATCTCGTGCGCCGGGATTCCGGAGCGCTCGATCACGGTCTTGGCCAGCGCTTCCTGGGAATCCGCGTTCGGAACCGTGATGGCCGTGGTGCGGCCGTCCTGATTCGATCCGGTGGCCTTGACCACCGCGTAGACGCGGTCGCCGTCGCGTTCTGCATCGGCGAGCTTCTTCAGCACCACGATGCCGGCGCCCTCGCCACGGCCGTAACCGTCGGCGGCGGCGTCGAACGGTTTGCTGCGGCCGTCGGCGGCGAGGAATCCGCCCTTGCACATGGAGACGAACGGTTCCGGCTGCGCCATCACGGTCACACCGCCGGCCAGCGCGTATTCGCAGTCTCCGCTCTCGATGGCCTGGCAGGCCAGATGCAGGGCGACCAGCGACGAGGAGCAGGCGGTATCGACGGTGACCGCCGGCCCGGTCAGGTTGAGCGCGTAGGCGATCCGGTTCGAGAGCATCGTGTACGACGCGCCGGCCGCGGTGTGCATGTCGACATGCGGCAGCGCCGGTCCGCCGACCGATACCGCCAGCTGATCGAGGGTGAAGGCGCCGATGTAGACGCCGAGCCCCGAACCGGCGCTGCGACCGGCGACACCCGCGTCGTCGAGCGCCTCCCACACCACTTCCAGGACGAGTCGCTGCTGCGGGTCCATCGCGGCCGCCTCGCGCGGGGAGATGCCGAAGAAGTCGGGATCGAACTCCCACGGATCGCCGGTCATGAAGGCGGCGCGCTTGGTGTACATGCGGCCGGGGGTGCGGCGGTCGGCGTCGTAGTAGCGCCGCCAATCCCAGCGGTCGGCCGGGATCTCGGTGACCCCGTCCCGTTTGTTGATCACGAAGTCCCAGAAGGATTCCGGCGAATCGATACCGCCGGCGTACCGGCATCCGATTCCGACGATGGCAATGTCAGACACAGCGACTCCTCGGCCGACTCGAAAATTCCCGCTGATCAGAGCGGTCGCGGTCGGCGAATCATGATGTTCATTTCCGGGCCCGTCCGGCCCAGCCGGACGGACCCGGTGCGTTCGTTACCCAGGGCCTCGTAGTAGCCGACGTTCTCGTCCTTGCAGATTCCGCACAGGAGTACGCCCTGCCGGTCGGCCTTGTCGGTGAACGACGCGTACAGCGCGCGGCCGACGCCGCTGCGCTGCAGTGCCGGATCGGTGCCGAGGTAGACGTGGAACAGATGGGGTTCGGCCGGTGCCGCCCGGTCCATGGTCCGGTCGACCTCGGTTCCCCTTCCCACGGCGGTGCCCATGCCCGCGAGAAACAGTGGGCCCGCGAGGAATTCGCGGAGCCCACCGGGCCGGTAACCGTCGGGGTACCAGAGCAGGGCGCCGACGATGCGGCCGTCCAACTCCGCCACCTCGGCACCACCGGCCGGCAGGAAGCGGTGCTCGATCATGGTCCGCAACATCCGGGGCGCGCGCCGGTGCCGGACGTTTTCGTCCGGAAAGACGTATTCCTCGATCGGATCGTCGTGGGCGAAGGCCGCGGCCAGTACCCGCACCATTCCGGCGATGTCGTCGCGCGTCGCGGTCCGCACGACCGGACTCTCCGGTGTAGTCAAAGTTGTTGTCCCTCACATGATCTGCGCACTGCCCGACTGCGACGGCGGGACGTCCGGCAAGCAACTGGTCGCTAGATTACCTCAGACCGCCGCACTTCCTACTAGTCGGTAATGTGCAGTAGAACACGCGAGTACGACACGACGCTAGGAATGTGCACAGTGCTCGGCGCCGGGCAATCGCCGCGAAACCCTTACTTCCACAAGGAAATACACAACGGTGTCGGCAGCTCACGGCGCAAACGGTTGCCGTGGGCACGGTAAACCTCGGTGGCACAGCGACATTGGGGCAAACGGCGGCGATGTCCGTCCGCGCAGCCGGATACGACCCCCGGCTTACCGGTGGCGGGGAATCAGCACCCCGACCGAGACGGAAATACCGGACAATCGGGAGCGCGACGGTGTCGTCGCCGCGACGGTACGAGTCCGGACCTCGACCGCTGGCGTCGCGTAGAGGTCGAAAGGAACCGGACACTTTGAACGCATGGATTCTCGCCGTCGGCATCGCTTCGGGCGCCGTCTGCGCCGCGGTCGCCGCCCTCGCTCCCTCGGCCTCCGCACAGCCGTTTCCCGCAGGGGTCTCGTGCACGGAGACGACCTGCACCAACGACACGGACGAGACCTACCTGATCGAGGCGTGGCAGCACTGCCGGGTCGTCGGCGGGATCTCCGAGACCGAAACCCCGTTCAACCTGGTCGTGCGCGCACATCAGACGGTGCGGGTCGAGGGAGTGGAATGTCCGCCGCTGGTGGTCGAGCGGCCCGGTCACATCGGCGGTACCGACACCACGGTGCTGCGGACCGAGCCGACTCGGATCAGCTACTTCAAGGCCGTCCGCCACGACCCGGACGCACCGAAGACTCGCACCGGTTCGGCCGGGTGACGACGACCGGCGCAGACGAAAAAGCCTCCACCCGGAATCCGGGTGGAGGCTGTGGCGGTGGCGGAGGGATTTGAACCCTCGGTGGGGGGTTACCCCACACACGCTTTCGAGGCGTGCTCCTTAGGCCGCTCGGACACGCCACCGCAGGTGACTTTACCGGACAGGCGCAGCGAAACCGAAATCGGGTGGTCAGGGGCGTTGAGCGCGGAAGAAGGCGTCCAGGACGGCCGCACATTCGGCCTCGAGCACGCCACCTCGGACCTCGGGCCGATGGTTGAGGCGACGGTCACGCACCACGTCCCAGAGCGAGCCGACCGCACCGGTCTTGGGCTCCCAGGCGCCGAAGACGACGCGGCGGACCCGGGCCAGGACCAGCGCTCCGGCGCACATCGTGCACGGTTCCAACGTCACCGCCAGCGTCGCGCCCTCGAGCCGCCAGCCGTCGCCGTATACCCGAGCGGCGCGGCGCAGCGCCAGGATCTCGGCATGCGCGGTCGGGTCGCCGAGCGCCTCCCGGGCGTTGCCGGCCCGGGCCAGTTCGCGGCCGTTCGCGTCGAAGACGACCGCACCGACCGGGACGTCGCGCGGGTCGGTCTGCGCCGCGGCGGCGAGGGCGGCCCGGACGAGATCCTCGTCTCCCGGAGGTGACCCCGGACTCGGCGCTGCCCCCGGGCTCAACGGTGCAGCTTGTCCAGGACCGCGGAGAATTCGTCGGCGAAGCCCAGCCGCTGCGCGACCATTCCCAGCTGTTCGTCCGGATACAGATCGGTTTCCGCGAGGATCACGCTGAGCACGGGCTCGGGCAGGCCGAGGTCCGCCAGGACACCCAGATCGCCTTCCTCCCACGGATCGATATCATCCAGTTCGTCCGGATCGATATCGGGGACTTCGACATTCAGCGCGTCGAGCACCTCGACGGCGATGTCGTAATCGATCGCGGCGGTGGCGTCCGAGATCAGCAACCGGCTACCGGTCGGACCCGGCCGCAGGACGATGAAGAATTCGTCGTCGACGTCCAGCAATCCGAATACCGCACCGGTGCTGCGCAGGGCGCGCAGTTCGTCCTCGGCCGCGGACAGACTCGACAGTGCCGCGGCGCTGAGCGGGCTGCAGCGCCACGTGCTGTCTTCGCGGACGACCGCCACGGCGAACCCTTCCACATCGTCGTAATCGTCCGACGCGGCCCTGTTCGTGCTCGAGCGCTGTGCCATGGCCGCAACGGTAGTCGGCTTCGGCGGAAATGTTGAAGTCGTATGCGAATCTGATCCGATGACAGGCGATCGGAATTCCTCGGTGTGCGTACTGGGTACGGGTTTGATCGGCGGCTCACTGCTGCGCGCGGCGGCCGCGGCCGGCTACCGGGCCTGGGGTTACAACCGGTCGGCTCCGGGTGCGCAGGCCGCCCGGGCCGACGGATTCGACGTCGAATCCGATATCGCGGCGGTGCTGTCCCGGGCCGCCGCCGACGATGCGCTGATCGTGCTGGCGGTGCCGATGCCGGCCATCGACACCGTTCTCGCCGATGTGAAGACGTTCGCGCCCGACTGCCCGCTGACCGATGTGGTGAGTGTGAAGGAACCGGTGCGCGCCGAGGTCCACCGCCAGGAACTGGGCGCGCGCTACGTCGGCGGGCATCCGATGGCGGGAACGGCCGAATCCGGCTGGGCCGCATCGTCTCCCGAGCTGTTCCGCGACGCGGCCTGGGCAGTCGGCGTGGACCCGGGCACCCGCGCCGAACCATGGCACCGGGTCGCGCGGCTGGCGCTGGACTGCGGTGCGAGCGTGGTGCCGGTCCTGGCGGACGAACACGATCGTGCGGTGGCCCGCATCTCGCATCTGCCGCACGTGCTGGCCGAGGCGCTGGCGGTCGCGGGAGCCGCGGGCGGCGATCTGGCTCTGGGTCTGGCCGCGGGCTCGTTCCGCGACGGCACCCGGGTCGCCGCGACCGCCCCCGAACTGGTGCGCGCGATCTGCGAACCGAACGCCGCCGCGCTCACCGAGGCGATCGACGACGCGCTGCGCCTGCTCGAGGCCGCGCGCGACAGCCTGCGCGACGAGGGCACCCTCGGCGAACTGATCGACGCGGGCTACAGCGAACGTGACCGCTACGACACCCTGCGGCGCTGGGACATCACCGATATCCGCCCCGGCGATCAGGATTGGCTGGAACGGTTGCGCGATGCGGGACGCCGAGGCGGCGTGATCCGCTCACTGGACTGAGAACCGAGCGAGTCAGACCCGCTCGGCGAGGCCCGGGTAGTCGAGGACGAATCCGTCGTCATCGACGGTCACCGTCGCGCTCGACACCGGCGAGAGCACATGGATCCCGTCGGCGCCGCTGCTGTAGGTGAGAATCGCCTCCTGCACGAGCAGATCCGGAACCCGCACGTAGACAACCGGAACCTGCACGTCCTCGGTGGCGTGCGCAAGCCCGAAACGGCGGATCGGCAGGGTGTTGAAGAGCGGGCTCAGCACCACGTCCACATCCAGCGCACCGCCGAACATGGACCGCACGTGAGTGCCGCCGGCATCGACGAGCCAGTAGTTCTCCTCGTCCCGGGCGATCGAGGCATGCCGTTCACCCGAGGCGACGGTACTGCGCAGCGACAGCCGCTTCGTGCGGCCCACCTCGTCGGTGACCAGGTCGTAGGACGCGCTGAACGCGGGATGTTCACCGCAGCCCCCGGCGATGATGCGACCGGAGGCACGGATCCGGTTACCGGTGAGGACCACGCGGACCGATTCCATCCGGGACGCGTCGTGCGCGCGCCAGGTGAGCACCGCCGGCCAGCGGGGCGCCGCGGCCTCGCTCGCCTGGGCGGTCTCGGAATTGCCCTGGGCTGGCTTACTCACCCCTCTACCGTAGGTGACAACCGGGCTCGCGGTGTGGTCGCGGCGCGCGAGTTGTTCACCTGCGCTACACCAGTGATTCGCGCCACGCGGTGTGCAGCGCCGCGAAACGTCCGGTCGATGCGATCAGATCCGCGGGCGTACCGTCCTCGACGATCCGCCCGGAATCCATCACCAGCACCCGGTCGGCGATGGCGACGGTCGACAACCGATGCGCGATGATCACCGCGGTCCGCCCGCGCAGCACGGTCTCGAGCGCGCGCTGTACCTGCCGCTCGCCCGGAATGTCGAGGCTCGAGGTGGCCTCGTCCAGCACGATCACCGAGGGATCGGCCAGGAAGACGCGAGCGAAGGCGACGAGCTGGCGCTGACCGGCCGACAATCGCCCGCCGCGTTTGCGCACATCGGTGTCGAAGCCGTCCGGCAGCGACATCACGAAGTCGTACAGTCCGACCGCGCGGGCCGCCGCGAACACCTCGGCATCGGTGGCGTCGGGCCGGCCGAGCCGGATGTTGTCGGCGACCGAACCGGAGAACAGGTACGACTCCTGCGTCACCATCGCGACCGCACGGCGCAGGTCCGCGTCGGCGATCGTGCGCAGGTCGATGCCGTCCAGCGACACCGTGCCCGACGAGGGGTCGTAGAACCGCGCGATCAACTTGGCCAGGGTCGACTTTCCGGCACCGGTGGCACCGACCAGCGCGACGATCTGACCGGCCTCGACGGTGAGCGAGAATCTCGGCAGCACCGACCGCGCGGGGTGAGCCTCGCTCCCGGACACATCGTCGCGGCTCGGGTAGCCGAAGACGACATCCGTCAGGCGCAGTTCACCTCGCGGGCGCTCGAGCGGATGCGGGGCGTCGGGTTCGGCCACGCTCGGCCGCTCCTCCAGCACACCCGATATCCGCTCCAGCGCGGCCGCCGCGGACTGATAGGAGTTGAACACCTGGGCCAATTCGTCCAGCGGGCCGTAGAACTGCCGCAGGTACAGCAGGAAGGCCGCGAGCACACCGATTTCGGTGTGGCCGTGGATGACTCGCCACGCGCCGACGACCAGGATGACGACGTTCGTCACATTGCTGATCAACCGAACCAGGCCGATGTAGGCCGCCATCCCGTGCAGCGCAGTGATATTCGCGGCTCGGTATTCGGCATCGGAATCGACCAGAATGGCCTCGTTGCGCTCCTCGCGCCGGAATGCCTGCACCGCGCGGATTCCGCCCATGGTCTCGACGAAATGCACGACCACCTTCGCGATCGCGCCCCGGGTGCGGCGGTAGCCGGCGCGCTGGCGCCGCTGCGCCCAGCGCGTCACGAAAACCAACGGGACGAAACCGAGCAGCACCACCGCGGCGAGCGGAATATCGAGCCACAGCAGGATCGCGGCGATCGTCACCACCGACAGCACGGCGCTCAGCGCGTCGTTGAGCGCACGCTCGAGCAGATCCTCGAGCGATTCCAGATCACTGGTGAGCCGCGCGACGATCTTGCCGGAGGTGTAGTTCTCGTGGAAATCGATCGAGAGCCGCTGCACATGCGTGAAGACCCGCAGTCGCAGATCGAACAGCACCTGCTGGCTCAACCTGCCGGAGATGCGCAGGAAGAGGAAGGTCGTCACGCCACCGAGCGCGGTGCAGCCCAGAATGCCGCCCACGGCCAGTGCCAGCGGCAACCAGTCGCCGTCGAGCGCGCGCCCCACCCCGGTGTCGACGCCGTGGGCGACGAACAGCGGCGTCGCCACCAGGGCGGCGTTGTCGATCACGATCAGCACCAGCGCAGCGGCCGCCCACCTGCGGTAGGGCCGGATCAACGACCACAGCAGGTGGCGCGACCGTGCCGCCAGGGCGAGGTTGACCGCATCGGTCTGCTCGCCTTCCTCGGCGGCTACACCCCGCCAGTCGGCCTCGGAATCGGCGTCGACGCGCAGGATTTCGGCTGCCTCGTCGCGCGCCGCGGCGCCCGGGCGGTCGGTGATCGTGCCCACCCGGTCAGTGTTCGTGCGCGAAGCTGCGTCCTCGCTCGGGTTCTCCGGCATCGAGCTCACCTCCCATCAATTCCCGGTAGCGCGAACAGGTTTCGAGTAGTCGTTCGTGAGGTCCGTCGGCGATGATGCGGCCGCCGTCGAGGACGGCCACCCGGTCCGCCCAGGCCGCGGTCGACGGGCGGTGGGCCACCAGCAGCACGGTGGCTCCGGCCAGCGCCTCGCGCAGCCGCACCTGGACCTGTTCCTCGGTGCTCACGTCCAGGGCGGAGAGCGGGTCGTCCAGGACCACGATGTGCCCGCCGGAGTGTTTCTGCCGGTCCAGCACGGCTCGCGCCAGCGCCAGCCGCTGCCGCTGCCCGCCCGACAGGCTCATGCCCTGCTCCCCGATCCGGGTGCGCAGGCCCCACGGCAACTCGTCAACGAACCGCGCGGCGCAGGCCACCTCGAGTGCGGCGCGAATCCTCTCCTCGCCGGCGTCGGGATAGCCGAGGATGATGTTCTCCCGAACGCTGGCCGAGAACAGCACCGGATCCTCGAAGGCCACCGAGACCTGCGACCGCAGATCCGACAGCCGCATCGAGCGCACATCGATTCCGTCGATCGTCACCGCGCCCGCCGCGACGTCGAACAATCGCGGCACCAGGCCCAGCAACGCCGACTTACCGCTGCCGGTGGCGCCGACCACCGCGACCGTCTCGCCCGGCCGCAGCCGCAGCGAAATGTCGTGCAGCAGATCGCGGTCGGCGTCCGGGAAGCGGAAACGCACCCGGTCGAAACGCAATTCACCACGCAGCGGCCGCGGCGAGGCGACGGGATGTTCCGGATCGGTGATCTCGACGGGTGTATCGATCACCTCCCAGAACCGTTGCGCCGCGGTGCGGGCGTGGTTCATCTCGGCCAGCAGGAAGCCGAAGCCCATGATCGGCCACTGCAGGTAGGTGGTCAGCGTGATGCCGGCGACCAGGGCGCCGACCGTCATCGCCTGTTCGGTGAGCAGATACCCGCCGACGGCGAGTGCGGCCGCGATACCCAACGCGGACAACGTGTTCAATGCCGTCCACAGCCGTGCGGCCAACCGCACCTTGGCGAGCTCGAGGGTCTGTAGTTCCCGCGCCTCGGCGCGGAACCGGCGTCCGAACCACGGGCCGCGGCCGAACGCCTTCAGCACGCGGATACCCTGCGCGGACTCCTCGACCGTCGTGGCGAGATGCCCGGACTGGTCCTGCGCGCGACGCGAGGCGCGACCGTAACCCTGTTCGAATTGCAGTGCGAGCAGGACGAGCGGAACCGCGATGAGCAGTTCGATCAGCCCGATCTGCCAGCTCAGGACGAACAGCAGTGCCACGCCGACGCCCAGCGTCGCAGTCAGTGACAGCAGCGAGGGCGCGACGAAGGCGAAGAAGCGCCGCAGCGTGGACATGTCGGTGATCGCGCGCGAGGTGAGCTGCCCCGACTCCATCCCGTCGTGCACGCCGACCGAGAGCACCTGCAATCGCTGGAAGAGCTTGCCGCGCAAGGACACCTCGAGCCGGCTCGCCGGCGCCGCGATGATCCACCGCCGCCACCACGAGGTGACCGTGCTGAGCACCGCCAGCCCCACGACCAGCCCGATCGGCACCCAGATGCCGCCGAAATCCCGCTGCGCGACCGGGCCGTCGACGATCCGCGCGGTGACGAACGGCAACGCGATATCGCACAGCATGCCGAGCCCCGACAGCACCGCACTGCCGAACAGCGCCGCCCGATAGGGCCGGATCTCCGGCCACAGACGCCGCAGCGAACCCGCGCCCGTCACTCGGGCGCCGAAGTCTTCGTCGACCGTTCCGGTTCTGTCGTCCTCCGAATCGGATACGGTCTCCGTCGTAGCGACGGACACAACAATCCCCCTTCGCCAGGTCGTCTTTCGCCGAATCGATCACCACCGCACCGCCCCGGCCCCCGACCGAGCGCGCGTACGACCTTCCAGATTGCCAGCGCTCCCGCCGCCCGCCAACCGATTTTCGACCGCTACGCCGCTGCGCACGCCCGAACAGCACAGCCGCTCCTCAAAGGTCCCGCCGTCCGGTCCACTTTCCGCGACAGTGCACAGTGGTGGGTCTCGGCCCGCCTCTATTTTGGAGCGACGGAGGGAGGGAGCGCAGCGACTGACCGGAGGAGTGAAAAATCGAGGCCCAAGGGGCCGAGACCCCGCCGGAGCGAAGCGGAGGCCAAAAACACAGCCAGTGCCTCACCGGATAGTCCGCCTCCAATACCGCACGCCCCCGCACACATCCGACGAACATCACCCACTGACTGCTGACGTCGCCGACCTGCTCGAGTAACCTCCACACCCGGGCCCTTCGCGACCGCGCCGGTGCCCGACGGGGATTCGGGCGAAAGGACCACCGGCTGTGAACAACACGCGGATGGTCGGGTTGTTCGCCGGAATCGGGGGTTTGGAACTCGGGCTGAGCGCCCACGGCTGGCATACCGAACTGCTGTGCGAGATCGATCCCGGCGCACGCGCGGTCCTGTCCGCCCGCTTTCCCGAGGTCGAAACCCATGCTGATGTCACCCGCCTGCGCGCGCTGCCCGCGGGAACCGAATTGGTGGCGGCCGGATTTCCCTGCCAGGACCTCTCGCAGGCGGGACGGACGGCGGGAATCACCGGCGAGCGTTCGGGTCTGGTCGACGAGGTGTTCCGGCTGGTTCGCCGCAAGCGCGGTCCGCGCTGGCTGCTGATCGAGAACGTCCCGTTCATGTTGCAGCTGGGACGCGGGCAGGCGATGCGGCACATCACGGCCGCGTTGGAGGAGTTGGGCTACACCTGGGCCTACCGAGTGGTCGACGCGCGCGCGTTCGGGCTGCCGCAGCGGCGGCAGCGGGTGCTGATGCTGGCGTCGCGGTCGGAGGATCCGCGGCCGGTGCTGTTCGGCACCGATGCGGGGCCGCGCACGATCGGCGATCCCGAGGTGGACCCCTGTGGCTTCTACTGGACCGAGGGGGTGCGCGGACTGGGCTGGGCGGTGAATGCGGTGCCGACGTTGAAGGGCGGGTCCGGGCTCGGTATCGCGAGCCCGCCCGCGGTCCGATTGCCCGCCGGTGAGATCGTCACTCCCGGAATCACCGATGCCGAACGGCTGCAAGGCTTTTCCCACGACTGGACCGCGCCGGCACTGGCCGCCGCGGGGGTCCGTCCGGGACATCGGTGGAAACTGGTCGGCAATGCGGTGAGTGTGCGGATGGCGTCGTGGATCGGATCCCGCCTGGCCGCCCCCGCCGACGGGGTGGCCGCGGAGTACGCGCCACTGACCGCGCATCGCTGGCCGGCGGCGGCGTGGGGCCATACCGGTAAGGCTTACCGGGTCCCGGTGTCGACATGGCCGGTGCACGAGCCGTACGAGGATCTGCGCTGGTTCCTCGACGACGCCCGCCTGCTGTCGGCGCGCGCGACCGCCGGTTTCCTGCGCCGTGCCGCGCGCGGCACGCTGCGCTTCCCGCCCGGCTTCATCGCCGATATGGAGAACCACCTGATCCGCATGGGAGGCCTGCCGCGGGAGAGTCCGGGTGTCCCGTACGTCTCGGCGGCGGTGTGACGTGTCGAATCGGTCACCGAATCGGGCCCCGGGAACACCGGCCCGCGGGTGGACGCTGTAAGGGTTGTGCATGAGTTCCGGCCGTCCCGTCACCGACGCGGTGACCAGTGCCCGGATGGCCCGGCAACGGCGCACGGGTACCGCCCCGGAGACCGCGCTGCGTACCGAACTGCATCGGCGGGGCCTGCGGTATTTCGTGGACCGGGCTCCGCTTCCGGGTCTGCGCCGCCGCGCCGACCTGGTGTTCCCGCGTCGCAAAGTGGCGGTGTACGTGGACGGGTGTTTCTGGCACCGCTGCCCCGAACACGCCACCTATCCGAAGAACAACGCCGAGTGGTGGGCGGAGAAATTGGCCGGCAATGTGGCCCGCGACCGCGATACCGATGCGCGGCTCACCGCCGCGGGCTGGCTGGTGGTGCGGATCTGGGAACACGAGAATTCGGTCGCCGCCGCGGATCGGGTGCAGTCGGCTTTGTCCGGGCGATAGACCATGATGGAAGTGCAGCCGACATTGCAGCGGGAATACGGCACTTTCCGAACGTGGGCGATGACGTGAAACGAGGGCAATGACGCCGAGCGGGCCGCACGATCGTGCGGCGGACGAATCCGGTGCGGTCGCCGTACTGGATCGAGACCACGCGCCCGTGCGCGTGCGGTTCCGCCTCGTCCGCTCGATGATCGCGGCCGCCGTCGCCGTCGCGGGCGTCTGCTATTCGTCGTGGATCCTGGAGTTCGTCCTGCCGATCCATCTGAACCCGATCAGGTCGTTCCTCAGCGAATTGGATGCCGAGGGCCGTCCTTTTCGCTGGGTGTTCGATCTCGGTGACACGATCGCCGGTTCGCTCACCCTGATTTCCGCGGTCGCGGCGATGTTCGTCTTCTCGCGGCGACGTCTGTCGACCGTGGGCTGGGTGGCGCTGGGCTGTTTCGGCGCGTCCACGATCGCCGATGCGCAATGGCCCTTGCACACCTGCTCGGCGCCGTGCCCGCCGTCGGACAGCGGCATGTTTCCGCAATTGCACCAGATTCACGCGCTGACCAGCACGCTGGCGGTCACGTCGATATTCGTGGCGATGATCGCGTTCAGCGTCGCCGCCTTCCGCTATCGGCGCTGGCCGATTCTGCGGCATTCCGGATTGTGGATCCTGATCATCGGCTCGGCCGCGACCGCCTGGATGCTGATCGCCGACAATCTGCCGGGCAATTACGCACTGGGCATCGCCCAGCGCATCCAGGTCGGATCCATGTCGCTGTGGCTGATCGCGCTCGCCGTGCAGATCTGGGTCGCGCAGCGTGCGATCAGCGGCGACGGGCGGAAGCGCGCACGGCCTCCGGCTCCTCGTTTCCCAGCATGACCAGCGAGCGGGGCGCCGATTCCGCCACCGCGCCCGCGATCGCCATGGCCGCGAAGGTGGCCAGCATGACGCCCATTACCAGTACCTCGACAACTGTGCTCATATACCCACGGTGACAGCGTCGACTGGCATGCATTTGTGCGGAACTTGGGTAAAGCCTGAGAATGCCGGCTAACCCACCGAGACGGTGACGGTGTGCGCTGTGGTGCGCGCCGGGAGCGCCCCGGTGTCGACCCGCAGGATTTCACCGGTGTCCTGGCGGCCGTCCGGCAGAATTTTGGGTTTCAGGCCGAAGGGCGCCACGCTGCCGGTGCTTCCGGCCAGGCCGAAATCGCTGTCGTCGGAGATGTAGAGCGTGCGGCCGCCGTCGGTGGTGGCGGCGCCCTCGATTTTGTCGTGGCCGAAGAATCCGCCGGCGGGATTCAGTCCCGCGACCAATCCGGCGAGGTCCAGGTTCGATTTCTTCGCGACCGGGGTGATTCCGGCCTTGCCGAGCGCGGCGATCCCGTCGGCGGTCGATACCTTGCCGACATAGGTTTCCAGCGGTATGTCACCGACGAGCAGCCCGAGATTCGGGTCGTATCGGGTGCCGGGCACATTCGCTCGGGGTCCGATATCGGTGGCGCCGTTCAGATCGATCGTCCACAGTTTCTTGTTCGCCTCGGGCGCGAGTTCACCGTCGCGTTCGTCCACGAGAAAGGTGTGGTCGTCGAGTGCGGTGATTTCGGAGACGGCGAGTTTCCGTTTCGGATCCTCGAGCGGATAGACGAATTCGGCGACGGCGCGGGTCTGCAGATCCACGGTGACGATCCGGGTCATCGGCACTTCCCGTGCGGAATCCACACCCGGTGTCTGCAAACCACTTTGAATCACGCCGACCAATCGCCGGCCGTCCGGTGTGACGGTCAGGCCCTCCATTCCCTGATTCGGCGTTCGCATCGTCAGTTCCCGCGGCAGGCCGGAACCCGGTGCGAGACGCTCGATTTCGGTGCCGGACGCGTCGAAGTGCACGAGGAACGGACCGTATTCGTCCGAGACCCAGAAGGTGCCGTCGGGCAGGGCGACCAGTCCCTCCGGGTCCAGGCCGTGGTCGATGGGCGGCAAGGTGTGACCGTCCAGGTCGCGCATGGTCTCCCCGGTCGACGCGGCGGTGTCGACCAGTCCGTTGAAGCCGACGCCCGCGCGGTTCTTCAGGTCGATGGTGGATTCCAGTACCGCGCGCGTCCCGGTCAGCCGGAACTTGCCGATCTTCGGCACGAAATTCGGGATGGGAACGAGCTTTTCGTTCTTGCCGGGCCCGTCGACGTTCGGGCCGCGGTCGGTGAGCCCGTAGAACTCGTCGGCCGACCCCGGCACCGGTGTCCACGCGGACCCGAATCCGCTGCCCTGCACCGTGGTGCCGCCGAAGTCGCCGAGCGGCGCGATATCGGTGGTATAGAGGTGCACCGCATCGGAGGTGGTCACCGTGAAGGTGTCCTCGCCCTGGTAGCCGGGCTCCGGCGTGTAGCGCAGGGAACCGTCGGCGGTGCGGTCGAGGCGGCCGTGCGCCGGTGTGCCGAAGGCGACGGCCGCGCCACCGCCCGTGCGGGCGGACAGGTCGTCGAGCGATACGGTCAGCGGCCGGTCCCGGTCGGTGCGCCATTGTGGTTCGCCGCCGCCGGACGAACAGGCGGCGGCCGCGCAGAGTACGGCGCCGGCGAGGGCGAATCGGAGCAGATGACTGGTTCCCACCGGTGATACCTATCCTGCCGAGTCGACGATCAGCTGTCGGGAACCTGAACAGTTATCCGACGGCAATCGAGTTCGCCCAGCGAGCGTTCCCAGCGCTGGGTAGGGTCAGCCGGGTGACCAGCGAAGCGCCGGAATCATCCGTTCCCGTCGACCTGCTCGAAGCCGTGCACGCGGCGACCGAGTCCCTGGTCGGCGCGGTGGAAGCGTTGCACGACAGCGATATCGCCGAACCGTCACTGCTGCCGGGCTGGACTCGCGGCCATCTGCTGGCCCACCTGTCCCGCAATGCCGACGGACTGGTGAACCTGCTGCTGTGGGCCCGCACGGGCATCGAAACCCCGCAGTACGCAAGCCAATTGCTGCGCGACTCCGATATCGAGGCCGGTGCGCCGCGCCCGCTCGCCGAGCAGCTGAGCGACCTGCACGCGTCCGCGGATCGCTTCCTCGGCCTGGCCCGGGCCATGCCGCCGGAACGCTGGCAGTACCGGGTGCGGGCGCGCACGGGTAAGGAACTGGCCGCCGCGGTGGTGCCGTGGTTGCGCCTGCGCGAGATCGAGATTCACCGCGTCGACCTGAACATCGGCTACCGGCCCGCGGACTGGCCGGCCGCCTTCGTGGCCCGGATGCTGCCGGAGGTGTCCGCCGGATTCGACCATGCGGCCTCTGCCCACCGCCCCGCCGATGCCAAGCCGATGACCTCCGACCCGGATCAGCCACCGCCGCCGAGCTTCACCCTCGTCGCCACCGACACCGATTTCACCGCCAAGGTGGGCCCCGACCCTTCCGACACCATTTCCGGACCCGCAGCGGAGCTGCTGGCATGGTTGATCGGCCGCAGCGACGGCGTGGGGCTCACCGGATATCTGCCGAATCTGCCCGCGTGGTTGTGAGGCGCCGGACTCACCGATCCACACGTCCCGGAACCTCGAGCCGCTCGGCGAGAAAATCCAGCACGCGGTGCAGCGCGGCCTGAGTCGGTTCGCCCGGTTCGTCGATGAGATGTTCGGTGAGCACCGAATGCGCGCTCAGCACGCCGTCCGGATTGGCGGCGGCGTCGTCGAGTTCGATGGCGATGAACGCGTCGCCGAGCTGCGCGCGGAGGAAGTCGAAACGCTCGGCCGGTGAGCGACGGTCACCGCGAAAGCGCAGGCCCATCACGGAAAGCCCTGCGGCACATCGCTGTTTGATGCGGTCGAGATCGTCGGGTGAGACGTCGATCGAGCTCTTCTGCCGCGCGGTGAAACCCAAAGGCAGACCCGGCTGGGAGAGCACCGGTGCGACCAGCCGATCGTCCACAGCCATCCCCAGCGCGAATCCCCCGGTGAAACACATCCCGACGGCGCCGACTCCGGGCCCGCCGCACCGCCGATGCTCGGCCTCGGCCAGCGCCCGCAACCACTGCACCACCGGTGAGGTGCGCCCCGTCGCCAGCACCACGAACTCCCGGCTGACACAGATCGGCCCGAACTGACCGGCGATATTCGCCACCGCGGCGAGAGTGCCGTGCGCGGCGGGATCCGGGTCCCGCCCCGGATTCCCGTACAGATGCGGCACCACCGCGGTGCAGCCGATGCGCGCCACCCGCCGGGCGAAGTCGAAGACATCCGGCGAGATGCCCGGGAATTCCGCCATGACGATCACCGCGGGCCCGCTGCCCTGCCGAAAGATCGTGCGGGACTTGCCCTCATGAGTGAAAGTCGCGTGTTCGAAATCGTGAAGATCGTCGTCTGCCATGGCCGGCCCTTTCTCGTTCGGGCCCTCACTTTCGGCCGGCCACCCCCGCCGGGTCTTGAAAAAATGTTCCCCAGGCTCGGTAGCGGTGCTGCCCGATCGGGGTGTGCGTCTCACGTGCCAGCGTGCCCGGCGTGCGACCGGCGAAACTCGCGATCTCCCGCGACATGTGCGCCTGATCGCTGTACCCGCAGGACGCCGCGACATCGGCGGCCGGCCGGCCCGCCACCAGCCCCTCGACCGCATGCCGGAACCGCACCAGCATCGCGGCCCGCTTGGGGGTGAGCCCGACCTGCGATTCGAACCTCGTCCACAACCGTTTACGACTCCAGCCGCACGATTCGGCCACATCGGCGATCCTGACATGACCGCGACTCGTCACGATGTGATTCCACCCGGCCACCACTTCCGGATCCGGCGTGCGATCGGCCCGGAACCGTTGCGCCAGAAACGCTCTCGTAAGCGCAAACCGCTCCTCCCAATCCTCCGCCTCCGCCAGCCGCCCCCGCAACCGCTCCGCCGACACCCCCCACACCTCGTCCAACCCCACGGCAGCGCCCAACTCCCCCGGCCCGACCCCGAGCACCGAATACGCCCGCAGCGGCGACATCCGCACCTCGACACACGCCGCCCGCTCCGCCCGAATAGCCGTCAGCCCCCCGGAGAAACCGGCCACCATCCCCCCACTCGCCCGACTGGCCGCCGTCGTCTCCACAACCAGCCCACCGCCACCGAAATCAACCGCCACGGTCACCGCCGGAATCACCGCCACCCGAAGCTCGAGCCCGGCATCGTCACGATCGCGATACCCGAGCATCGCCAGCCCGTCCGCGACCTCACGCGGGCGCACGATCTCCCACCCGGTCGTGCGATCCTCCACCCGGCCAGGGTAAACCGGCTCCGCCGACGGAATACGAAGAAGGCCCCGCCGCAATGCGACGGGGCCTTCTTTCTGCGCGCCCGGAGAGACTCGAACTCCCAACCTTCTGATCCGTAGTCAGATGCTCTATCCGTTGAGCTACGGGCGCAGGTCTTGTTCAGTTGTGTGCCCGGTTACCCGGGCGTGGCGGAGGCGAGAGGATTTGAACCTCCGGTCCCCGTGAAGGGACAACTCATTAGCAGTGAGTCCCATTCGGCCGCTCTGGCACGCCTCCTGGAGCCTTCTTTCGAGGGCGCCGGTCCTTTCGAACCGCCGAGAGGCAAGAGTACAGAGCAACCGGTCAGGACGCAAAACGGCTGGTCAACGTAGGTGACTGTCGAACCAATCGAAGATTCTGGTCTGCGCGTCGATCAACTGCCGCTTCTCCTCCTCGGGAAGCTGCTCGAAGTCGGCCATATCGAAGCCGGGATGGTCCGGGCGGTGATGCAGACCCGGATAGCTCACGACCAGCGTGGCCACCGAAGCGCGCGCCGCCGCATCACGGAGGCGTTCGACGTGGCCGGACGGGTTGACCGGATCGTCGTTGCCGTAGAGGCCGAGCCAGGGAGCCTGCAGCTGTGGTGCGGCGTCGACGAGTGCCGCCGCCTCCGCTGTCAGCGGCTCCACGATGCCGGGTGCCGCGACGCTCACGGCGGCCCCGATGGGCCGGTTCGTGGCGACCAGCAGTGCGGCGGTGCCGGCGTTGTCGAAGCCGAGCACACCCACGGTGTCGGGGAAGACACCCCGGCCGACCAGCCAGTCGAAGCAGGCGTCGAAATCGGCGAACAGATCCGCACCGAACACCTGCTCGGCCCCGGCGCCGCCCGCGACCGCGGTGGCGACCGCGCCGGGCCCGTCGGATACCCGCGCCCCGACGGCGGCCAGATCGCGGTCGTTGACCGTCCCGGCGCCGTCCCCGTGGCCACCCTGCCGATCGAAGCGGTGGAACAGATTGGGCGCCACCATGATCCAGCCCTCACCGGCCAGCGATTTCATCATTTCCAGCAATACATCGGCAAACTGACGGGACTCGTGGAGTACGACGATGCCGCCGCGCGCGTAACCCTCCGGCTCGATCACCGTGATGGGCACCCGACCTCCGGCCGCCGGGTCCGGAGCGCCGTCGACCACCTGCCCGCTGTCGCGCAATGGTGCTTCATCTCGATAGATGCCCGACATGAAACCAGGGTAGTTCGCATCCGTCACATTCGGGAGAAGTTGCACGGAAGTACCCATTCCTCGAAAAAATTTCCGACATACCGCCCAGCCGGTTCGGGCCCGCCGACGGACCGGCGGCACCTCCGAGACAACCGCGCCGGGCCGCCGCGACGTGCGAGGAATTAAGGTGTGGGGGTGAGTGCTCGTATTCGTCCGGACCTGGAGTCCATTCCGGCTTACGCTCCGGGGCGCAGCCATCCGGGCGCCGTGAAACTGGCCAGCAACGAAACCACCCAGGGCCCGCTGCCGAGTGTCGCCAAGGTGATCGCCGAGGCGGCCGAACTCATCAACCGGTATCCGGACAACTCCTCGGGCGAACTTCGAGCAGCCATCGCCGAGTTCCACGACGTAGCGGTCGAGAATGTCGCGATCGGCTGCGGCAGCGTCGCCCTGTGCCAGGAACTGGTGCAGATCACATGCGCCTCTCCCGCCGACGAGGTGGTGTTCGCCTGGCGCTCCTTCGAGGCGTATCCGATCGTCACGCAGGTCGGCAACGCGACGGCCGTGCCGGTACCGCTGAACGACGAATTCGCGCACGATCTGGACGCGATGGCGGCCGCGGTCACCGAGCGCACCCGGCTCGTCTTCGTCTGCAATCCGAACAACCCCACCGGAACGGCGTACGGCCGTGCCGAACTGACCCGCTTCCTCGACGCGATCCCCGAGGACGTGCTGGTGGTACTCGACGAGGCGTACTTCGAGTATCTGCGCCTGCCCGCCGACGACCGCGCCGACGGCGTGGAGATCGGCCGCGGACGCTCGAATGTCGTTGTGCTGCATACCTTTTCGAAGGCTTACGGGCTCGCGGGCCTGCGCGTCGGTTATGCCGTCGGCGACCCGGAACTGATCACCGCACTGATGAAGGTGCACATCCCGTTCAGCGTGAATCGGCTCGCGCAGGCCGCGGCCATGGCCTGCCTGCAGGCACGGCACGAACTGCTCGACCGCACCGATCAGGTGGTGGCGGAGCGGGAACGCATGCGCGACGCGCTGCTGGCGGCCGGATATCGGGTGCCTCCGTCCCAGGCCAACTTCGTCTGGCTGCCGCTGGGCGAGCGCAGCGCGGAGTTCGGCGCGGCCAGTGCCGAAGCCGGAGTCCTGGTGCGGCCCTACGGCACCGACGGGGTGCGGATCACCGCGGGCGATCCGCACGAGAACGATCGGTTCCTGAGTTTCGCCACCGCACCGGACACCGCCGCGCGCTTCGCCGGCTGAACCCGCGCGGCGGTCAGCGCACGCCGAGGGCTGCCGCCAGGGTGGGCCAAGCCCTCGGCAGCTCGTCTTTCCAGTACGGCCAGGAATGCGTCCCCACCGGGCGTAGATCGACGTCGGCCGGGATCCGCATGCGCTCCAGCCGATCCGCGAGAGCCATCGTGCAGGCGTTGGCGCCGGCCTCGAGCGGGCCGCCGAATCCGATCGTCGAGACCGCTTCCGGATTGCCCGGAACGTCGTAGGGCCCCGGCACACCGGAACCGGCGGACAGGAAGATCGCCTTACCGCGCAGGGTGTCGGCGTGCATCATCACATCGTGGGCGAGCCAATCGGGATCGTCCTGCTTGCCGAACATGTTGTCCGGATCGCCGCCGTAGGTACGCACCACGGCCCGCGCCTGCGCCTGCCCGAAGTCCGAACCCATTGCGTAGCAACCACTGTGGGCGGCGACGGCGAGATACGCCTGCGGATCGCGTATCGCCAGCATCATCGCCGCCTCCGCCCCCATCGAGACCCCCTCCACGGCATCGCGGCCGTTGCCCTCGAATGTCGCGTCGATCAGCGGCGGCAGTTCGCGGGTGAGGAAGGTCTCCCATTTGTTGGTGCCGAGCACCGGATCCGGATGCTGCCAATCCGTGTAGTACCCCGCCGGGCCGCCGATCGTGAGAACGACGTTGACGTCCTTGTCGGCGAAGAACTGCACCGCACCACCGCGCTCGGTCCAGTTGTTGTACTCGTTGCTCGCGCTGCGCCCGTCGAGCAGATACAGGGTCGGACGCGGATGGCTGCGGTCCGCCGGCAGCAGCACCTGCACCTGCACC
>NZ_BAFQ01000008.1 GCF_000308375.1 Nocardia aobensis NBRC 100429 | reverse complement strand
GACACCTACCTCACCTGGGGTGAGCCGCTGTTCGCGGTGAGCAAGAAGCTGGAGTGGATCCGCCGGCTCGCGGTGGACGAGGGCCGCATTCTCGATTACGGCCTGCGCATCCACGTCATCTCCCGCGACACGTCGGAGCAGGCCTGGGCCGAGGCCGATCGCCTGCTGGAGGCGGTGAACCCGGCGGATATCGAACGGGTGCAGGCGAATCTGGCCCAGAGTGAATCCGAGGGCCAGCGGCGGATGCTGGAACTGCACGGCGGCAACACCGATCGGCTCGAGATCGCACCCAACCTGTGGGCCGGTGTCGGACTGGTGCGCGGCGGCGCGGGAACGGCGCTGGTCGGCTCGCACGAAGAGGTGGCCGAGCGGCTGATCGAATACTCCCGCCTCGGCATCACGCAGTTCATCCTCTCCGGTTACCCGCACGTGGAGGAGGCGTACTGGTTCGGCGAAGGTGTCCTGCCGATCCTGCAGCGCCGCGGAGTGTGGCAGCCGCCCGCCCACCGCGAAAACCGCGTCACCACAACGCCGTTCGCCACCGCCGCCGCGAGCAGCAGCTAGTCACCCGCACGTCCGGTGTCCGCGCGAGCACGGTGCGGACGCCGGATGCCCAGGGTCGTGGGCGTACGGACTGCCGCGCACTCGGCCGACCCCCTCTCGGCATGCTCACCGGGCGATTCATACCGTCGCTAACTCATAGCTACACTCGTTGACGAGCGATCAAAACCTCGTACATGAGCTAACCGATGTCTCGGAGAGGGTGTCGATCATGGCCGTATACGACGTAAGCAACCGTGCGGCAATAGTCAGCGGGGGCGGTTCCGGGATCGGACGCGCGGTCGCGCACGAACTCGCGCGCAGCGGCGCCGCGGTCCTGGTGTTCGATCTCGACGAGGACAATGCGAATACGGTGGTCGAGGAGATTCGCGGTGCGGGCGGCCAGGCGGCCGGCTTCGCCGGCGATGCCTCCGATCCGGAGACCGTCCGGCGCAGTGTCGCGGCCGCCGCCGAACTGGGACCGCTGCGGATCGCGGTCAACAACGCCGGCATCAGCGGGGAGAGCGCGCTGATCGGTGACTATTCGCTGGACGGCTGGCGCAAGGTCCTGTCGGTGAACCTCGACGGCGTGTTCTACGCACTGCGCGAACAACTTCCGGCCGTCGCGGCCGCCGGCGGGGGCGCCATCGTGAATATGGCGTCGATCCTCGGCAGCGTCGGATTCGCGAGTTCGTCGGCGTACGTCACGGCCAAACACGGGCTGCTCGGCCTGACCCAGAACGCGGCCCTCGAATACGCGGCCCAAGGCGTGCGGGTCACCGCGGTCGGACCCGGATTCATCCACACGCCGCTGCTCGGGGCGAACCTCGACGAGGAAACCCAGGCGTTCCTCGCTCAGAAACACGCCCTGGGCAGGCTGGGCACTCCCGAGGAGGTCTCGGGGCTGGTCGCATTCCTGGCCAGCGATGCGGCCACGTTCATCACCGGCAGTTATCACCTGGTCGACGGCGGATACACCGCGCAGTAACCGGATCGGCGGAAGCTATTTCGCCTTGGCTTCCTTCGCGGCGGCCTTCATCTGCTTCTTGAATGCCCGCACCTCGAGCAGCGACTCGTTGTCGACGATATCGGCGGCCGAGCGGCGCGAATTCGGCTCCGAGTAGGCACCGGCCGCCTTCTCCCACCCCGCCGGGCGCACACCGAGTTGTTTGCCCAGCAGCGCCAGGAAGATGCGCGCCTTCTGGTCGCCGTAGCCGGGCAACTCCTTCAGCCGGCGCAGCACTTCCTTGCCGTCGGGATCGTCGCGAGTCCAGATCTCGGAGGTTATGCCGTCGTAGTGTTCGACGACGTATCGGGCCAGTTCCTGGGTGCGCCGGGCCATCGACCGGCCGTAGCGGTGAATGGCGGGCGGGGTCGCGCCCAATTCCTCGAATTCCTCCGGATCGGCCTCCGCGATCCGGTGGATATCGAAACCGTTCATGCGGTCGGCGATCTTCTTCGGACCGCGGAAGGCGTGTTCGAGGGGAAACTGCTGGTCCAGCAGCATCCCGGTCAGGAGGGCGAAGTCGTCCTCCGACAACAGCTTGTCCGACTCCGGTTCCTGCGCGAGGCACACTTTGCGGCTCACCATGTATCGATCATCGCAGACGGGCGAATATCCGCCCACCGACCGGCGTGACCGGACTCACATGTCTACCCACCCGTAGATTTTCTGCGCGCGTAGGGTGAATCTTCATGCCCGACACTCTGGCAACACCCACGGTGGAAGATATGGCGCCCACACACAGCTCCTCGGCAGACAATTCCTCATCCTCGGGACTGAGGCCGGACCGCTTCGATCGCGCGGGCCGCGACCAACTCATCGATGTGCACGATCTGCAGGCCGCACTTCCCGGAATTCGCGGACTACGCCGCTGGGCGCACGACGCCCTGGCCGTCGCTCCGGGCGAAAGCGCGGTCGACATCGGCTCCGGCACCGGCTCGGAGGTGCTGGTCTTCGCCGACGCCGTCGGCCCGACCGGTGACGCGGTCGGCGTCGAACCCGATCCGAATCTGCTGGCCGGGGCGGAACACCGTGCGGCCCAGCACAATTCGCCCGCCCGGTTCGTCCCCGGCGATGCCTACGGGCTGCCGTTCGGCGGTGACACCTTCGACGTCGCCCTGTGTGAGCGGGTGTTCCAGCATCTGACCGCCCCGGAGCGCGCCGCACGAGAGATCGCCCGGGTGCTGAAACCGGGCGGACGCGTCGTCGTCATGGACAGCGACTGGGGCACCGCCATCGTGCATCCCGGCGACCGGCGGGTCGTGCACGAGGTGATCGAAACCCTCATCACCAACACCACCAACCCGTTCTCGGGACGGCGGCTGCCCGGCCTGCTCACCCGAGCCGGGCTGGTCGTCGACGATATCGGCTCGCACGCGCTGGTCCAGGACGCGAGCGCCGGCGCCGGTGCGCTGGTGGCCCGCATCGCCGGTATGGCGGAAGCGCGCGGGGCGATCACCGAGGCGCAGCGGCGGGAATTGCTGGCGGAATTGGAAGCCGGTGCGCGCACTGGGGACATTCACCTCTCGGTGACGATGTTCGCGGTGCTGGCGCACAAGCCGCAGTAACCGATTCCGGCCGGACAGCCGCACATCGCGGCTGTCCGGCCCGCGCCACCGCTACTTCTCCAGCAGCTTCTCGGTCGCGGCGAGCAGGACGCAGGTCGCCAGACCGTCCATCGCCTTCTCCAGATCGGCGAGCGACGGGAAACTGGGGGCGATGCGAATGTTCTTGTCCTCCGGGTCTTTTCCGTAGGGGAACGCCGAACCCGCGGGGGTCAGGGCGATTCCGGCCTCCTTGGCCAGCGCCACCACCCGCCCGGCCGTGCCCTCGACCACATCCAGGCTGATGAAGTAGCCGCCCTTGGGCTCGGTCCAGGAGGCGATCTTCGAGGCGCCCAGACGATCCTCCAGGATCCGCAGCACCAGTTTGAATTTCGGCTCGAGCAGCGCGCGGTGGGCCTGCATATGCCGGCGCACGCCCTCGGCATCACCGAAGAAGCGCAGGTGACGCAGCTGGTTCACCTTGTCCGGGCCGATACTCTTCTTCGCGGCGTACTTCAGGTACCAGGTCAGGTTCTCAGTGGACGCGCCGAAGAAGCTGACGCCGGACCCGGCGAAGGTGATCTTCGAGGTGGAGGCGAAGACGAAGGGCCGGTTGGGGTTTCCGGCCGCGGCCGCCAGCCCGAGGACGTCGTACACCGGGGCGGCGGTATCGGTCAGCGGGTGCACCGCGTACGCGTTGTCCCAGAACAGGCGGAAGTCCGGCGCGGCGGTGGGCATCGAAACCAGTTCGCGCACAACCTCTTCGGAGAAGTTCACGCCGGTCGGGTTGGAATAGTTGGGAACCGCCCACAGACCCTTGATCTGCGGGTCGGACGCGACCAGTTCCGCGATGGCGTGCACATCCGGGCCGTCGTGATTGATGGCGATCGGAATCATCTGCACGCCGAGCGATTCGGTGATCCCGAAGTGGCGGTCGTAACCCGGGCTAGGGCACAGGAACTTGATCGGTTCATCGGCCCAGCGGCTCGGCGAATCGGCCGTGCCGTGCAGCATCGCGAACACGATCACGTCGTGCATCAGTTCCAGGCTGGCGTTGTTGCCGGCGAGCAGGTTCTCGACCGGAATGCCCAGCAGTTCACCGAAGATCGCACGCAACTCCGGCAGCCCGTGCAGGCCGCCGTAGTTGCGGCAGTCGGTGCCGGTGCCGTCGCGGTAGTCGTCGGCGCCCGGCAGGGCGAGCAGGCCGGTGGAGAGATCGAGTTGCTCCGACGAGGGCTTACCCCTCGTCAGATCCAGCGTGAGCTTCTCGGTCTGGAGCTTCGCGTAGTTCGCGGTCTGCGTCTCGTGTTCCGATACGAGTTCCGCATGGCTCATCAAACCGATCTGCGTTTGCCGGGGCATCCTGAGCAGCCTTTCAAGCAGCGAGGTAACAGGTTGACGGATCGTGCGCTTCTGGCGCGGACCCAGCCGACCACGTTACCCGCCTGATGCGGCCCGTGGCAGTGAAGAAGATTTCCCCCGAGAAAGTAAGGGGACCCCGCGCACCCGGCAGAGCCCGTTGACCCTTGCTGCCTTCCGGCCCTGGGGGAGTTCACAGGATGCGCGCCGCGCGGGATCCGTCGGCCAGTGTAGTCACAACTGTCCACTCGAGTGGAATCCGGGCGGAGTCGATACGATCACCTGCGACATTTTTCGAGGGGGCTTCCGCGCCAGGACCGGAGGAAAGACGTGACAGGCAGTAATCCACCGCACGGTGGGCCCGAGTATCAGGGACAGGGTCATCCGCCCAACGAAACCGTGCACTGGTGGTCGACGCCGGCGGCTCCGGAGCAGCCGCTCACCGGTACCGATCCGACCGTGATGGGCGGGCGGCCCGGACCCGTGACCGGTACGGATCCGACGGTTCTGGGGGCGGGTTTCGACGCCTACCACGGTGGCGCACCGCAGCAGCCCTACGGACAGCAGCCGCCGTCCGTGCCGAATTATCCACAGCAACAGTTCCCACCGCCCTATGCCCAACAGCCGGCCTATCCACAGCCGCCCAAGAAGAACAACACGCCGTGGATCGTCGGCGGCGTGGTCGGCCTGGTCGTGGTGATCGGCATCGTGATCGGCGTGATCGCGCTCACCGGCGGCAGTGGGAGCGGAGGCAAGGGCCCGCTCGGTGACAAGAAGGGTGTCGACGGCAACTACTCGATGGCCAATGTCACCGACGCCTGCTCGCTGATCGATACGACGGTCCTGCGCAAGTGGGCGCCCACGCCCAAGGACGCTCCCGAGCACACCGAACGCGCCCCCGACTCCAGCTTCGGCGGCGGCAACCTGACCTGCCGCGCCCGCTACGACGGCGCCGGCAAGTACGGCACCGACGGCTCCGATATCGACCTCGAGGCCGACTTCCAGAGCAAATACAGCGATCCGCAGTTCAACAGCTGGAAGAACTACGACACCAAGACCACCGGCAGCGGCCGCACCTCCGGCGATATCGCCGGTATCGGCAGCCAGGCCTACTACGCGGCCTACCAGCAGAACTACTCGAGCTTCGTCACCCTCGACTACACCTGCGCGGCCCTGGACTCCAACGTCTCGGTCAAGGTGGAACTGCGGATTCAGGCCGCGGGCAGCATCAACACCGACGACGTCGGCACCACCTGTAAGGACCAATTGAAGAAAGCCCTCGCCGGCCTGCACAAATAGCCCGGTTTGCGGTTGCGGGGGGTCCACCCGGTATATTGCTCTGCGGAGGATTCGCCTAGTGGCCTATGGCGCTCGCCTGGAACGCGGGTTGGGTTAACGCCCTCAGGGGTTCAAATCCCCTATCCTCCGCCGCGAAACGCCCGCTACCCGAGTGGTAGCGGGCGTTTCCTGTTGTCGGCAGTCAGCGGCCGGCCGGGCGGGGACGCAGGACGACCACCGGGATTTCGCGTTCGGTCCACGCTTGGTAGGTGTCGAAGTCGGCATAGGCGTCGACGAGCAGCGGCCACAGGCGGGCCCGTTCCCGCGGGTCGGCGGTGACGGCGTGGACGGGACGGCGGTCCCGCCCGATCTGGATGTGCGTGTCGGGCTCGGCGCGCAGATTGAGATACCACTGCGGATGCTTCGGAAGGCCGCCCTGCGAGGCGACGATGACGGTGTTCGCACCGTCGGTGATGTAGAGCAGCGGCGTCGTGTAGACCACGCCCGACTTTCGGCCGCGATGTTCGAGCAGCAGGGTCGGCACCGGCTTGCGGAAGCCGGCCCCGATCCGCCACTTACCGCCGATGCGGCCGCCGGTGCGCCGGTAGGTCCACACCTGCGCACGGCCCACGATCTTGAAGATCTTGGGCAGCAGCGGGGAATCGAGTTGTTTCGGACGGGGTGGCGTCGTCGTCGGCATGGTCTTCCTTCTGTCCGGGGACTTCCGCTCGACCATACAGTTGGTTCCATATGTATGGTCAAGAGCCGAGGGCCGCTACCTCGGCGGAATCGGTACGGTCGACCACGATTCGAGGAAGGGACAGGCGATCGGTGCGCACACATGGCTGGGCGGGGGCGACGCCCGCGAACGACGACGAAGCCGTCGCGCGGATCCTCGCCGCCGCCCGCACCGCGATCGATCGATCCGGCAGCGAATTCAGCATCGCCGAGGTCGCGCGGGAACTCGGCGTCACCCGCCAGACCGTGTACCGCTACTTTCCCAGCGCCGAGAGCCTGCTGACCGCGACGGCCGTCGCGCAGACCGGGCATTTCCTCGATGTGCTGGCCGAGCATCTGAGCGACATCCGCGACCCCGCGACGGCGGTGGTCGAGGGGATCGCCTACACCCTCGAACGGCTGCCGCACGAGAAGTATCTCAACCTGCTGCTCACCCCGCGCCGCGCCGGGGCCTTCTCCGCGGGCGTAACCTCCGACACCGCACTGACATTCGGCCGATCGATCCTGCAGCGCTTCGCCGTCGACTGGACCGCGGCCGGATTGTCCGGCGCCGATCTGGACGAACTCGTCGAACATATGCTCCGCATCGTGCAGTCGTTCGTCGTGGACCCGGGTCGCCCGCCCCGGGGCGGCGCCGAACTACGTCGCTATCTCACGACATGGGTCGCCCCGGCCATGAATCGTCGTCGTGATGTAGATCACTAACCGGCGGTGTCACATCGCGCGGACGGCGAGCGTCTCGTGATGTGCCGGAATCGACAGAGCAGGGACAGGAGCCACCCATGAGCGAGCGCATCGACGGCGCCACCGAGGCGTTCGTCACCCACCGCAACCTGCTGTTCACGGTTGCCTACGAAATGCTCGGTTCGGCGGCCGACGCCGAGGACGTCCTGCAGGAGACCTGGTTGCGATGGGTGGACGTGGACCTCGACGAGGTACGTGACCAGCGTGCGTACCTGGTCCGGATCGTCACCCGCCAGTCCTTGACCCGGCTCCGCACACTCGGGCGCCGCAAGGAGTCCTACGTCGGCCCGTGGCTGCCGGAACCGCTGCTGACCGCGCCCGATGTCGCCGAGGACGTCGAACTGGCCGACAGCGTATCGATGGCGATGCTGCTGGTCCTGGAAACCCTCGCACCGACGGAACGCGCGGTGTTCGTGCTGCGCGAGGTGTTCGATCTGAGCTACGACGAGATCGCCGCGGCCGTCGACAAGACGCCCGCCGCCGTGCGCCAGATCGCCCACCGCGCACGGGCTCACGTCGCCGCGCGCCGCCCGCGCGGAGTGGTGTCCGCCGACGAATCCCGCCGGGCCGTCGAAGCCTTCCAGCAAGCCATCGAAACCGGCGACCTCCAGCATCTCGTCGACATGCTGGCTCCCGATGTGGTCCTGCTCGGCGACGGCGGCGGCGTGGTCCAGGCGGTCCTGCGCCCCATCGCGGGCGCCGACCGGGTCGCGCGCGCCCTGCGCACCGGACTGCCGCGACTGCGCGCCGAGGCGACCGTCGAAGCGGTGCAGATCAACGGCTGGCCCGCGCTGATCGTGCGGATCGACGGACGGATCGACGACGTGGTGGCGATGCGGCTCGACGACGGCCGCATCACCGGCCTCTACGTGGTCCGCAATCCGGAGAAGCTCTCGCGCGTCGAACAGCAGATCACGGTCAGCCGGTGAGTTCGCCGGAGCGCCCCGCCTCGATCCTCGCCCTGGCCGATCTGGCCACACCGATGGCGGTCCGGGTGGCCGCTACCCTCCGGCTGGTGGACCACACGGGCACCGCGGGTGCGACCGCCGAAGAACTGGCGGCTCGCACCGGAACGTGCGCTCCCGCTCTCCGGCGACTGCTCGACCATCTGGTCGCCGTCGGCGTCTTCGACCACGAGCCGGCGTACGGCCGCTATCGGCCCACGAGCCTCGGCGACCAGATGAGCGCGCACTCCTCCGACGCGTTCGAACTGCTGCTGCTCGATATCGGCAGCGCGGGCGGACGCGCCGAGCTGGCCTTCGTGGATCTGCTGAGCACGATCACCACCGGACGACCCGCCTATCCGCGCAGGTACGGGCGCGACTTCTGGACCGATCTGCAGGCCGAGCCCGCGCTGCGCGCATCCTTCGACGCCCAGATGAATTGCCGCTTCCGGATTTACGCGGATCAGATCGCGCACCGCTTCGACTGGAGTCGCTTTCCCGACATTCTCGACGTCGGCGGTGGCGACGGCACCTTGCTGACGGCGATCCTGCGCGCACATCCGGGTGTACGCGGGCGAGTGCTGGATCTGGCGCCGACGGCGGCCGCGGCCACCGAGCGATTCGCGGCGGCCGGCCTCGACGATCGGGCGACCGCCGTGGCGGGCAGCTTCTTCGACCCGCTGCCGCCCGGGGCCGACGCCTATCTCCTGTCCGACATCCTGCACGATTGGGACGACGAGCGCGCGGCGGTCGTCCTCGGTGAATGTGCCCGTGCCGCAGGGGCTTACGGTGTGGTCGTGGTGATCGAACCGATCCGCGGCCGCGGGGCCGATACGGCGATCGACCTGTTCATGCTGATGTGCTTCGGCGGCCAGGAACGAACGGTGCCGGAGCTGGCCGAGCTGGGGGCGCGGTGCGGCCTGGCTCTGCAGAGCTCAGCCCCGGTTGCGGACGGGCGGACCGTCCTGGAATTCCGGGCCCGATGACACTCGGAAACCACGAGCTATTTCACGAGCTATTTGTCGGCGCTCCGGTTTATGATCGAACACATGTTCGAGCATTGGCCGGAGAAGGGAGAGTTCGCGCTGCATCGGGTGGTGGTTCCGCCGATGCCGGTGCTGGTGGACGTGGCTGCCGCTATCCCCACCTATCCACGGATGGCCGCACCTGAGGCGGTGGCGGGGCCGGTGCGGGCGGGCGGGCTCGAGATCACGGGGCGCATTCCGGGGCGACTGCATGCCTGGGCGCGAGCGGCGGACGGAACGTGGCTGGGGCTGGTGGAATTCGAGTTGCGCACCGGGAACGGGCGCAGCCGATTACCGGTGACCCAATGGTGTCCGGCACACGCGCTGATCATGCGCGGCGGGTGCGGGCCGCCCGAGTAGACGGCCCGCGACATCGCTACGCGGAGCGGAGATTTCCGGCCGCCGCGGGCGCGCCGACCGGGACCAGACCGGTCAGGGCGGTGGGCAGCGGGTCTCGGTGCAGCACCCCCAACCGCTGCGTCGCGCGAGTGAGGGCCACATAGAGTTCGGCGGCGCCACGCGGCCCGTCGGCGAGGATGCGCTCGGGTTCGACGACGAGGACGGCATCGAACTCGAGGCCCTTGGTCTCCGACGCCGGGACCGTGCCGGGCAGTCCGGGCGGGCCGATCACGACGGCGGTGCCCTCGCGGCCTTCCTCGTCGCGAACGAATTCCTCGATGGCGGAGACCAATTCGTTCTCGTCGACTCGGCGCGACCACGGGCGCACGCCACAGGCACGCACCGACTCGGGCGGGCGCACGGCCGGGGCGAACTCGGCGAGCACCGCGGCGGCGACCGCCATGATCTCCGCCGGCGTCCGGTAGTTCACCGTGAGCGAGCGGTAGCGCCACCGGCCGGGGACATAGGGCTCGAGCACGGCATCCCACGACGTCGCACCGGCGGTCGACCGACGCTGGGCGAGATCGCCCACCACGGTGAAGGAGCGGCCCGGACACCGCCGCATGAGCACCCGCCAGTCCATCTCGGAGAGTTCCTGCGCCTCGTCGACCACGATGTGTCGATAGGTCCAATCCCGGTCGGCGGCAGCGCGTTCGGCGAGATCGCGAGTGTCCCGATCGGCGAATCGGTCGGCGAGGTCCTCGGCGTAGAGCAGGTCGGTGGCGAAGAGGTGATCCTCGTCGTCCATCGAGTCCTCGCGGCCGGTCATGAGCTCCAAGACGCCTGCGGCATATCGGGCTTCGGCCGCGCGTTCGCGTTCCGCGCTGTCGTCCGCCGGTTTCTCCCGGCCCAGCAGATCGACCAATTCGTCGAGCAGCGGTACATCCGACACCGTCCACGCGGCGCCGTCGGCACGCCACAGGGCCGGGTCGGCGCCTGCCGCGCGCAGCCGCTCCGGCGACGAATACAGCTCGGCCAGCAACTCTTCCGGGGTGAGCACGGGCCAGAGCCGGTCGAGGGCGGCGGTGAACTGCTCACTCTCGGCGAGTTCGGCGACGAGGTCGGCGCGCAGGTTCTCCCACGCCTCCCGATCGTCGCGGGTGATCCAGCCCTTGCCGATCCGGGCGATCGCGCGCTCGGTGATCACATAGGTGACGATCTCGCGGAACACCGCACGCGCCTCGTTGTGCGGCAGACCGCTCGTGCGCGCCTCCTCCCGCGCCCATTCCGCGGTCGCCGCGTCGATGCGCGCGGTGATGTCGGCCAATTCGATGGTCAGCGGTTCCACCGGCAGGCTCTGCCGGTCCGCGACCGCGGCCGCGAGCACATCGAGCATCCGCAGCGAACCCTTGACGCGCACCGCGTCCGGAGTGTCCTCGGCGGTGACGTGCAGGCCCGGCACCAGATCGCCCGTAGTGGTGAAGACGACGTTGGTTTCGCCGAGCGACGGCAGTACCCGATCGATATGGCGCAGGAAGGCCGGATTGGGTCCGACCACGAGAACGCCGTGACGTTCCATCTGCTCGCGCTGGGTGTAGAGCAGGTAGGCGACGCGGTGCAGCGCCACCACCGTCTTGCCGGTCCCGGGACCGCCCTCGATCACCAGCACGCCGGGATGATCGAGCCGGATGATCTCGTCCTGTTCGGCCTGGATGGTGGCGACGATGTCGCGCATCCCCTCGCCGCGGGGCGCGTCGACCGCCGCGAGCAGCGCCGCATCCCCGCGCTCCCCGGCGCCCGGGCGGCCGAAGATCTCGTCGGTGTAGTCGACGACGCGGCGGCCGCGGGAATGGAACTGGCGCCGCCGGCGCATCTGCTCCGGGCTGGCGGCGGTGGCGGTGTAGAACGCGCGTGCCGCCGGCGCCCGCCAGTCCAGCAGCAACGGCTCGAAGTCGTCGTCCTGGTCGAACAGCCCGATCCGGCCGATATAGGAGCGCTCGCCGGAGTCGCTGTCCAGTCGGCCGAAACACAGTCCGTTGTCGGCCACGTCCAACCGCTTCACCTCGCGCGCCAGCGTCCGCACCTCCACATCGCGATCCACCAGCGCACCGCCGTTGCCACGCAACGCCGCGCTGTAGCGGCGCTTCGCCTCGGCGCGCTCGCCGTCGAGTCGCGCGTAGAGCGCGGACACGTAGTCCTGTTCGGCCCGCAACTCGTCCTGGTACCCAGGATCCGACATGTGTCCCTCACTTCCCTGGCTCGACATGGTTCATGTGGACACCTGTGTCCGTCCCGGCCGCTGCGCGTCTTCTCCTCCCGTTTTCGCAGGTACACGGCCTCGGCGGGCCATTGTGCGGCACAACCGGGGCCTTGCCGCAAGCCCCCCACTCCGCTATATATTGAATATGGAAAGAGGTGCAGGGCCCTCTTCCGTCTCCCCCATCCGTCGGATCAGTCTCCCGTGAGCTGCGTGGTCACCTCGCGGACCGCGGCCCGCACCCTGTCCGCGTAGTCGTCCACATCCACCACCCGAGGATCGGCGTGGATGGACAGGGTGACCGTCGTTCCCAGCCCGTGCAGGCCGTGGGTCAGATGCATCACCGCGCCGAGGGCGGGGAAACCGGCGGTGAAGCGGACCGCGCCGCCGGCGATCGACAGATCCGCCGCGCCGCGGTGGACGCTGGACAGCACCGTATGACCCGATATCCGCTCGGGGACCAGGTCCAGCGGGTAGCCGGCGATATCGCGACGGAGAACCGGGGCCGGGATCGCGTCGGTGACGCGGTCGCGCGCGGACTGCAACGGATGGGTGGCGCGGACTCGTCGTTCCGCCAGCGCCGAGGCGATCCGGCGCGCCCGCAGTCGCAGGTCAGGTTCCGCGGCGCACAGATCGACGCCGAGGTCTCGATAGTTGTTGTGCGGGCTGACTTTTCGATCCACCGTCACGGGCAGGGCCATCGAGACCTGCGCACCCAACGGGTTGCCGGTTTCGCCGTGGCCGGCGAGATGACCGCTCAGCGCGACGGATATCGCGGTCAGCGCGACGACCGTGACCGTGTACCCGGGAACGTGCAGGTTCTCCCCCACGATCACGCGGACGACCCGGTGTGCGGGCGCCGGCGGGCGATTCAGTGCGGTGGGAGCGAAGTCCGTTGCGGCGGAGGGGATCTGACCCGCCTCGGCGAGACTGTGCAATTCCCTGTCCGCGCGTGCCGCGACGAGACCCCGTCGCACCGTGCGCGCCATACCGGGCAGAAACGAAACCAGCGATATCGCCTCGGCAGCACAGTTTTCCACGCCACGCCCGAGGGCGGGGCGAATCCACCTGCCGTGGTGCCGATCCACCGCCGAACCGTAGGGTGATCCCGCGCCTTCGGGCGATCCCGCGTGACCCGAACCGCCACTGAAATCGGCGTCCCCCCGCGCTGCCGTATCCAGGCCCCGCAACAACTCGCGCGCGATGGCGGCGGCTCGTTGCCCGTCGGCCAGCGCATGCGACAGTTGCAGCACGACAACGAGTGCGGGCATCGGACCTCCCGGCGCGTCGCGGATTCCGCGATACAGATGAACGCGAAAGGTATATCGCTGCGCCGGTACCGATTCCCCGAGAATCTCCCCCAGTGAGGCTTCCACAGTCGTCCACAACGGCTCCTCGAGTGTGTGGACGACGACCTGCGCGTCATCGAAATCCGCAGGCTCCCAGGCGGGATAGGCGAAGCGGTGCTCGCGGATCCGGACGCGCAATTCCGGGATTTCGCCGCTGCGGGCGATCACCGCAGCCCGCAGCGCGTCTGCGGACCATCCGGTGTCGTCGAAGCAGTAGAGCAGGAACAGGTCGTTGCAGGCCCGGCGCGACAGCCAGAACCTGGTGGCATCCTGCGGCGTCAATAGATCCACCCGCCGACGATATCCACAACCGTGGAGGTCGTCCGGCGCACCCGGCAGCGGGAGCTTCCTGCGCCCGGACCCGGCCGGGCAGCGCGAACAACTGGATGCGGCCGCCCATGAACAGGAACGCCTTCTCACGGCCGCGCTGCGCCGGCACCCGGATCAGCCGGACTGATCGGAGTGGGGCAACCGGCATCGGTGTCGCACCACAAGGCCCCGAGTCGGCGACGACTCGGGGCCCATCACCTCCTCGCCCGAGGTCAGGCGGAGCCTAACTTCCCGTCGGTCACGCCCGAGACGAACGCATCCCACTCGCCCGGTGTGAAAGCCAGAATCGGCCCGCGGCCGCCGTCTTTGGTATCGCGAACCCCGACATTGCCGTCACCCAGAAATGCGACCTCGACACAGTTTCCGTCGGGACCGCTGTATTTACTCTTGCGCCACACCGCACCGGTCGAATCAACCTTCACCTGAACCTCTCCTTTACCACCGTAGATAGCGCGACAATCGTGCTTTCCTCGTCGCCGGACCCGGACTTCTCGAGACTCGACGGCTCCACAATGCGCCTGGTCATAGCGCACGAACTGCTCAGTGAACGGACTGGTTCACGAGTCACACACCGCCGTGGTGCGCCCTCGTGTTGACCCCGGGAGAGCACCCTAGCAGCACCCACAATCGCTGTCCCGCGTCTTTTCATTTTCAATCACTCGAATTGCCGGTAAAGAATTCCCGTTCACTAATAGCGGGAGAATTGCCAAATGACCGGAGAATGATCCGCTAAACAAAACCACCCCGGGAAATTCCCCGATCCGCGGCCGCGCCCCGCCCCGGATAAACCGTGCGGTTGCTCGGTATGGATCATGGAGTAGTGGTGGAACGAGATCGCGATGATGCCGGACACGCCCGAAATGCCCGTCCTCGAGACCGGTTCGGGCGACCACTACCGCCCGGTAGCGTGGGCGTCGCCCGTATTCCGGATGATCTCGACCTCCCACCGGGTGAAACCCTGGACTATGCCCAACGCCTCCTGGACGAGGGACTGGCCTTCAACGCACACGAGGTGCTGGAGGCGGCATGGAAGAACGGACCGTTCGCGGAAAGGATGCTGTGGCAGGGTCTGGCCCAGTACGCGGTGGGACTCACCCACATCCAGCGCGGTAATCCGAAGGGCGCTCGCACCCTGCTCGAGCGGGCGATCGGCCGGCTGTCGGCCACGCCGGCACCGCCGTACGGCATCGACGCGGCCGGGCTCGTCGCACATGCCGAGGGTCTGCTGGCGGATCTGGATGCCGGTCGCGAGATTCCGGAGGACGCGCTGTGTCCCCGGCTGCGCGGATGATCCCGCACACCGCCGGCGCCGGCCGCTTCGCCCCCAGCCCCTCCGGCGATCTGCATCTGGGCAATCTCCGCACCGCCCTGCTGGCATGGCTGTTCGCACGCAGCACGGCCCGCAATTTCCGGCTGCGCATCGAAGACTTGGACCGGGTGCGGGCGGGTGCGCAGCAGCGCCAGCTCGAGGATCTGGCCGCGATCGGACTGGATTGGGACGGCGAGGTGGTCCGGCAATCGGACCGCAGGGCGCGCTACGCGGCGGCGATCGAGCGACTCGGTGCGGCCGGAATGACCTACGAATGTTATTGCACGCGAAAAGAGATTCAGAAGGCCGTCTCCGCACCGCACGGCCCGATGGGCGCGTATCCGGGAACCTGCCGCGACCTGACCGAGGCGCAGCGGGCGGCCAAACGCGCCGAGGGACGGCCCGCCGCACTGCGGTTGCGCTCACAGACAACCGAATTCGAGATCACCGACGAGATCCACGGCCGGTACCGAGGGCTGGTCGACGATTTCGTGCTGCGCCGCGGTGACGGAACGGCGGCCTACAACCTCGCGGTCGTGGTGGACGACGCGGCACAGGGATTCGACCAGGTCGTTCGCGGAGACGATCTGCTGCCCTCGACACCGCGGCAGGCCTATCTGGCGACCGTCCTCGGATTCGCCGTGCCGGCGTACGCGCACGTCCCGCTGGTGCTCAACACCGACGGTGCGCGGCTGGCCAAGCGCGACGGAGCCGTGACCCTGCGCGACAGAATCGCTCTCGGTGAGACGCCGCGTCAGGTTTTCACCATGCTCGCGGCCTCGCTCGGCCTGCGAGGCGAGACACCGCGAGCGCTGCTGGATCAGTTCACTCCGGCGACGGTGCCACACGCACCGTGGATTCTGGATCCCGCACATCCGGATCCGCTGCGGCACAGCTGATCCGGCGAACGTGCGCCCGGCGGTCCGGACGCACTGCCGCTCCTACCAGTTCGCCGCCGCGATGTTGACGATCACCCACACGATGGTGAGCACGATGCCGACGGCACCGACCCAGATCCCGCCGAGCGCCATACCGCGGCCCTGGCCGCCGCGCTCCTTGATCTGGTTCAGCGCGATCACACCCAGGATGATCCCGACGATCGATCCGATACAGGTGCACAGCCCCAGGATCGACGCGATCAGCGAACCGATCGCCAGGCCGTTGGTGCCCTGCTGCGGCGCCGCGTAGCCGTAGGGCTGATACGGCGTCGCGGCCGGATAGCCGTAACCGGGTTGGCCGTAGGGCTGCTGCTGCGGATAGCTCGGATAGGACTGCTGCTGTTGCGGCGGCGGGGTCGGCTGCTGGTAGGGAGACGACTGCTGATGCGGAGCCGAGGAGTATCCGGCCTGCGGATTGGGCGGCGGGGTGGGCTGCTGCGGCGGGGTCGGCGGAACCGACTGGTGGCCGCCCGAATCGGACGAGACACCTTCGCCGCCGTACTGTTTCCACCATTCGTCGGAATCGCCGGGATTCGTCATCGGTCCAGCCTATTCCACCGGGCCCGGTTGCCGGTATCGTGCACAGGTCGTGAGTGAGACACAAGAAACGACACCGACCGGGGAGTCTGGACGCCCCGCGGTCGAACACGCAGCATTCGCGCAGGCCGCGGGGGGTCCCTTCACGTTGATCGTGACCTTGTTCACGGCGACGCTGATGATTTCCAACATCTGCGCGACCAAGGGCGTGCAGTTCTTCACCGGCCACGAGGTATCCCTCGGACCCATCGAAATCCTGCCGATCACCACCGACGGAGCGTTCTTCCTCTTTCCGCTCGCCTATGTGATCGGCGACGTGCTGAGCGAGGTGTACGGCTTCAAGGCCGCCCGCCGCACCATCTACTACGGCTTCGGCATGCTGATCCTGATGGTGGTCTGCTTCTGGATCGCGATCGGACTGCCCGCGGCCGGGTTCTACGAGAATCAGGACGCCTTCCGCACCGTCGCCGGGACCACACCGCAGCTCGTCGCCGCCGGGCTCGCCGGCTACGTGGTGGGCCAGTTCCTGAACTCGGTGACGCTGGTGCTGATCAAGGAGCGCACCAAGGAGAAGCATCTGTGGGCGCGGCTGCTGGGCTCCACCGTCGCCGGCGAATTCGGTGACACGCTGGTGTTCTGCTCGATCGCGGCGACCGCCATCGGGATCAACACGTGGGGCGCGTTCATCAACTACGTGATCGTCGGCTTCGTCTGGAAGACGCTGTGCGAGGTGCTGATCATGCCGATCAGCTATCGCTGCATCGCCTACCTGAAGAAGCACGAACCCAGCTACGCACCGCTGGACAAGCCCGCGCTCTACAGCTGACGCGGAACCGGGGGCAGGGCCGTTCCGTTCAGTCGAAGCGGATCCGGCCCTGCCACCGTCCCAGGAACTCCGCCTTGAAGTCGTCGTAGTAACCGCCCGCGATGCTCGCGCGGATATCGTCCACGAGCCGAATCGTGAAGCGCTCGTTGTGAATCGTGCACAACGTGGCGGCGAGCATCTCCTTCGCCTTGAACAGGTGATGGATATAGGCGCGGCTGTAGTGAGCGCAGGTGTAGCAGTCGCAGGTGTCGTCGATCGGGGTGAAATCGCGGCGGAACCGGCTGGTGTTGATGTTGAATCGGCCGGCGGCCACATAGATCGCGGCATTGCGCGCGACGCGGGACGGATTGACGCAGTCGAAGGTGTCGGCGCCGTTCTCGATCGCGACGAAGAAATCCTCGGGTTCGCTGATACCCAGCAGATGCCGCGGTTTCTCCGCCGGCAGTTCGTCGCAGCACCAGCCCACGATGGTGCCGAGATTGGCCTTCTCCAGCGCACCGCCGATGCCGTAACCATCGAAACCCGTTCCGCCGCTTCCTCGCATCGCGTCCAGATCGCGACATGCCTTGCGGCGCAGATCTTCGTACTGCGCGCCCTGAATCACCGCGAACAGCGCCTGATACGGCCGGTGCGCGCGTTCGGCGGTGAGCCGCTCGTGTTCGTCGATGCAGCGCTGCGCCCACTCGTGCGTGCGCCGCAGCGACTTCTCCTGATAGCCACGGGTATTGAACAGCGTGGTCAGTTCATCGAAGGCGAACATGATGTCGGCGCCGAGGCGGTGCTGGATCCCCATCGACACCTCCGGGGTGAACCGGTGGCTCGAACCGTCCAGATGGGAGCGGAAGGTGACGCCGTCGTCGTCGACCACGGCCAGCCGTTCCTTCCCCTTCGCGATCACCTCGTCGCTCTGCACGCCGACGGCCTCCATGGCCAGCACCTTCTTGAAGCCCACGCCCAGCGACATCACCTGGAATCCGCCACTGTCGGTGAACGTGGGGCCCGGCCAGTTCATGAACCGGCCCAGACCGCCCGCCTCGTCCACGATGTCGGAACCCGGCTGCAGATACAGGTGGTAGGCGTTGGCGAGCAGGGCCTGCGCGCCGATCTCGGCCATCGCCTCCGGCAGGACCGCCTTGACCGTGGCCTTGGTGCCGACCGGGATGAACGCCGGGGTGGCGATCTGCCCGTGCGGTGTGGTGATCACCCCGGTGCGGCCGTGTCGCCTCGGGAGCGACGTACCGACGGTGAAGAAGAACTGGGCGGGATCGGACACGCCGCTATCCTGCCAGGCGGCCCGGCTAGACCACGTCCAGTGTCTCCTCGTCGACCAGATCCTGATCGACCGCCGCGCCGGTGAACTGCGCGTTGTAGAGGCGGGAGTAGGCGCCGCGCGCGGTCAGCAGCCGCTCGTGGGTGCCCTGCTCGACGATGTGGCCGCCCTCCATCACCACGATCAGATCGGCATCGCGGATCGTCGAAAGACGGTGCGCGATAACGAAACTGGTGCGATCGCGGCGCAGCGCGGCCATGGCCTGCTGCACCAGCAGTTCGGTGCGGGTGTCGACCGAACTGGTGGCCTCGTCGAGGATCAGGATGGTCGGCTTGGCCAGGAAGGCGCGGGCGATGGTGATCAGCTGCTTCTCACCGGCGCTGACCCCGGAGCCCTCCTCGTCGATCACCGTGTCGTAACCCAGCGGCAGCGAATGGACGAAGCGGTCCACATAGGCGGCGCGGGCGGCCGCGAGGATTTCCTCGTCGCCGGCCTCCGGATTGCCGTAGGCGATGTTCTCGCGGATGGTGCCGCCGAACAACCAGGTGTCCTGCAACACCATGCCGATCCGCGAGCGCAGCCGGTCGCGGCCGATGCCGGTGATGTCGACCCCGTCGATGGTGATCGCGCCGGAATCCAGTTCGTAGAACCGCTCCAGCAGATTGACCAGCGTCGTCTTACCGGCGCCCGTCGGACCGACGATGGCGACCACATGGCCGGGCTCGGCGACCAGGGAGAGATCGTCGATCACCGGCTTGTCGGCCTCGTAGCGGAACGACACCGCGTCGAATTCGACGCGGCCGCGATCGATCGGACGCGGGTCCTCTTCGCGCGGATCCGGAACCTGCTCGTCGGCGTCGAGGATTTCGAAGATCCGCTCGGCGGAGGCGACACCCGACTGCAGCAGGTTGATCATCGAGCCGATCTGGGTGAGCGGCTGGCTGAACTGTCGCGAGTACTGGATGAAGGCCTGTACCTCACCCAGCGACAGGCTGCCCGAGGCCACGCGCAGACCACCGACCACGGCGATCAGCACGTAGTTCAGGTTCCCGATGAACATCATCACCGGCATGATCAGCCCGGAGATGAACTGCGCCTTGAAACTGGCCTCGTAGAGCCTGTCGTTGCGCTTGTCGAACTCCTCGCCGACCTCGCGGATGCGACCGAAGGCCGTGACCACCTCGTGGCCGGTGAAGGCCTCCTCGACCTGCGCGTTGACCAGGCCGGTGTACTTCCACTGATCGACGAAATGCGGTTTCGACCGCTTCGCGATCTGGGCCGTGACGATCACCGCGGCCGGCACCGTGAGCAGTGCGATCACCGCCAGCAGCGGCGAGATCCAGAACATCATGATCAGGATGCCGATCACCGACAGCACCGATATGACCAGCTGGCTCATGGTCTGCTGCAGGCTCTGCGCCACATTGTCGACGTCGTTGGTCACGCGGGAGAGCACATCGCCGCGGGCGTTGGTGTCGAAGTAGCTCAGCGGCAGCCGGTGGATCTTGTCCTCCACCTCGCTGCGCAGCCGCTGCACCGCGCGGTTGATCACGGTGGCCAGCAGATACGCCTGCAACCAGTTGAACAGCGCGGCCAGTACGTACAGCACCAGAACCAGCGTCAGCACCTGGCCCACCGCGCCGAAGTCGACGCCGTGGCCGGGGTTGATGTTCATCGCGGACATCATGTCCGCGAGCCGGTCCTGACCCTGCGCGCGCAGGGACGCCACCGCCTGATCCTTGGTCAGTCCCGCCGGCAACTGCTTGCTGACGACACCGTCGAAGATGAGGTTGGTGGCCTTGCCGAGGATCTGCGGCCCCAGGGTGTTCATGACGACCGACGCGACGGCCAGCACCAGGATCGCGATCACCGCCACCCGGTCCGGGGCCAGGCGACGCAACAACCGCTTCAGCGTCGGCCCGAACGATTTCGCCTTCTGCCCGGGAGCACCCGGCATCGGCCCCCCGGGCCTCATCGCGCCGCCTCCTGTGTTCTGGGGCTCATCGCGCCGCCTCTTCCGGACTGAACTGCGATTCCACGATTTCCCGGTACTCCTCGCATTCGCGCAACAGCTGTTCGTGGGTGCCGAGGCCGACCATCGCACCGTCCTCGAGGACGACGATCTGGTCGGCGTCGCGGATCGTCGACACACGCTGGGCCACGGTGATCACCGCGGATTCGCGCGTCTCCGGACGCAGCGCGTCGCGCACCCGGGCGTCGGTGGCGACGTCGAGAGCGGAGAAACAGTCGTCGAACAGGTAGATCTTGGGCTTCTTCACCAGAGCTCGGGCGATGGCGAGCCGCTGCCGCTGACCGCCCGAGACGGTGGTGCCGCCCTGGGCGACGGGTGTCTGCAACCCTTCGGGCATCTCCCGCACGAAATCCGCGGCCTGCGCGATGTCCAGTGCGTGCCAGAGTTGTTCGTCGGTCGCCTCGGGATCGCCGTAGCGCAGATTCTCCGCGATGGTGCCGGAGAACAGGTAGGCCTTCTGCGGAACCAGACCGATCTGCGAGCGCAGCAGCTCCATATCCACCTGCCGCACATCGGTGCCGCCGACGCGCACCACGCCGGAGGTGACGTCGATCAGCCGCGGAATCAGATTGATCAGCGTGGTCTTACCGGATCCGGTGGAACCGACGATCGCGGTGGTCTGCCCGGGCGAGACCCGGAAGCTGATATCGCGCAGCACCGGTTCCGCGGCGCCCGGGAACGCGAACTCCGCGCCGGCCAGCTCGACGGTCCCCGGGTCGGCGACGAAGGCCTGCGGCTTTGCGGGCGGCACCACCGAGGAATCGGTTTCCAGCACCTCGGCGATGCGCTCGGCCGACACCGCCGCGCGCGGGGCGATCATCGCCAGGAAGGAGGCCATCATGACCGCCATCAGGATCTGCATGATGTAGGACAGCAGCGCGGTCAGCGAACCGATCTGCATACTGCCGGAGTCGATGGCGTGCCCGCCGAACCAGATCACCGCGACCGTGGTCACGTTGCTGATCAGCATCACGGCCGGGAACATCAGCGCGGCCAGCCGGCCCACGAACAGCGAGGCCGAGGTCAGCTCGTCGTTGGCCACGCCGAACCGCTGCGATTCGTAGCGCTCGCGCACGAACGCCCGCACCACACGGATACCGGTGATCTGCTCGCGCAGCACCCGGTTCACCGCATCGATGCGCTCCTGCACGCGCCGGAATCCGGGAACCATCCGGGAGATGATCAACGCCATCGTCAGGCCGAGCAGCGGCACGGCGACCAGCAGGATCCAGGAGAGTCCGAGGTCCTGGCGCAGCGCCATCACGATGCCGCCGATGCACATGATCGGCGCCATCACCAAAATGGTCACACTCATCACGACCAGCAGCTGCACCTGCTGCACATCGTTGGTGTTGCGGGTGATCAGCGACGGCGCGCCGAAGATGCCGACCTCGCGGGCGGAGAAGGTGCCCACCCGGTGCAGCAGCGCCGCGCGCATCTCCCGCCCCGCACCCATCGCGGCCTGTGCGCCCAGATAGACCGAACTCGCCGACGCGACGATCTGCACTCCCGACACCAGCAGCATCCAGAGACCCGTGGTCCAGATGTAGCCGATATCGCCCTTGGTGACGCCGTTGTCGATGATGTCGGCGTTCAGGCTGGGCAGATAGAGCATCGCGATGACGGAGATGAGCTGCAACACAACAACCCCCACCAATTGGGTGCGGTAGGGGGCGAGAAAGGCGCGCAGCAACCTGATCAACATGATGGGTGCAGGCTACCGTCATTCCGGAGCGGTGTCGGCAAGATTTTTCGCTCGGCGAAAGCCGGCCCCGGCACCGGTGAAACCGGCTCGACCGGCACAGTCACCACCTCCCGGCCTAGGCGTCGACGCCGGGCGGAACGGGGGCCGGCCGCCGCGTCCAGGCACCGGGATCGGCCACCAGGTCAGCGACGAAAGCCGGCAGCTCGTCGGTGGCGATATCCGCGATCGAGACCTGTTCCAGCACCGCGCGGATATTGACCCGCAGCGCGATCCACACCCGCTGCAGCGGTTCGGCCACCCCCGAATACACCACGTCCTCGGGGCGCTGCCCGCGTACCGAGGCGAGCGGCCCCTCGACCGCGCGGATCACATCGGCGATGCTGATCTCACCGGCCGTGCGGGCCAGCCGGTATCCGCCGTCGGGGCCGCGCCGGCTGACCACCAGATCGGCCCGGCGCAGTTGCGCCGCAATGGATTCCAGAATTTTCGGCGAAATGTCCTGCGCCGTGGCGATCGTCTCCGCCTTCACCGAATTTGGTTGTGCGCGAGCGATTTCCAAGAGGATGCGGACCGCGTAGTCGATCCTTGCCGAGATGTGCACTAGCGCTGTCCACCCGGTCCGTTCAGTACGCCGAGAGCGGCCTCGATCAGGACTCGCTCGATCACCTCGTCGCCGGCATCGGGCACGAGTTCGTTCGACCACAGCGCCGTGCCCAGCACCTCCAGGGCGGCACTTGCTCGCAATTGCGCCTCGTGGGAGGGGTCGGGCCCGGCCAGCCAGACGCACAGACGCCGGTGCATATCGAACATGTCGGGGTGCCGATCTCCGATCGCGTTGAGGATGGCCACGGTGTCGCGCACACACATCGCGCCCGCGGTGCGGTGCCGTAACAGCGTCCGGAGCTGGCGATTCAGCACTTCCCGAGCACCCGCCGGACTGTGCGGCACCCCGTCGAGTTCGTCGACCACGAGCTTCATGTCGTCGAAGATCGGTTCGATGATCGCGAGCAGCAGATCGAGCTTGGACGCGTAGTGATAGTAGAGCGACGCCTTTGTGATTCCCACCGCATCCGCGACCTCGCGCAGGCTGGTCTGCTCGAATCCCTTGTTCGAAAAAAGCCGGATCGCCGCCTCACGAATCGCGTCCTTGGTGCTCTGACCTGCGGCAACGGATCCGGAGGTAGTTCGGGCGCTCATCCGATGATCCTCTCATCAACCGATCGAAGCGGAGGATGCGCCCCGAAAATCGAGGTTGTTCCTCCGCTTATCGATTGGGTAGTCTACCTACCGCACGGTAGGCAGAAAGCGTCGATGGAGGCGGATCGCAGTGCGGCGTCCGCAGTAGTGCTGTCTACGGAGCCTGAACTCAGCACCGCAAATCAGCTATCGCTAGGAGATACCGCGTGTCCGTGTACCTCTATCGGTGGGGGAAGTTCGCCTTCCGCCGAAAATGGATCGTGCTACCGGTCTGGTTGCTGATCTTCGTGATCGTGGGCGCCGTCGGCGTCGGGCTGAAGAAACAGAGCCAAGACGACTTCAACATGCCGGATCTGCCCTCGCAGAAGGCCACCGACATCCTGGACAGGGAATTTCCTGGACAATCGGCGGCCTTCAAATTCGACGCGGTGACCGGCACTTATGTCGCCGCAGCAACCCACGGCAAGCTCACCGATCCGGACAATCACAAGGCACTCACCGCGCTTGTCGAGAAGATCAACAACCTCGACATCGTCGACAAGTCGAAGATCAAGCAGGACCCGCAGAACCCTGGCGTGCTAACCGATCCGGTCGCCGCGACGACGGCGATAGGCTGCACCTCCGGTGATCGCACCGACCCGAACTTCGTCGCGAAGTGTGGTCTGGCGCCGCTGAACGTGCTCGGCAAGAACAACAATGCCGATACCGTCGCCTACTTCAGCGTGCCGTTCAAGATCAAGTCGTTCTCCGATATCACCAAGGCCGATCGGGACCAGGCTTACAAGGTCGCCGACGAAGCGCGCGCGGCCGGACTGGACGTGGAGATCAGCGGCACCATCGCCACCGAGCAGGCGCCGCCGGGCGGACAGTCGGAAATGATCGGTTACGCCGTCGCCTTCATCGTGATGATGATCGCCTTCGGCGCACTGATCGCGGCGTTCGTGCCGATTCTCACCGGCATCGTGGGTGTCGGCATGGCGTCCTCGCTGATCATGGCCGGCACCTCGATCGCCAACATCCCGAACTTCACCACCGTGCTGGCGGCGATGATCGGTATCGCGCTGTCGATCGACTACGCGCTGTTCATCGTCTCGCGCTACAAACATGAACTCGCCGTGCAGGATTCGCCGGAAGAGGCTGCGGGCGTCGCCATCGGCACCGCCGGTTCCGCGGTGGTCTTCGCCGGTATGACGGTCATCATCGCGCTGTGTGGCCTGAGCATCGTCGGCGTCAGCTTCCTCACCTGGATGGGTCTGGGTGGCGCGCTGGCCGCGCTGTTCGCGATCCTGGTCGCGCTGACCCTGCTGCCCGCGATGATGGGCGCCTTCGGCCGCTTCCTGTTCAAGCCGAAGCTGCCGCTGGTCGCGCGCACCGATACCGAGGACGACAACGCCGTCACCAATGGCAAGCGTTTCGCCCGGTTGATCGCCAAGGCGCCGTGGGTGACCCTCGGCGCGAGCGTGATCGTGCTCGGCCTGCTCGCCGCACCCGCGGTGAATCTGAGCCTCGGCCTCCCCGGTGAGGACAGCCAGCCCAAGACCACCACGGTTCGTAAGGCCTACGACCTGCGTACCGAAGGGTTCGGCGAGGGCAGCAACGGCACCCTGTTGGTGGTCGCGGATCTGACCAAGGTCAAGCCGGAGCAGCGTCAGGAGGCCGTCATGGCCCTGCACGACAAGCTGGCCGGCTACCAGGGCATGGACTTCGTGACCATGCCGTCGACGAACAAGCTCACGCCGCAGAAGACTCCGGACTATGTGAACAGCACCGGCGCCCAGTTGACCGCGGTACCCGATCACGGCCCGAACAACTCCGAAACCCAGGACCTGGTGAAACACGCCCGGGACGCGGAATCGGACCTGCAAGCGAAATACGGCATGGAGTACGGCATCACCGGCTCGACCGCGATCTACGCCGATGTGTCCAACGCCCTGCTCGGCAAGATCGTCCCGTACATGACGATCGTGGCGATCGCGGCGTTCATCCTGCTGGTGCTGGTGTTCCGCTCGGTTCTGGTGCCGCTGACCGCCGCATTGGGATTCCTGTTGTCGATGGCGGCCACCTTCGGCGCCACGGTGCTGATCTTCCAGCAGGACAAACTCGGCCTGATCGGCGATCAGCATCCGATCGTGAGCTTCCTGCCGATCATGTTGATCGGCTTGGTATTCGGTCTCGCGATGGACTACCAGGTGTTCCTGGTGACTCGGATGCGAGAGGAATACGTGCACGGCAAATCCCCGAAGGAGGCCATGGTGTCCGGTTATCACCACGGCGCGCGCGTGGTCACCTCCGCGGCCATCATCATGATCTCCGTCTTCGGCGGATTCATGTTGGAGTCCGATGTGACCGCGAAGTCGATGGGCTTCGCACTGGCGGCCGGCGTGCTGTTCGACGCCTTCCTGGTCCGGATGGTGCTGATCCCGTCGCTGCTGGTGCTGCTGGGCGAATGGGCCTGGTGGATGCCGAAGTGGCTGGACCGGATCCTGCCCGATATCGACGTCGAGGGCACCAAGCTGCGCGAGCTGCAGCAGCGGGACCGCGACGCGGCGACCGTGAAGCAGCCGGTCCCGGTCGGCTGATCCGCGAACCACGGCACGGGCCCTCATCCGAACATCGGATGGGGGCCCGTGGCGTATCCGGCTTGATCTTGCAGCAACGAGCCAGCAGACTCGAACCAATGCTCTCCAGCTCGGCCACTCGACGGACCGACCGGAACGGCGAGTGCACCGGCTACCGTACAGCTCGATCAGCGACCGGCCCCGGTTCGCAGTCATCGGCAATCGAGGCCAGCGACCACTAGGAGCGCCTCGTGTCCGTGTATCTGTATCGGTGGGGAAGATTCGCCTTTCGGCACAAGTGGATCGTGCTCCCGGTCTGGCTGATTCTGTTCGTGATCATCGGCAGCCTGGGTACGCAGCTGAAGAAGCCGATGAACGACGACTTCACGATTCCGAATCTGCCGTCGGAACGTGCCACCGAGATCATGGACAAACACTTTCCGGGGATGTCGCGGGCGTTCAGTTTCGAGGCGGTCACCGGCACCTATGTCTTCGGGGCGGCGCCGGGACAGAAACTCACCGACGCATCCCAGCGGGCGGCCGTCGCCGGGACGGTTGCCGAGCTGAACGATCTGAACATCGTCGATCACAGGACTCCGCTGGTGGATCCGATCACCGCCACCGAACAGATGGGCTGCTTCGCACCCGATCGCAGTTCGCCGGAATTCGTCTCGCGCTGCAGTGCCGCGCCAGTGAACGTCCTGAACAAGCAGAATCCGGATACCGTTGCGGTGCTGACCGTTCCGTTCACGATCCAGAAGTTCACCGACATCACCGCCGACGATCGCGCGGCCGCCTACGCGGTCGGTGACGATGCGCGCGCCGCCGGACTGCAGGTGGAGATGAGCGGATCGCTGGCGATGGAACAGCAGCAGCCCAGCGGGCAGGCCGAGATGATCGGCATGGCCGTGGCGCTGGTGGTGATGGTGGTGGCCTTCGGCGCGATCGTGGCCGCCTTCGTGCCGATCATCACCGCGATCGTCGGACTCGGATTGGCGACCTCGGTGATCTTCCTCGGCACGTCGTTCATGTCGGTTCCGAGCTTCACCACATTCCTGGCCTCGATGATCGGCATCGCGCTCTCGATCGATTACGCGCTGTTCATCGTCTCGCGCTACAAACACGAACGCGCCGTGCAGAGTTCGCCGGAGATCGCCGCGGGCACGGCGCTGGGGACGGCCGGTTCGGCGGTGGTGTTCGCGGGCGCGACGGTGATCATCGCACTGGTCGCGCTGGCCGTCGTGAACATCCGCTTCCTGACCTTCATGGGGCTGGGCGGGGCGATCGCGGCGGCGTTCGCGGTGCTCACCGCCATCACCCTGATGCCGGCGCTACTCGGCG
>NZ_BAFQ01000009.1 GCF_000308375.1 Nocardia aobensis NBRC 100429 | reverse complement strand
GAGGCGGCGGGCGCGGCGGAGGGCTGCGGCGCGGCGGCGGGTGCGGCCGCCGGGACTCCACCCGACTCCATCCGCCGCTCCAGGCGTTCCAGCCGCTGCAACGCCGCCGATTCGGCCGCCGAGACCGAGGGCAGCAGCATGCGGGCACACACCACCTCGAGCAGGAGGCGGGGTGCGGTCGCGCCACGCATCTCGCCGAGGCCCTCGTGCAGCAGCTCCGCGTAGCGGGCCAGGGTGGCCGGGCCGATGCGGTCGGCCTGGGCCGACATCCGGTCGATGACATCGCCGGGGCCGGTGACCAGGTTGCGCTCGGCGGCATCGGGAACCGCACGCAGCAGGATCAGATCGCGGATGCGTTCGAGCAGGTCGGTGGCGAAGCGGCGGGGATCGTGACCGGCCTCCACCACCCGATCGACGGTGGCGAACAGGGCGGCGCCGTCGTCGGCGGCCAGCGCGTCGACGGCCTCGTCGATCAGCGCGATATCGGTGACGCCGAGCAGAGCCAGCGCCCGGGGATAGGTGACACCTTCGGCGCCGGCGCCGGCCAGCAGCTGATCGAGCACGCTGAGGCTGTCGCGCGGCGAACCACCGCCGGCCCGGATCACCAGCGGATAGACCGATTCCTCGACCTGCACCTGCTCCTGCTCGCAGATCTTGCCGAGCAGCCCGCGCATGGTGGCCGGTGGCAGCAGCCGGAACGGATAGTGATGGGTGCGCGAGCGAATGGTCGGCAGCACCTTGTCCGGCTCGGTGGTGGCGAAGATGAAGATCAGATGAGCCGGCGGCTCCTCGACGATCTTCAGCAGCGCGTTGAATCCGGCCGTGGTGACCATATGCGCCTCGTCCACGATGAAGACGCGGTACCGCGATTCGGCGGGTGCGTAGAACGCACGATCGCGCAGCTCACGGGTATCGTCCACACCGCCGTGGCTGGCGGCGTCGAGTTCGATGACGTCGAGATTGCCGGGCCCGCCCGGGGCCAGCGCGACGCACGACGGGCACACTCCGCACGGTCGCGAGGTCGGGCCCTCGGCGCAGTTGAGCGAGCGCGCCAAGATGCGCGCCGAGGAGGTCTTGCCACAACCTCGCGGGCCGGAGAACAGGTAGGCATGACTGATCCGCCCGGTGTCGAGCGCGGTACTCAGCGGATCGGTGACGTGCTCCTGCCCCACTACCTCGGCGAAGGTTGCCGGTCGATACTTCCGGTACAGAGCCACGGCCCGAGGGTACCGGCGAACACCGACAGGAAACCATTCGCGCACCGGGTATCCACCCCACCCGCTGAATCAATCGCGGCCATATATAAACTATGATATAGATCACAAGCATTCTTTTCGTCCGATCTCGGCGCGGACAACCGACCTGGTCGACAATCGGTTCCCGCCCGACAATCGGAAACAATGTGAAAATATCTCCGATTTCGTCTGCCAGCCGCCGAGTGACGAAAACTTTCGGACGCGCTCCCCGTTTGCGGCCGGAATTATGGACGTAACGATTCCGTCACCCGATTAGCGCCGGGTCCGCTCCGCTGACTAACGTTGATTTCGGCAACTTCGGTAGCCAAACCTTCATCAGGTTGGTGTCCCCGGTCGGTCCCTCATCCCGACCGGGGCACAACAATGTTTCGGAGGTAATGACGGGTTATGACGACCGTGCCGTCGTGTGACGACATCGCCGCCGCCTGGCTCTCACACACCGATTTCGCCGGCGATCGGGCGGCCACCGATCTGCTCCGCCGCGCCATCAGCCCCCGGGATTTCTCGCGCAACCGCGATTCGCTGCCGGTATCGGCCGCGGCCGATCCGGCCACCGCGGGCGCCATTCTCGAATTGCTGGACCGCGGCCAGGTTCCGACCCTGCCGGCCATCGACACCCTGATCGCGCAGAATCGGATACGCGCCGAGGCCGCACGCATCGAACGGCTGGGCCGACGCGCGCAGCGCAGTATCGACGAATTCGGCCGCACCATCGCCGAGCTGACCGAGGACTATCGAAACACCCACGCGGTGGGACCCACCCGCCGCGATATTCTCACCGCCGAACCGATGGTGACGCTGATCCGCGAACGCGTCGGCGATATCGCCCCGAACGCGGTCAAACATCTGTGGCTCGTCGAACGGGCACAGCGCGCGGGATGGATAGCCTTCGATGCCACGCCGCGATCGCTGTGCGCGGCCCGGCGTTTCCACTCCGCGAAGTACGGCAACCGCGTGTCGCTGCGCCCGGTCAACACCATCGGCACCCTCGTGGCCGAGTTCCTGGACACCTACCGCACCACGCACGGCCGCCCGCCGCGCTGGTCGATCCTCGCGCACGAGCTTCGCGACGACCGCGGCCGCCGCGTCTTCAACGACACCGCCGACGCGCGCGCCCAGCAGCAGTGGCTCGTCACCGCGCAATGGCTCGCGCTCGAGGACGATCTGCCGGTCCCCGGGGCCCGCGGCCGGCGCGCGCTGACCCGGCAGGCCCGCAAGCGCGGGAATTGAATCCGAACGGAAGTACCAGACTCGCTCATCAGCGCAACACCGGGGGTTCGGTAGTTTCTTGCCACGCGAACGCGTGTGGAAAAGGAGTTGTCCGTGCCCCCGACCATCGACCCCGCCGCCACGGCGTGGCTGTTGACCAGCACCGCGCTGGTCCTGCTCATGACCCCCGGCCTGGCGATCTTCTACGGCGGCATGGTGCGCACGACCGGCGTGCTGAACATGCTGATGATGAGCTTCATCTCCATCCCGCTGGTGACCGTGGTGTGGCTGCTGTTCGGCTACACCCTGGCCTTCGGTGACGACGCCGGCGGCGGGTTGATCGGCGGGCTGGAACATTTCGCGATGACCGGCATCACCCCGGGCACCGTGCGCAGCGGCGTTCCGGAACTGCTGTACGCGACCTTCGAGCTGACTTTCGCGATCCTCACCGTCGCACTCGTCAGCGGCGCCATCGCCGATCGCGCCAAGTTCTCCGCGTGGATGGTGTTCGTCCCGGTGTGGGCACTGGTGGTGTTCGCGCCGATCGCACACTGGGTCTGGGGTCCGAACGGCTGGCTGGCCTCCTTCGGCGTACTCGATTTCGCCGGCGGCCTGGTGGTCGAAATCGCTTCCGGCGCTTCGGCTCTCGCATTGGCCCTGGTCCTGGGACCGCGGATCGGGTTCAAGGTGGACGCGATGCGCCCGCACAATCTGCCGTTCGTGCTGCTGGGCGCCGGACTGCTGTGGTTCGGCTGGTTCGGCTTCAACGCCGGATCCGCGTTCAAGGCCGACGGACTTGCCGCCGCGGTGTTCCTGAACACCTTGGTCGCGGGCTGTCTGGGCATGCTCGGCTGGTTGATCGTCGAGCAGATCCGTGACGGGCGCCCGACCACCTTCGGCGCGGCCTCCGGCGCGGTCGCCGGATTGGTCGCGATCACGCCCTCGTGCGGTTCGGTCAACGCGCTCGGCGCGGTGATCGTGGGCCTGGCGGCGGGTGTGGTCTGTTCGTTCGCCGTCGGCTGGAAATTCAAGGCGGGCTACGACGATTCGCTCGATGTGGTCGGCGTGCACTTCACCGGCGGCGTGGTCGGCACCCTGCTGATCGGAGTGCTCGCGAACCGGGTGATGACCGGCGGAGCGCGCGGATTGTTCTACGGCGGCGGACTCGCGCAGCTCGGCAAGCAGGCGGTCGGCGTCGTGGTGGTCGCGGCGTGGGCGTTCGGCGTCTCCTATCTGATCGGCAAGGTGATCGATCGGGTGATGGGCTTCCGGGTCAGCAAGGAGGACGAGGTCGGCGGTATCGACTTCGCGCTGCACGCCGAGACCGCCTATGTCGAGGGCGTGCACGGCCACGCGCCGCGGGGCCTGTTCGGCCATCATCCGCACGGCGGCGGGGAGCGTCCCGCCGGTGACGGGGATCGCTGACGCCGATCGGCGCCTCCTCTTGCGCCACTCCAGGGTAACGGCGTTACGCTAACACCGTTACCCATACCGGTCGCCCGAGGAGCACTCATGCTGACCCGAATCGCACGGCTCGCCACGCGGTATCCGAAACGGGTGCTTCTCGCCGCCCTCGCCCTGGCACTGATCGGCGGCGGATTCGGCGCGACCGTCACGGCCCATCTGCAAGCCGGCGGATTCACCTCGGACAACGCCGAATCCACCCGCGCGGCACAGCTGGTGGCCGATCAGTTCAACGGCGCCCAGCCCAATCTGGTGCTGCTCGTGCACGCCGACGAGGGCGTGGAGTCGGCCGCGGCCCGTGCGGTCGGCGCCGACATCGCCGCCCGGCTCGGCAGTCGCTCCGATACCGTCGGCGTCCGCTCGTATTGGACCAGTCCACCGCAACTGGCCGCCGCCCTGCGCAGTACCGACGGCAAGAGCGCATTGGTCATGGCCTACCTGACGGGCGGCGACGACAAGGCGCAGCGCACCGCCGGTGAGATCGCGAGCACCCTGCCCGTCTCCACACCCGGGGTGACCGTGCAGGCGGGCGGAATCGCCGCCGTCTACCACGATGTCAACAACCAGGTCACCAAGGATCTGGCGATGGCCGAGGGCATCGCGGTCCCGCTGACGGCGATCGTGCTGATCCTGGTGTTCGGCAGCGTCATCGCGGCCTCGCTGCCGCTCGCGGTCGGAATCTTCGCGATTCTCTGCACGCTCGCGATTCTGCGCAGTTTCACCCTCTTCACCGATGTGTCGATCTACGCGCTGAATATGACCACCGCGCTGGGACTCGCCCTGGCGATCGACTACAGCCTGTTCATCGTCAGCCGATACCGCGAGGAATTGTCCGCCGGCGCCGGCCACGAGGCGGCGGCGGTGCGGGCGGTGCAGACCGCGGGGCGAACGGTGCTGTTCTCGGCGCTGACGGTCGCGCTCGCGCTGGCGGTGCTCAGCGTCTTCGACATGTACTTCCTGAAGTCGTTCGCCTATGCCGGGGTCGCCGTGGTGGCGGCCGCGGCGATCGCCTCGATCGTGATCCTGCCCGCGGTGCTGGTGCTGCTCGGCGATCGGATCAATTCCTGGAATCTGCGGGTGACGATCCGGAAACTGTTCGGGCGGCCCGAGCCCACCTCGCGACCGGAGCGGGAATCCGGCTGGTATCGCACGGTCACCTGGGTGATGCGGCGGGCGTTGCCGGTCTCCGTCGCGATCATCGCGGTGCTGCTCGCGGTCGGCGCGCCGTTCCTCGGAGTGAAGTTCGGCTATCCCGACGACCGGGTGCTGCCCACCGGTTCGACCAGCCGCGCGGTCGGCGACGAACTGCGAGCGGAGTTCCCCGCCGTGAATTCCGGAACGGGAACGACGATCGTGCTGCCGGGCGCACCGAGCGAACCCCAGGCGATCAGCGGCTATGCCACGGCACTGTCGAAGGTCGAGGGCGTGAACGCGGTGCTGTCCAGCAGCGGTGTCTACGTGTCCGGCGCGCGGATGGGCGGCGCCGTGCCGGGCATGGCCAACGACTCGGGTCAATATCTCACCGTCACATCGGCATTCGATCCCTACTCGCCACAGGCCAAGGATCAGTTGCAGGCCCTGCGCGATGTGCCCGCGCCCTCACCCGCGCTGTTCGGCGGTGCGGCGGCGATGAACGTGGACTCGCTGAACGCACTGGGACAACGGTTGCCGCCGGCGATCGCGCTGATCGCACTCGCCACCTTCGTGGTCCTGTTCCTGTTCACCGGCAGCGTGGTGCTCCCGTTGAAAGCCGTGGTGATCAACTCGCTGTCGCTCACCGCGATGTTCGGGATGATGGTGTGGATCTTCCAGGAGGGACATTTCTCGGGACTACTCGGCTTCACGCCCACCGGGTTCCTGGTGCCGACCATGCCGATTCTGATGTTCTGCCTGGCCTTCGGCATGTCGATGGACTACGAGGTGTTCCTGCTCTCCCGCATCCGCGAGGCCTGGCTGGCCTCCGACCGCACCGCCGCGGACAACGACCGTTCGGTGGCCATCGGCGTCGCCCGGACCGGGCGCATCGTCACCGCGGCCGCGCTGTTGATGGCGATCGTGCTGGGCGCCATGATCACCGCGAAGGTGTCGTTCATGCAGATGTTCGGACTCGGCCTCACGATCACCGTGCTCGCCGACGCCACCATTATCCGAATGCTGCTGGTTCCGGCCGTCATGCGCCTGATGGGCCGCGGAAACTGGTGGGCCCCGAGGCCGTTGGCGCGCTGGCACGAACGGTTCGGCCTCACCGAACATCCCACGCCCGCGGCGCAACCGACCACGGAACCGGCCCCGGCGGGGCGGCCGTGACGCGTTCCAGCCGTCCCCGTTCGGCCCGCGGCTCCGGCACCGAGCTGCGGGCCGAGATCCTGGCCGCGACACGAGAGTTGCTGGCGCGCACCGGTAACGCCGAGTCGGTGTCGATTCGCGAGGTCGGCGGGCTGGTCGGTGTCACCGCACCGTCGATCTACCGCCACTTCGCGGACAAGGACGACCTCATCGATGCCGCGGTGGCGGAGGTGTTCGAAGATCTCGACGCCGCCATCGGCGCCGCGAGCGATCCCACCGTCTCGCCCATGTCCCGGTTGCGTCAGCAGGGCCTGGCCTACGTGCGCTTCGCCCTGCAGCACCCCGGTCAATACCGCGTCGCCACCGCCGCCGCACCCGGAGAAGGCCCCTCGGCGGTGGATGTGGTGCTGGGTAGTGGTGCGTTTCAACGGTTTTCGCACACCGTGCGGGAGGCGATGGACGCCGGTGTGATCGCAGCCGGTGACCCGATGCCGCTGGTGCTCGAACTCTGGGCCGCCGCGCACGGTATCGCGTCACTGCTCATCGCCAAACCCCATCTGCCGTGGGGCGATGCCGAGGCCGCCGCCGACCGGGTCATGGCGGCGGCCTGCCTCGGGCATGCGGTACTGGAGGTCATCGGCGGGGAGACACCGGACCCCGACGAGGGTGCACGCTGGTTGGCGCGGTTGCGCGAGGAGCGGTAACTCAGGCCTGGGAGGCCCCGGCCCCGATCACGACACCGAATCCGACGGGGAGTTCCAGGTGTTGCACATCCAGGTCCGGTTGTTGTCCTCACCCTGCGCGTACCACGCCCCGTAGTGCTGGTTGGCCCCGTGGTCGCGCACGTCGGAATGATCGTCCCCGCGTTGATAGTTGTCCTGTTTCACGTAGTAGGCCTGGTCGTTGGAGACCGTGCCCGCCACCTCGGAGGAGCTGATGAACATGCCGCCGAAGCACTGCGCCTCCAGCTCCAGACGACGCGAAAGCTCCAATCCCGCAGCGGAATTGGCACCCGAGTTGTAGCGATCTCGGCTCATCTTGGACATGATGCCGGAGATGGCCTGCACGTGGTGACCGTATTCGTGCGCGAAGACCCCGAGATAGACGTACCAGCGGTCGCCGTACACCTCGGTCTGAATGTGATCCAGCGGCATGTAGATCGTATTGTTCGCCGAGCAGTAGAACGCGGCGTAACTCCCGGAACTGCCACACGGTGACGCCGCGTTCGCGCCGCTCGCCGGAACACTCACGGTGGGACTGGAGAACGGGAGGTTCTGCGCCGCGAGTACCGGCTGCCACATCCGGTCCAGACACGATTTCGCCGCCTGGAAGAAGGCCGTCGCCGACGCGACATCGGCACCCCATCGGGGGTAGCCGCAGGAGATGTTGATCAGCCCTGAGTTGTGATCGTCGAAGATCGGATTGGCCGCCGTGGCCGCAACCGGCTGGGGGCCGGCCGGTTTCGTCGTCGGCACGACAGTCGTCGTGCGGTAGTAGGGCTTCGTCGTGGACGGATACGGCGTCGTCGTGGACCGCGCGGTCGTGGCGGTTTCGCTGGTGCTCGTTGCCCAGGTGGGCGGCGTATACGTGAAGCTCGGCGTCGATGTCGAATAGGACGCCGACGAGTTGTCACGACCTCCCATGGTCGCGAACGCGACCAGCCCGCCGACCACCACGAAGACGAACAGCACGGCGAGGACCGCCCCGACCGCGCCGCCACCGGACCGCGGCGGCGGATACGGACGGCCATAATAGCCGGGCGGCGGCAACGGCGGTCCGCCGTACGGCCCGACCGGATACGCACCCGGCGGCGGTAGCGGCGCCCCATACGGTGGGCGCGGACCGGGTGGCGGATACCCCGGGGGCGGGCCGTATCCGGGTGGTGGCCCGTACCCGGGCGGCGGGCCGTAGGGCGGGCGACCGTGCGGCGGAACCCCGTGCGGCGGTGGATATCTCGGCGGTTGCGGCATGGCGGTTCAGCTCACCTGTCCGGACGGCGCGATGAAGGTGTTGCAGGGCGCGGTCGCGTTCTTGTCGAATCCGGTACTCCACCAGTCGCCGGCGTGTTCGGCGGTGCCGTGGCTGCGCATGTCGCCGGCGCTGTCACCTCGGCCGTAGGCGTCCTTGCGCGCCGACTGCGCCTGCACCGGCGTCAGCGATTTCCCCCCGGCCGAGGACGCGAAGTACATGCCGTCGAAACAGTTGGCCTGCAATTCGATTCGCCGCGAGAGGTCGAGCCCCTCGTCGCTGTAGAGGCCGGTCCGGCGGCGTTGTTTGTTCGCGGCGCCGAGGATTCCGGACAGCGCCTGAATGTGGTGGCCGTATTCGTGCGCGAAGACCGAGAGGTAGATCTCCCAGTGATCGTGGAACATATCGGTCTGCAACTGACTGATCGGCATGTAGATGGTCTGATCCGCACCGCAGTAGAAGGCCGCGAAATTGCTGCTGGACCCACTGCACGGCGTGGTGATGCCCGTCGTGGTGGCGGTGACGACGAGTTTCGGTGGCGTGAAACTCAATTTCGCGTTCCCCAGCACCGGTTTCCAGGCGTCGGCCAGACAGGCCGCGGCACTGTCGAAGAATGCGCGCGCGGCGTCGACCTGCGTGCTCCACGGGGTATACGGGCAGCGCGCCGGACTCAGCGGCGAACCCGGTTCGGCCAGTAGGGGATTGGCGCCGGTTTCGGCGACGCCCGCGGAATCCTTTCCGGGCGGTGGGTTGTAGCTGTAGTTGCCGTGTTCCCCCGTATGGGAGGCGGCGTCGAATCCGGTCCGTACGGCGAAGCGGATGAGGCCCGAGGTGACGATCAGCAAGATCACGACGACGACCGCGCCGAAGCCCCCGCCTCGCTTGCGCGGCGGGGCGGGGCGTGGGCCGGCCGGGCCGTACGGCCGCGGCGGCGGAATCGGTGGGCGATGGCCGGGCGGCGCGACGGCCCGATAACCCTGTCCCGCAACATATCCGGGGTTCGTACCGTACCCGGTCGGCGTGTATCCGCGCGGCGGGGTTCCGGCGGGCGCCGCGTAACCCGGCGGCGGCGAATAGGCAGGTGGAGGCGGATAACCGGGCGGTGCCGAGTGGCCGGGCTGTGCCGAGTGGCCTGGCGGAGGACCGTATCCGGGCGGTGGTCCCGGGCGCCGCGGACCGCCTGGACCATACGGCGGAACCGGCCGTCCGCCCGGCGGATTCGGGCCGTGCCCGTAGGGTGGTCGACTCACTCCCCCACTCCCCCTTGTCCGTTCCTCATCCGGCGACAGCCACCGCTCTCCGGCGACAGCCGCCGACGCAGAATAGCAAGCCACCGGATTCGCCGACCCCTGCTCGCACAGTGGCCCGCCGCTAAGCTACTGCCCCATGCTGATCTTTCGGGGGGGCGCATTCGGCGCTCTGTTGTTGACCGCGGTCGGGCTGTTCGCCGCAGCACCGGCCGCTCGGGCGCAGGAGCCCACGGGTGTGTCGATCATCGCGGATGTCAAACTCAGCGAGGCCGGTCTGCTCGAGGTGGCCGAAACCGTGAAGGTGCCCCCGGGTGGGCAGTTCCACATGGCGCTGCCGCTGCGAGTGGGACGCGACGACGGGAGTGAACGCCGCTTCGGCGTGACCGACATCTCCAGTACCGGACCGGGTTCGGCGAAGGTGGCGGGCGATGTGTTCAGCGTGGACGCGCCGCCGGGGGAATCGTCGTTCAAGTACACCGTGCACGGGACGGTCGCCGATGCGCCGGGTACGCAGTTGTTCCACTGGACGGGGGTCATCAACACCGATGTCGCCTCGTTCGACGGTTCGGTGATCAGCCCGAGTTATCAGATGGGAATCGCCGACTGCACGGTCGGCTCGGTGGGTAGCACTCGCAAATGCAACGACGCCCGCGTCGAACCGGACGGCGTCCTCACCATGCACGAGGAGAACCTGCACAAAGGTGACATCCTCGATGTGACACTGCAGGTGCCGCCCGGCACGGTGAAGGCCAACGCCGATATTCGGGGGGGCCGGGGGTCGGGCGCCTTCGCCGTCACCGCCCCGGTGCTGATCGCATTCGGTGTCCTGCTGGCGGCGCTGGCCGCCTTCGGCGCCTATCTGGCCCGGTCTCGCCGCCAGGACGCCGCGGCCCTGACCTCCACCGACACCCTGGATCCGGTGCAGCGCAACGGAAACCACAGCGAATTCGTCTCCCCCGACGGCATCCTGCCCGGTGAGGCGGGCCTGTTGCTCGACGGCTCCGCCGATGCCGCCGATATCGCCGCCACCGTGGTCGATCTGGCGGTGCGGCGCTACCTGTGGATCGGCGCGGTGAGCGATTCGGACTGGCGCATCACCCGGGTGAATCCCGTCGACGATCAACTGCGCAGCTACGAAAAGCACGTCTACACCACACTGCTGCCCGAGGGCGCCGACTCGGTGCTGCTGTCGGAACTGCGGGCGCCGGGACGCGTGGCCGCCGAGCCCGTCCGCTCGGCGCTGCGTCGCGATGCGCTCGAGCGCGGCACGCTGATCGATCACGACCGGCGCGGGCTCGCCTTCTGGATCGGCATCGCGCTGCTGGTGGTCGGGGCGGGGGCGACCGTCGGCCTCGCCATCGCCGGCGGATATGCGCTGGTCGGCGTGGCCATCGCGCTCGGCGGTGCGGCCATCCTGCTGCTCGGCCGGTATCTGCCGGTGCGGACCGCCGCGGGGCGCACGCTCGCCGCGCAGGTGAAGGCCCTGCAGAACGGACTGGACGCCCAGCGGCCCGATCGGATTCCGCCGGCCGATCGCGAACTGCTGTTCTCTCGGGCGCTGCCGTTCACGATCATCGGTGGCCGGGCCGACAACTGGATCCGCACCTTCCGCGACGTGGATCCCGGGGCCGACCGTCAGGCCGGGCTCTACTGGTTCGGCGGCTTCGACCGCGACCGGAATCTGCACCGGTTCGCCGGGCATTTCCCGTATTTCATCACCGCACTGGAGGGGCTGTTCACGACGTCGGGTCACTGATGCGCCGGACGACCTCGTAGGCCGCCCGCGCGGTGGTGCGGCCTTCGGCCACGGCCGGCAGCAGCCCGACCAGTCCCCACGACAGGAATGTGGTGTCGGGCTCCGCGCTACCCTGGTCGGCCAGAATTCCGGCGATCATCTGCTGGGTGCCGCGCACGACGACCATCGTGCTCTTCGGGCCGAGAAGCGCCCGGTAGACCTCGCGGTGTCCCTCGGCCAGTTCGACGATGGCTCGTATCGGGTCACCGGATCGCCGGGCGAGCGCGGCACGCAGGAATTCGGTGCCGCTCACCACGAGCAGGTCGTCCTTGCTGCGGAAGTGGGCGTAGAACGTCGAGCGGCCGACGTCGGCGCGGTCGAGGATGTCCTGCACGGTGATGCGGTCGTAGGGACGTTCGATCATGAGCTCGATCAGGGCACGATGCAGGGTGCTCCGGGTCCGTCGGACGCGGCGATCGTTCTCGGACACTGTGCCTCCGGATGTGCGGAATCGAATGGATTCGGTGCTTTTGCTCCTGGTGGAGCAGGCACTTCCCTCAGATCATGAACACATGTTCCGAATCGAACAAGACCCCCACGGCATCCTGATCACCAACCCGCGCGGCTACAGCGCGTTCACCAGTGTCTTCTTCGGCGGCAGACGTCGCCGGCACGCGGCGGCCCTCGCCGCCGCCAGTGGCGCGCGGCCAGGCGGACGCGCGCTCGATATCGCCAGCGGCCCGGGCACCTTGGTGTTCGCGCTGGCCGACCGTGTCGGCCCGGGCGGCGAAGTCGTCGGTGTCGACGCGGCGCGAGAGATGGTCGACTACGCCGCCGCGCGGTCCGGTGGCCGGGCCAACTGCCGCTTCGACTACGGCGTGGCACAGTCGCTGGAGCTGCCGGATGCGGCGTTCGACGTGGTCACCTGCACGTTCGGTATGCACCACATTCCCGAGGCGGACCGTGGTCGCGCGCTGGCGGAGATGTGGCGCGTACTACGGCCCGGAGGACGAGTGCTGCTCGCCGATATGGCGCCCGCGGGCGTGCACGGACAGCTGACGAAACGACTCAGCAGGCATATGGATCCCACCGAGATCGATATCAGACGGTATCGGAAAGCTCTGCAGGAGAAGGGTTTTCAGGACCTCGACTATCGGACGATCAGGCCGTCCACGGGTGTGCTGACCGGCGTCAAGCCCAGCTGAGCGACCTCGGTCGGGGTGGCCGTACCACCCCGACCGTATGCGCCGGCTCAGCGCGAGCGCGTGGCCCGGCGCAGTGCCGACAGCGGATCGGCGTAGCAGACGCTGAGCGAGGTGACGGCCGCGGCATGCTCCTGGACCCGCCCGCCGAATCGGCTGATCCGCAGGTCGGCCGGGGCGAGGGTGGTGGCGCGACCGAAGGCCTGCACGACTCGTTCCAGTCCCGGCCGGTACCCGGTGAAGGCCTGTCCGCCCAGCACCACCCGGTCCGGGTTGAACATGTCGCGCACCAGCGCCGCGGTGTTGCCGAGGATCTCGGCCCGCTCGAACAGCATGTCGCGAGCCGGGGCGGAACCCTGTTCGGCGGCCTTGTACAGCTCGGCGATCACCGGCTTCCGCGGCGCCTCCCGCTTCGGCACGATGCCGGCCCGCACGGCGCGAGCCAGCACCGCCGCCTCACCGACCGTGGCCTCCAAGCAGCCGCGCCGGCCGCACGAGCAATCGATATCGGATCCGGTCGGCAGATGCGCGATCGAACCCGGGCCGTTCGCCGGGGTGTAGACCCGATCGTGCAGCGTGACCGCGACGCCGACCGTCTCCCGGCCGTAGATGTAGAGGCTGCTGCCGGGCCGGTCCTGAGCACCGGAACGGTCCGGTGTACCGGTGGTGAGCAGCAGTTCGGCGGCAGCCATCGCCTCCACGTGGGCGGCGACCGAAACCGGCAGGTCCAGCACGGTGGCGAAGATCGGGCCGACCGGCGCCGACTGCCAATCCAGGCGGGGGTGATCCACGACGCCGGCGACGGGGTCGACCCGCCCGGCCAGCGCCACTCCGACCCACAACGGCCGACGGCGCGGTAAACGGTCGAGGAAGGCTTTCGCGCTGCGGGCGATGATGGTGATGGCCGCCTCCTGCGCGGCCTGCGGGGTGGCGATCTCCAGCCCGCCCAGAATGCGGCCGGACAGGTCGGCGGCCACGATCCGGGTGAGGTTCGCACCGATGTGAACGCCCAACGTGGCGAAGCGGTCGGTCTCGACCTCGAAGGGCACACGCGGGCGCCCGACCGCACCGGATGCGGTGAGATCAGCGCGTTCTCGCAACAGGCCGGACGAAAGTAGCGCCGACACTTGGCGATTCACGGTCGCGATGCTCAAACCCGTTGTCTGAGCGGCATTGTCGCGGAAGATCGGTCCGCGGGTGGCGGCGCGCAGGACGGCGGCCGCCGGGTTGTCGGTGATCCGCAATTCCGGCGGTACCACCGGCCGCGGCACACTGCGTACCGGCCGCGGACGAGAGGGGGAAGACTGTCGTTCGAGGGTGGGGCTCGTCATGGGGCGAAGTCCTTGTCGAAAGTCTCGTGAAGAGACGGAACTACATCGGCAACAAGGCAGCGAGAAGGGCCCGAAAGGGTCGACAGACGGACGACTGGAGCGGTCTCAGCTGCGCGGCCGGGAACAACACAGTTCCCGCTGCCGCGGCAGCCGCACACCGAGCGCCACGGTCACGTAGGTGACCCGTGCGCGGTTCGAACGGCTGGTGGACATGTGTAAAACGGTAACATCCCGATTCTGCGCAGCGCCAGCGAATGGGTAGGACACATATTGCGCTCACACTGATTTGAATGTGAGCCCCCATCACCGCAGGTGGCGCATTACCTTCGATCGCCCGGATTTCAGCAGGTCCGCCGCCCGGGCGGGCGGCGGATAACCGCACACCCGGCCGCCGTCGGCCGCGCGGGCGCCACCCCTGCCACCACACCCCCGTTACGCTCGGAAACCGCAGGTCACAAGCGTTAGGAGGTGGAGATGACGGCCGATCCGGTACCCCTGCGGCAGCAGCGCGGCTCCGCTGCCGACCAGCCGGCCGCCGGGGCGGAGACGACGGCGCCCGGCGCCGGCGCCCGCACCATTCGCAAGGCCGATCGGGCCCGCCAGGTGGCCGACGTCCTGCGCCAGCAAATCCACACCGGGCAATGCCCGGACCCGCTGCCCACCGAATCCGAACTCGCCGCGGAATTCGCGGTGTCCCGCAACGCGGTGCGCGAAGCACTGGCACTGCTGCGCGACGAGGGCCTCGTCGGCCGCGTTCCCCGGGTGGGCACCTATGTGGCACAACGTAAATACGATCACGGCCTCGACAGCCTGCGCGGCCTGAAGGAAACGCTGCGCGGCCACGGCGAGGTGCGCAACGAGGTGCGCGCGGCACTGCGCCTCACTCCGCCGCCCGCGGTCGCCGGCCGGCTGGGTCTCGAACCGGGCGAATCCGCGGTCTACCTCGAACGGCTGCGTTATCTGGGTGATCTCCCGCTCAGCCTGGACCACACCTATCTGGCCCCGGACATCGGCGAGCAGGTACTCGACTGCGATCTGCGATCCGAGGACATCTTCGGACTCATCGAACAGATCAGCGGCCAGTCGCTCGGGTCGGCCGATCTGGCGGTGGAGGCGATCACCGCCGATATCCACAGCGCCGCCACTCTGCAGGCCCCCGAGGGCAGTGCCCTGCTGTTGCTGGAGCGACTGACCTATCTCGCCGACGGGCGGCCGGTGGACCTGGAGTACATACGCATGCGTGGTGATCGGATCACTCTGCGCGACAGTCTGATTCGCACCACGGAAAGCAACGATTGGAGGCTGAGCCGCCATGGCGTCGGTCAATCAGCGGGCTGATGTCCCGGTAACCATCGACGAATCGCTGTGCATCGAAGGGTGCACGCTGTGTGTGGAGATCTGCCCGCTGGACTCGCTGGCGATCAATCCGGACAACGGCAAGGCGTTCATGCATGTCGACGAATGCTGGTACTGCGGTCCGTGCGCGGCACGCTGTCCCACTGGCGCCGTCACCGTGAACATGCCGTATCTGCTGCGCTGAATCGCACAGCGGAATCTCTCAGTGGCCGGCCTCGGCCCGATCTCGAGGAAATACCATGAAGTACCGTCGTGCCCGCATACTGGCCGCCGCCGCCCTGATCGCCACCCTGGCCGCCGGATGCTCGCTCGAGCAGACCGGATCCGGGGACACCGTCCGGGTGGTCGTGGGCTATCAGTCCAAAACCATCAATACCGTCACCGCCGGAACTCTGCTGCGCGCCAAGGGTTTCCTGGAGAAGCGCCTGAACGACCTGACCGCGAAGGGCGGGCCGAAATATCAGGTCGAATGGCAGGACTACGACACCGGGGCGCCGATCACCGCGCAGATGGTCGCGGAGAAGATCGACATCGGTTCGATGGGCGATTATCCGTTGCTGATCAACGGTTCCCGGACCTCGGCCAGTGAGCGTTCGGCCACCGAACTGGTCTCGATCACCGGTTACCAGCCGCGCGGATCGCTGAACATGGTTGTCACCGCGCCGAATTCGACGGCGACGACACTGTCGGACCTCGCCGGCAAGAAGGTGTCCGCGAGCGTCGGCTCCGCCGGTGACGGCACGCTGCGCCAGGCGCTGAGCCGCGCGAACATCGATCCGGCCCACGGGGTGGACGTGCTGAATCAGCAACCGCAGATCGGCGCGTCGGCGCTGGAATCCGGTCAGGTGCAGGCACTTTCGCAATTCGTCGCATGGCCCGGCCTGCTCGTTTTCCAGGACAAGGCAAAGCTGCTCTACGATGGTGCCGAATTGAACGTGCCGACGTTCCACGGAGTGGTGGCGCGTCGTGATTATTCGAAATCCCATCCCGAGGTGCTCGATGCATTCCTGCAGGCGCAACTTGACGCCACCGATTTCCTGCACGCGAAACCGCTCGAAGCCGCGCAGCTGGTCGCTGACAACTCCGGACTGCCGGCGGAGGTCGTCTACCTCTACAACGGACCCGGGGGAACCTCATTCGACACTCCCCTGAAGCCGCAACTGGTCCAGGCGTTCAAGGGTGACGTTCCGTATCTGAAGTCGATCGGTAATTTCGCCGATTTCGACATCGACAAGTTCGTCGACGATGCTCCGCTGCGCAAGGCCTTCGCCGAACGCGGCGCGAACTACGATGCGGCCGTGGCGAATTTCGCCAATCCGGCGCCGATAACCGGCACCGACCCGAGTACCGGCAAGCCGGTGTCCGATCCGGCCCTCGCGGGTGAGATCTGGTTCGACGGCCAGTCCACCGCCCAGCCGGCGGGTAGCCCGACCGATCTGCTGCGTGCGGTGAAAGCCGCTCGGGCGCAGGGGAAGAAGGTCCGCGCGGCCTATGTGCCGGATGCGGAACTCGGCACCCGCTGGTTCGCGGACAAGGCGCAGTGGGTGCGCGAGGGCGATACGTATCTGCCGTTCATCACTCCCAGTGCGGTGCAGCGGTATCAGGCCCGCCACCCCGGTGCGGTCGCGGTGAATTACGACCAGGCCATCGGCGAGGTGCGGTCATGAGCGCCACCACCCTGCCCGTCGACGCGCCGGTGCCGGCCACCGCCGCTCCCGCCGCCGTCGCCGAGCGCGGCACCGCCGCGGGCGTGCCCCCGGCGCGGCTGTGGACGTCGCGGCTGGTGCGGGTGGCGTCGATCGCCGTCGCGCTCGTCGCCTGGCAGTCGTTGACCGCCAACCACATTCGCCTGTGGGTGCGCTTCGACACGCTGCCGACGGTCACCCGGATCCTGCACACCCTGCGGCTGCAGTTGCAGACCGACACCTATTGGCTGGACCTCGGGCAGTCGTTGATCCGCATTCTCAGCGGGTTCGGCCTGGCCGCGGTGATCGGCGTCGCGACCGGAGTGGCGCTGGGGCGTTCCCGCTGGTTCGCCGACATCTTCGGACCGCTGACCGAGCTGGCGCGACCGATTCCGGCGATCGCGATCGTGCCGGTGGCGATTCTGCTGTTTCCCACCGACGAGGCCGGCATCGTCTTCATCACCTTCCTCGCCGCCTATTTCCCGATCATGGTGAGCACGCGGCACGCCGTGCGGGCCCTGCCGACCATCTGGGAGGAATCGGTGCGCACGCTGGGCGGCAGCCGCTGGGACGTCCTGGTGCGGGTGGTGCTGCCCGGTAGCCTGCCGGGCGTGTTCAGCGGCCTGTCGGTCGGGATCGGCGTGGCCTGGATCTGTGTGGTCTCGGCCGAGATGATCTCCGGGCGGCTCGGCGTCGGCTATCGCACCTGGCAGGCGTACACCATCGTCGACTATCCCGGTGTGTTCGTCGGCATCATCACCATCGGCGTGCTCGGCTTCGCCACCTCGGCGGCCATCGAACTGCTGGGGCGGCGTGCCACTCGCTGGCTGCCGCGGGCGCAGGAGGTTTCGAAATGACCGGCACCGCGATGAGTCTGCGACTCGACAAGGTCGAACTGCGCTACGGCGGCGCCCCGGTGCTGGACGAGCTGACACTCGATATCCGCGCGGGCGAGATCCTGGTGCTGACCGGGCCGTCGGGATGTGGGAAGTCCACGGTGCTGCGCGCACTGGCCGGACTGCTGCCGCCTCGCTCCGGGCGGGCACTCGCGGACGGTGACGAGATCACCGGCCCCTCGCGCGATCGGGCGATGGTGTTCCAGGACAACGCGCTGTTGCCCTGGCGCACAGTACGTTCCAACATCGACCTGGCGTTGAAGTTGCGCGGCGTGCCGCGGGCCGGTCGCGCGGCGCAGGCCGAGCGCTGGATCGAGGAGGTCGGGCTCACCGGCTTCGGCGACTACCTGCCCAAGAGCCTGTCGGGCGGTATGCGCCAGCGCGTCCAACTCGCCCGCGGTCTGGCGGGCGCGCCGCGAGCGGTGCTGATGGACGAGCCGTTCGGCGCCCTCGACACGCCGACTCGGATCACCATGCAGCGCTTGCTGCTCCAGACCTGGCAGACACATCCGACCACGGTCGTGTTCGTCACCCACGATGTGGACGAGGCATTGACCCTCGGCGACCGGGTCGCGGTCCTCGGCGGTACCGACCGGGCGCTGCGATCGCTGCTGGCGGTGCCGAATCCACGCGTCAAAGACGTCGACCGCAGTGCCGAGCGCGCCGAAATCCTTGCCGCCCTCGATCATTCGTCCCAGCCGACCGCCGCCTGAGCCCACCGCCCGAACGAGGCACCCCTCGGCGACCCGGCCACGGCGGCGCCGTTCCGGTCGCCTGGCACCGGCGTGCGTTGTCGCCCCGACTATTCACCTCTGTGGAGTGTGCTGATGAAGATTCCCGAACTGTCCGACACCGTACGGCTGGACTGCGATGTGCTGGTGATCGGCGGCGGAACCGCCGGCACCATGGCCGCGCTCACCGCCGCGGAGAACGGCGCCAACGTTCTGCTGCTGGAGAAGGCGCACGTGCGTCACTCCGGTGCGCTGGCCATGGGCATGGACGGCGTGAACAACGCCGTCATCCCGGGTAAGGCGGAGCCGGAGGACTACGTCGCCGAGATCACCCGCGCCAACGACGGAATCGTCAACCAGCGCACGGTGTATCAGACCGCGACCCGCGGCTTCGCCATGGTGCAGCGGCTGGAACGCTACGGCGTGAAGTTCGAGAAGGACGCCTACGGCGAGTACGCGGTGCGCCGCGTGCACCGCTCGGGCTCCTATGTGCTGCCGATGCCCGAGGGCAAGGACGTCAAGAAGGCGCTCTACCGCGTTCTGCGGCAACGCAAGATGCGGGAACGGATCCGGATCGAGAACCGTCTCATGCCGGTGCGGGTCCTCACCGACAACGGACGCGCGGTCGGCGCGGCCGCGCTGAACACCCGGACCGGGGAGTTCGTGGCGGTCGCAGCGAAGGCGGTGATCCTGGCGACCGGTCCGTGCGGGCGACTGGGTCTGCCGGCGTCGGGATATCTGTACGGCACGTACGAGAATCCGACCAATGCCGGCGACGGGTACGCGATGGCCTATCACGCCGGCGCGGAGCTGTCCGGCATCGAATGCTTCCAGATCAATCCGCTGATCAAGGACTACAACGGACCGGCCTGCGCGTATGTCGCGAACCCGTTCGGCGGATATCAGGTGAACGCCGCCGGTGAGCGCTTCGTCGACTCGGACTACTGGTCCGGGCAGATGATGGCGGAGGTGAAGCGGGAGATCGAGTCCGCGCGAGGGCCCATCTATCTGAAGGTCTCGCATCTGCCCGAGGAGACACTCGACGCGCTCGAGGGCATTCTGCACACCACCGAGCGGCCGACCCGGGGCACCTTCCACGCCAACCGCGGCCACGACTACCGCACCCACGACATCGAGATGCACATCTCCGAAATCGGTTTGTGCAGCGGTCATTCCGCGTCGGGCGTGTGGGTGGACGAACATGCGCGCACCACGGTGCCGGGTCTGTACGCGGCGGGCGATCTGGCGTGCGTACCGCACAACTACATGATCGGGGCGTTCGTCTACGGGGACCTGGCGGGCGAGCACGCGTCTTCGACTCTCACGGAAGTCGCCGCGCCGCAATCGCTTCCCTCCGATCAGCTGGCCGCGGCACACGAATTGATCTACCGTCCGCTGCGCCATCCCGACGGCCCGCCGCAGCAGCAGGTCGAATACAAGTTGCGTCGGTTCGTCAACGACTACGTGGCTCCACCGAAGACGCAGACCAAACTGTCGCTGGCGGTGGAGACCTTCGAGCGGATGCGGCAGGAGATCGCAGAGATGGGCGCGGACACCCCGCACCAACTCATGCGCTGCGCCGAGGTCGACTTCATCCGCGACTGCGCCGAGATGGCGGCCCGCTCCTCACTCACCCGCACCGAATCGCGCTGGGGTCTCTACCACGACCGCGCCGACCTGCCGGAACGCAACGACGAGGACTGGCGCTACCACCTGAACCTGCGCAAGAGCGCCGACGGCGAGATGGAATTCCTGAAGCGCCCGGTCGCGCCGTATTTCGTCCCGGTGCCGGAATGGGAGGATCTGCCGCGCGCCGACCTCGAACCGGTCGCCGTGGCGCAGCCGGAACTGATCGCCGGCCCGCCCCGGACGGCAGGCGCGGCCACCGGCGCCGCACCTCGCCCCGGCATCACGGTCCCGGCCCCATCGGACGACTCCGCCGCACCCCGGATCGCGATTCTGCTCAGCCTGGACGGCCCGACGGTCGCCGAACTCCGGGACTACCTCGACGACACCGACCCGCGGGTGCGAGCCACGGCTCTGTCGGTGCTGACCGAGGGCACACCCGACGGATTCGCCGACACCCTGATCGCCGCGCTCGGGGACGACGATGCCGCAGTGCGCGCGGCCGCCGTCTCGGGCCTGCGTGAGCTGATCGAAATCCTGCCGCCCGCAGAGCAATTGACCGCACACGCCGAATCGCCCGATCCGCTCGTGCGCGCCGCGGTGGTGGACCTGCTACGCGCGCAGCGCAGCGGCTCGGCGGACCTGTTCGGCAAGGCGGTGGTGGACAGCGATCACCGCGTGCGCATCGAAGGGGTGCGCGCGCTGGTCTCCCTCGACGACTGGTCCGCACTCACCCCGGCGGCATTCGACGAGAACCGGGAGGTCCGGGTGGCTGTCGCTCGCGGCCTGGCCGAGGTCGGCGCCGGCGGCGCCGATACCGTCCGCGCCCTGGTCGGCGACCGTGATCCGCTCGTCCGCGCGGCGGCGCTGGCCGCGCTGGCCCGACTCGGCGATTCGTCCGACGCGGCGATTCTGACTGCGGCGCTGAAGGATTCGGCCTGGCAGGTACGCGAGGGCGGCGCCCGCGGCTGGGCCGGCCTGGGCCCCGAATCCGCCGCCGCCGCCCTGGAATCGGCCCTGACCGACCCCCACCCGGACGTCCGCAAAGCCTCCGTCCTGACGCTGTCCCACTGGCCCGACCACGCGGCCGTCCGAGCCGCGCTCCAGGTCGTCCTCGCCGACACCGACGCCGACGTCCGCGCCTACGCCCGCCGCACCCTGGAGGCGGCCTGAGCGCGTACGGGGCCGCCTTCATCACCTCCGCGGAAATCGGGTCTACGCTCTGCGCAACTGTCGGTCGATTCAGCAAAGGAACACTGATGACCCGGATCGCGAGGAATCTTCGGCGCGCCGCCGCAACGTTGGTCGCGACTTCGGTCGGAGTCGGCGCGGCGTCGACGGCGTTCACCGCGAGCGCGGCGCCCCTGCCGACTTTCCCGATCGGCGCACCCGAATACACCGTGGAGGTGAATACTCCGGCCGCCGCGCCCGGCTACATCTACTACAGCAACGGTGTCAGTGCGGCGGCCCTGGTTCCGGGGGCCGGCAAGGCGTTATCGGCCGTTCCGGCGACCGCGCCGGCGAATATCGTCGTGGACAAGGCCGGGCACGAGGTCTGGCGCTACACCCCGCCCGCCGGGCAGGACGTCTCCAATTTCCGCACCCAGACCTATCAGGGCAAGCGGGTGCTGACGTGGTGGCAGGGCGGGACCGTCGGCGGGCACGGTTCGGGCGCCGACTACATCGCCGACGAACACGGCAACGTCATCGAAACCCTCGACGCCGGAGGAACTCCCAGCGATGTGCACGAATTTCGCTTGACTCCCGACGGCCGAGCGCTGATCACGTCGTACCAGGAGGTGGACGCCGATCTGTCCGCGATCGGCGGCCCGGAGAACGGCACGATGTACGACACCGTCGCCACGGTGGTCGATGTGGCATCCAAGCGAGTGTTGTTGCGCTGGAGCGCCGCCGAGCACGTCCCGCTCACCGACACCACCACCCCCGGCAAACTCCCCGGCAGCGATACCTACGACCCGTACCACATGAATTCGATCGCGCTGGACCCCGACGGCAACCTGGTGATCTCGATGCGCGACACCTCCACCGTCTACGACGTGGACATCCACACCGGTGCGATCAACTGGCAACTCGGCGGACTGCATTCGACTTTCGATCTCGGCCCCGGCGTCGCATTCGCCTTCCAGCACGATGCGGAATTCGCCGACCCCAGCACCCTGCGCCTGTTCAACAACAACTCCAGCGGCTTCCAAACGCTGGGTGTGTCGAGTGTGCAGTGGATCCACCTGGACCTCGACAACCACCGAGCCACATTGGTACACAACCAAACCCACCCCGACGGCCTGACCGCCTTCGCCATGGGCGACGCCCAGCCGCTACCCAACGGCAACACCCTGGTCGGCTGGGGCATGGCACCGCACATCTCGGAATTCGACCCGACGGGCGACATGGTCTACGACGCCCTGTTGCCCCTGGGCACCTATCGCGCCTTCCCGGCAGATTGGGCGCCGACGCCGAAGTGAGAGCTGGGCACGACCAGGCGCGTCACACTTGGGGAGCGCTCAGGCACTGGCCAGCTTCTCGTTGACCCATTTGTTGACACTGATCCCGCGCTCGGTGGCCTCGATGGTCAATCGCCGGTGCATATCGGCGGATGTGCGGACCAGGAACTGGCCACTGTACGTGCGATCGGCCAACGGCACCGGCACCGGCTCGCCGTTGGCCTCCAGGTCTGCTACCGCGAATTCCACCAGGTCGGCGATGCCCCGCAGTGCGTCGAGCGGATCGCCATCCAAATGTGATAAGGACGGGAATTCGAGGCAGGTACCGGCCCACTCCCCGTCCTCAGGCGACCACATCACGCGATACGAGTAGTGGTTCACAACGCCTCCTTCTTCGCGATGGCGGTCAGCACCTGCCTGACCTGGTACGGCTTTGCCTTCGCGCCACCAGCCTGAATATTGACGCGAGGGTCTCCGGGCCACGGCATCGAGAACACGTAGTGGCTTCCACGCTGTCGGCAACTGCCGAAATGGTGTTCGCACACCGCGAGTAGATCGGCGAAACGAACGTTGGATGGGTTGGCAGCCATCCTCTGCACCAGCTTGTCGATCTTCTCCTCGGCCGTCATACCGCGGACGATATCGCATATGATATCACTTCGGTGTGTCGCTTCGCAGTACTGCGCGCTCGGCCGAACCAGCGGCCGGGTCCAGGGGGTACTCGGAGGCGAACCGAAAGCGGCCCCGCACCCTCGTTCGAGGAGAGGGGCCGCTCTCCGCCGTAGCGACTCAGCTGTTGGCCCCCGTGGTGGTGGTAGTCGTGGTACCGCCCGACTGGGCGCTACCGGAGGCCAGCGCCTGTAGTAGCGACGGCAGCAGAGCCGCGCTACCCGTGCCGGTCGACGGATCGGTAGTCGTCGTGCCGTCGATGGCGACCGCGGGGGCGGCAGCCTCGGCGGCGCCCACACCGACACCGATCACCGCGGCAGCGGCGAACGCAGAGAAGGCAAATCGGGTGATACTCACAAAAATTACCCCTCGCTCGTTGTTGTGATGACACGTCTCGATCGTTCCGAGCAAACTTGTCGTTACATTCGCATCTCTTGGATTTCGCGAGGTCAGCACGCAACGGATTACGCATTCGTGGGGTACGCGGAATTTGCCGACGGGAGCACACTGCGGTGCGGGAGTACGGACTTGCGGACGGGGTGGTCGAGACGCCCCCTAGGGTGCCTGGCGGCGCGCGGAAAAACCTCTATTGTGAACAACAGTGTTCGTAAATAAGGGGAGACCATGATGAAAGATCTGACCGGCCGGAAGTGCCTGATCACCGGCGCGGCCAGCGGGATCGGCCGGGCGACCGCGATCGCTGCCGCGGCGGCGGGGATGCGGCTGGTGCTGACCGATATCGACGCCGACGGACTGGCCGAGACGGCCGCCCGGATCCGCGCCGGCGGGGGTGAGGTGCTCGAGGTGCAGGTGCTCGACGTCTCCGACTACGAGGCGGTGACCACGTGGGCGAAGCGCGTGCACGACGAGTACGGCAGCCTCGACGTGGTCATGAATATCGCGGGCATCGCCACCTGGGGCACGGTCGAGAACCTCGAACACCGGCACTGGAAGTCGATGGTCGATGTGAATCTGATGGGCCCGATCCACATCATCGAGAACTTCGTGCCGCCGATGGTGGCGGCGGGGCGCGGGGGACATCTGGTCAACGTTTCCTCGGCCGCGGGGCTGCTCGCCCTGCCGTGGCATGCCGCCTACAGCGCCGCGAAATTCGGGCTGCGCGGAGTGTCGGAGGTGCTGCGATTCGACTTGGAGCGCTACGACATCGGCGTGAGCCTGGTGGTGCCGGGGGCGGTGCGCACGCCGCTGGTGGGCACCGTGCAGATCGTCGGTGTGGATCGCGACGATCCGCGGGTGCGGCGGATGGTGAAACTGTTCGAGGGGCACGCGGTCACGCCGGAAAAGGTGGCCGACCGGATCATCGCCGGTGTCCGGCACAACCGTTTCCTGGTGCACACCTCACCCGATATTCGTATCGGGTACTGGTTCGCCCGCAAGTTCGCGTGGCCGTACGAGCTGGTGGCGCGAATCGCCAACCGCGAGTTCAGCAAATTGCTGCCGGCGCCGGCGCACGGCGCTCAGTAGTGCGTCACGCAGACCACGAAACGCCGTTCGTTGTAGACGAATCCGCGATCACCGTCGGAGCAGCTGTTGACGTCGGTGGTGCCGTTCTTGATTTCCACCACGCGCACGCGGCCCGGCGCGGCGGTGGCACAGTCGACGGGAGTGGGACTGCCGTCGGCGATATTCATGCACGCGCCGGTGACCCAGTTGAAGTCGAGGCAGAGGGTATCGGTGGCACCGCCGGGCAGCGTCTCGGTCACCGAGCGGTCGGCGTCGGCCGGGCAGTGCGCGCCCGCGACGGCCTTGGCGGTGATCTTGTAACGCGAATCCGTACCCGCACAGGCGGTTTTCTGGACGGGAGCGCCGGCGTCGGGAGTGGCGACGACCGCGGCCACACAATCGCCGACGGCCACCGTCTCACCCTGATGCTTCTGATCGGCGCCCTTGTTCAGCACCAGCGGCTCGTCCGGGGCCGAGGCGGTAACGCTGGTGCCGGTCGGCTGGACCGGCGCCTCGGCGGCGACGGGCGCGACGGTGGTGGTCGGTGATACCGCTGCCGCGGCGCGGGTTTCGTCCGAATGATGCCCGGCGGTGAACGACAGCGCGGCGGCGATGAGACATGCCGCCGACAGCGCAGCGGCAATCACGAAACCCGTCAGGGTGACACCGGCTTGAACACGTCGGCGCGACACGTACTCGTCCTCCAGAGCGGTAACACTTCGAACCACCCCGAACGATGATCGAAGAACACTTGCGGATTTGCAGACCTCGCAAATGCTTACACGATCCGGGCGTTCACGTCGAGGCAACGGCGAGAGCCGGAGACCGGAAAATAGAAACCTTTCTTTTTCACTAATTCCCGACGATCACAATTGTGTAACATTGCGGCCGTAGAGGTTTCGTAATTCCCGAGTCTGGCAAAAAGCGCTCGACGCGTTATTGTCAGCTTCCGTCCGGACCGTTCGGCCGGAAGTCTCGTGAGAAGGAATCCTGAATGAAGTTCGGCACGTTCGCCGCAACCTCGATCCTGGCGGTGGCCACGGTCGGGATCACCGCGGGAACCGTGAACGCCAGTCCCCCGGCCGCACCACCGGCCGCCGCCAAAGAGATCACCACCTCCGGAACCGACCGCGGAGTCACCTATCACGCTGTGCTCAGCGACTTTTCGCGGGTTCTGACCACCGTCGTCGAGAACGGGCGGTTCGAGGTCGACAAGGACGCGACGGCTGTCGCCCTGAAGTCCGACAACGGCACCGACCTCGTCACGGTGCCGCTGACGTACCGGATGGCCGGCAGCACGGTTCATGTCGCGCAACACATCAGCGACGACGGGCACAAGGTCGTGCTCGAGCCCAAGGCCACCGCCACCGAAATCGGCGAGATGCAGCCGATCAATTCGATGGCGCGGCTCACCAACGAAATCAATCAGAACGTCGTCGGCCTGGTGGCCGGTGGCGTGCTCGGCGGCCTGATCGGCGCCGTACTCGGGATGGGCTTCTTCAGCATCATCACCGGGCCGATCGGGATGGTGGTCGGCGCGATCGCGGGTGGATACGCGATGGGCGGCCAGCCGTTCCTGGACGCCGTCAACGCGGTCGTCAGCGGCCAACCCTGACCCGGGCCGGTGTCGCGGGGCGGACCGCGCCGCGCCGCGACACCGGTTTCGGCGAATTCTCAGGCGTTTTTGCTTGCACCCCCGCCGAATTCGTGGCTCAATCCGAAGGATGGCCGGGGAACCGCATAGATGGGTCGCCACAGGCGAGACCGATATGGTCGAACTGCGCGATCCGGTGTCCGGGCGCGCGGTCGAGATCGCGCGGCCCTCGGACGACGACCTGCCCGCTCCGCTACTGCGCGAGGTCGAGACTCTGGTCTTCGACTGGGCCAATCTGCTCACCCAGTACGAGGCGTGGTCGGATCTGCACACGCTGTACCGCAGCGAGCCGGATACCGTTCTGTGGGCCCTGAGCTGGCTGCTGGCGCTCTGGGCGGTGGTCGGTGAGACCCGGACCGGCAAACCGGCCGACGCGATCATCCGCGACCTGGACTACCGCGGGGGCTGGCGGGATCTGCGCAACACGGAGGACGAGCGGATCTGGACCGGATTGACGCAACGGGTACGCCTGGGTGGCATCGCCGCACTCACCGAGGATCCCCGTGCGGTGCGGGCCTATCACGACGCGTGCGTCGAACCGGCCGATATCGGACCGATTCTGCTGCGGCACACGCTGATTCATCTGGACGCGCTGAGCCAGGACATGGACCGCGCGGGAATGCGAGCGCGCGGGCTCGCCTCCTCGGTGCTCGATCACACCGCTCCCGATCCCGGACCGCGGCGGCGGCTCTGTTTCCGGCCCTCGCGGCCGGGATCGGACGGGTTACGCGACCTCGGCTGAGGCCGGATCGGCGCCGGGATGCAGGCGACGGAACCGGCTGCCGTGGAACACGAGCGGTTCGTGCTGGGAGCGCGTCGCCAGGCGAGTGATCTGCACCAGGACGACCTGATGGTCGCCGGCCGATACCTGGGTGTGCACGGTGCCCTCCAACCAGGCCGCCGCGCCGCCGACGAAGATGGAACCGCCCTCTCCCCGATGCAGGTCGACATCGCCGAAGCGGTCACCGTGGCGGCTGCTCATCCGCTGCGCCGCCTCGTCCTGGTGGGCGCTGAGCAGGCTCAGACCCAAGCGCTGCGCGCCGACCAGCTTGGGCCAGGTGGTCGAGCTGTTCTGCACGCAGAACGACACCAGCGGCGGATCCAGGGATACGGGCACGAAAGTGCTCACCACCAAACCGGCGGGCACGTCGTCGAATTCCGCGCAGACCGCGACCACACCGCTCGGGAAATGGGCGAAGGCGCGGCGCAAACCCGTACTGTCGGAGGGTATTTCGATCAGATCAGACATGGTTACCCACTTCTCGGCTCACTCGCGGCCGTCGAATCAGACGACGCCGTGCAACGGGGGTGGGGTGCCGTTGAGCACCGCGCGCCCGATGTGCTGGTACTTCCACCGCACCGGATCGTGCAGCGTATGCGCGCGGGCATTGCGCCAGAACCGGTCCAGATCGAGATCGGCTGCGGCGCTGCGAGTTCCGCTCACCTCGAACAGTGCGGCGGACACCTCGTTGGCGGCCCGGTCCGAGGTGATCTTGGCGGTGGCGACCGCGATCGATGCCTCCGCCGCGAGCGCGGCGGAGGTCTCGGTGTCGAGGCCACCGCTGTTCGTCAGCGCGACAACGCGATCCACCGTCCGGCCCGCCACCTCGAAGGTGGCCTCGGCGGCGGCCACGGTGACCGCCAGCTCGCCGATGCGCTGGATCACCAGCGGATCCTCGCTCGCCCGATCGACCCCGGCCTCGAACCACGGACGGCTCTTGGTGCGCACGAAGTCCGTGGCCGCGTCCAGCGCGCCGCGGGCGATGCCGACATCGATCGCGACGTGCAGCAACTGCGCGAAGGCGCCGTAACCGGTGGGGGCGCGCACCGCCGCCGCCCGCGGAATCAACTGGTCAGCGGACACTCGTACGTCATCGAATGTCACGGTCCCGCTGCCCGTCGTGCGCTGGCCGATGCCGTTCCAGTCGTCGACGATCGTCACGCCGGCGGTGTCGGCGGGCAGGAAGGCGATGTACTCGCCGGGATCGAGACCACTGCGCCCGTCGGGATCGTCCAGACGGGTCAGCACCGCCAGCAGATCCGCGAAAAGTGAACCCGTACAATAGAATTTGGTGCCGTCGATCCGGAATTCGCCGTCGGCGGGACGCACGGTGGTGCCGATTTCGGCGATGGTCGCGCTGGTGCGCTCCGACTGCGCGTTCGCGATCCGCGCACCGGCGAGCACTCGCCCGAAATAGCGTTCCCGCTGGGCCCGAGTTCCCGCCAGCCGCAACAGATTCAGATAGACGAAATGGCTGTGCGGAATCTGCGCGATATTCGGATCCGCCGCCGCCAGCAGCCGGAACACCTCCGCCACCTGTGCGGGCGCCAGATCCGCGCCACCGAATTCGGCCGGCACGGTGACGGCCAGCAGCCCACTGGCCGACAGCTGATCCAGTTCCCGGTGCGGCAATTCGCGGGCGCTGTCGCGCCGGGCCGCATCGACCGCGAACTGCGCGGCCAGGCGTGCGGCCGTCTCGTGAGCCTGGGTGGCGGAGGTGATCCGCGCGGCGGCGACGGCAGTCATCGACTCGCCGCCAATTCGGGTTCGCGCTGGGCCTCCAACTCCCGGACCAGCGGCAGCACCTTGGCGCCGAAGTATTCGATTTCCTCCTGAAAGTGCAGGAAGCCGCCGAGGATCAGGTCGACGCCGAGATCGCGGTAGGCGACGATCCGCTCGGCGATCTGCTCGGGAGTGCCGATCAGCTGCGTACGGAAGCCGTCGTTGTACTGGACCAGGTCCTCGTAGGTGGAATCGGCCCACATACCCTTGCCGTCCCGCGTGGACGCGCCCGCCTGCTGCACCGCGTCGCGGAAACCCTCCACGGCGGGCCGGTTGGCCTTCTCGATGATCTCGCGCAGGGTGTCGCGCGCCTCGGCCTCGGTGTCGCGGGCGATGATGAATCCGTTCAGGCCGAACTTGACCTCGCGGTTGTGCTCGCGCGCGACCGCGCGCACGTCCTCGATCTGTTCGGTGACGCCGTCGAAATCCTTGCCGTTGGAGAAGTACCAGTCGGCGTGGCGGCCACCGTTGCGCCGCGCCGCCGTCGAGTTCCCGCCCTGGAACAGTTCGGGATTCGGCCGCTCCGGGGTGTTGAGCGGCTTGGGCTTCAGCGTCAGGTCGCGAATCCGGTAGAAGTCCCCGGCGTAGTTCACCTCGTCCTCGGTCCACAGTTTGCGGACGACCTCGAGGAATTCGGCGCTGCGCCGGTACCGCTCATCGTGCTCGAGCCACGGTTCCCCGAGCGCGGTGAACTCCCCGCCGAACCAACCGGATACGACATTGATCGCGAAGCGCCCGCCGGACAGATGGTCGGCGGTGACCCCGAATTTCGCCAGCACCGCCGGATGCCACAGCCCCGGGTGCACGGCCGCGATCACCTTCAGCCGCTCGGTGGCGCCCAGGAGGGCGAGACTGAACGACGTCGACTCGTGCTGATATTCCGCGCCGTAGGAGGCGGTGTAGCGCACCTGGGAGAGGGCGTAGTCGAAGCCGTTGTTCTCGGCAGTGCGCGCCAGCTTCTTGTTGTATTCGAAATCCCAGCTGGTGCGTTGATCGATCGTGCTGGTCACCAGCCCGCCGCTGACGTTGGGCACCCAGTAGGCGAACTGAGTCTGCTCGGCGATCTTCTCGGTGGTCATCGACACTCCTGTGATTGGGACATCCGCACCCGGTCGCGCCGACGGCCGGGCTGTTCGTTACGGTGCGCGCTCCGTGGTCGGTGCGCCGAGTGCGGCAACCGTGCACCCGGCGCACCTCCACTTCAACACCGCTGACCGGTGGGGACGAGGGTTTGAATCCTCAGGATCGGATCAGCGGCACTCATCCGAGCCGGTGAACGCCGTTATGCCGACGCGACCGCCGAGCCGTACCCCGACCGTTCGAATCGGCCCGCGGGCTGGAAGCGGGCCACCAACTCGTCGGCGCCCTCACCCGTGATCTGCTCGAGCAGGGCGTCCGCGTCGGCGAGGGAGTTGATCTGCAGCAGCGGCTGCGGCTTGTGCAGGGTGCTCACCAGCACCGAGGCGACGCGCGGATCGACGGCCGCGGCGGCGAAGAACCGGTTGCCGATCTCGGCCAGTTCCGGATCGCCGAGGAACAGGCGGGTCACCTTGGCCGCGGCGTCGGAGCGGGCGAGCAGGAACGCGTTGTACTGCTCCTCGATCCACTCGGCGTCGAAGGGGCCCTCGTGCGCGGAGGCGGCCGCGACGAGCCGCTGCGCCTGGATGAGGCCGCTCTGCGCGCCCTGGCCGGCGATCGGGTCGTAGGCGACCGCGGTGTCCCCGAGCGCCGCCACGACATGCCCGCCCGCCGTGCGCCCGACGCCGTGCCGGACCACCGGACGCACCGCGCCCTTCAGCCAGGAGTGCGGGTCCTCGGCAATCACCTTGGTGGCCAGCACTTCCGGCAGATCCCAGTCGATGTAGTCCCGATACAGCTCGGTGACGATACGGTGCGCCGACTCGGCGGAATCGGCGGCGGCGAACCGGCTCTCCCATTCGCTGCCCGGGCGCGCCCAGCCCAGGAAGGCCCAGCTCGGCCCGGCATCCTTGTGCAGATACGGACCCCACCACGCCTCACCCTGCTCGGCGAAGATGGAAAATCCGCTGTGCTGCCCGCCGGAGGGGCTGCGGTGCGCGAAAACTTCCGGCTCGTAACCCAATCCGGTCACCGTCACGGTGAGCAGGCTGCGCTGTGGCGCGTCGTAGACGGTGCGCTCGGTGTCGATCGGGAACAGCTCCGCCAAACCGGCCTTACCGGTCGCGACGAGCACCAGATCGTGCGCGGTGGCGATGGTGTCCAGGCTCTCCGGGGTCACCTTCTCGACCACGAAGCGGCCACCGGCCTCGACGAATGCGGTCAGTCGCTCGTCGACCTTGAGGCGGGTGTCGACCGCGACGCCGACGAAACCGTCGAAATCGCCGTCGAATCCGATCAATTCGGGCCGTTCCGGCCCCGGACCCGCGATCCGCACACTCAGTCCGGTGTGCTGCGGGGCCCGATTCACGTAGGTGTCGAGTCCGAGGGCGGTTTCGGCGGCCTGGGCCTCACCGAAGATGAGCGCGGTTCCGGTGGCGGGGATGTCGTCACGCAGACCGCGTTGATCGCGATCGCTGTAGACCGTGACGTCGAACCCGGCCTGCTGCAGTCCGAGAGCGGCGGTGACACCGGCGATGCCGGCGCCGACGATGGCGGCGGTGCGTTTCGAATTCTCGTTCGTCATACCGAAATAGTGCGCTTGCCAACGGCTTTCGTTGACAGTTGCGATCACCGGGAATCGATGTCGCACACCGCCGATCGATCAGGTCGCGGTGACGGCTGCCTGCGGGCGCACCTGCTCGTCCGGCAGCACCGTCGAACCCGGTCCACCGAGCCGGTAGCGCGCGCCGCGATGGTCGTCCGGCAGCCGGTCGCCCGCGCCGAACAGCGCGTTGCGCAGGGTGCCCGGGACGTACTCACTCGGATAGGCGCCACGCTCGGTCAGCACCGGAATCACGTGCTGCACAATATCTTCGAATGTGCCGGGCGTGATCGCGTAGGCCAGGTTGTAGCCGTCGATATCGGTCTCGTCGACCCATTCCTGGAGCCGATCCGCCACCGTCGTCCCCGATCCGACGAATACGGGGCCCATCCCGCCGATGCCGGCCCAGGCCGCGATATCCCGCACGGTCCATTCCCGGCCGTCGTCGTCGAATTCCTGGAACGCGGCGACGGCGGACAGGATCGCATTGCTGTTCACCTCGCCGATCGGGTCGTCGAGGCCGTAGCGCGACAGGTCGATACCCATCCAGCCGGACATGAACACCAGACCGCCCTCGACGCTGGCATACGAGCGATATTCGTCGTACTTGCGTTGTGCCGCTTCGTCGGTGGCGTCGGTGATGATGGTGGCGAGCGCGTAGATCCGGGCCGCGTAGCGGTCGCGGCCGGCCGCTTCGAGTGCGTCGCGAATACGGGTGACCGTCTGTCCCAAAACGCGTTTCGAGGGGGCGGCGACGAAGATCGCCTCCGCGTTCTCGGCGGCGAAGGCCACGCCGCGCGGTGAGGCGCCGGCCTGGTAGATCACCGGGGTGCGCTGCGGCGAGGGCTCCGAGAGGTGAATACCCGGTACCGTGAAGTGCTTTCCGGCGTGGCCGATGTGATGTACCTTCGCCGGATCGACGTAGATGCCCTGCGCCCGGTCGCGCACGACCGCGTCGTCCTCCCAGGAACCTTCCCAGAGCTTGTACAACACCTCGAGGTATTCGTCGGCGTGGTTGTAGCGCTCGTCGTGGTCGAGATGTTCGGACTCACCCATATTGGCGGCGGCCGACGGCAGATATCCGGTCACCACATTCCAGCCCAAGCGGCCGTTGGTCAGATGATCCAGCGTCGAGAGCCGCCGGGCGAACGGAAAGGGATGCTCGAACCCGGTACCGGTGGTGATGCCGAAGCCCAGATGGTCGGTCACCGCCGCCATCGCCGAGACCAGCAGCAGCGGATCGGCGACCGGCACCTGCGCGCCCTGCCGCAGCGCGGCGATGTCGTTGCCGCCGTATACGTCGTAGATGCCCAGCACATCGGCGATGAAGATCCCGTCGAAACGGCCGCGCTCCAGCAGCTTCGCCAAATCGGTCCAGTAGCTCAGCTCTTTGTAGCGATGCGACTGGTCCTCGGGGTGGCGCCACAGTCCCGGGGACTGGTGCGCCACACAGTTCATATCGAAGGCGTTGAAACGGATCCGCCGGGTCATGACCGCACCTGGCTCTCGCGGCTGCCCGCGCTCCACGCGTAGGGGAGTTCGGTTCCGTTGAGCAGGTGATCGCCGATCGCCCGCGCCTTCTGCACGGCGGGATTGTGCACCGAGATGGTGCGCGCATTGCGCCAATGCCGGTCCAGTCGCAGATCTTCGGAGGTGATCGAGGCACCGCCGACCTCGAACAGCTGAGTGGTGGCGGTCAGCACGGTGTCGATCACACCGAGTTGCGCTTGGGCCGAGGCCAGTTCGACCGCGTCCAGTGCCGCGTCGTCCTGCGCGCCCGCCGCCAGCACCTCGTCCAGCAGCTCGGCCACGGCCAGCACGCTCGCGCGCGCCCCGAAGGCGGCCGCCGACAGTTTCCCGATCACCTGCTGGACCAGCGGATCGTGGCGGGGCAGATCGGCCGCCGAATGGGTGTAGCTGCGCGTGCGGTCGGCGACCCACGCCCGCACATCGGATTCGGCCCGCTGGGCGATGCCGGCCAGCACCGCCAACTGCACCAGCTGCAGGTACGAGGTGGCGTAGGTGCGGCCGGGCGCGCCGTACCCCGGGCCGAGCACCCGCTCGTCCGAGATCCGCACATCGTTGAATTCCGTTGTGCCACTGGCGGTCAGTCGCTGGCCGAAGCCGTCCCAGTCGTCGCTCTGCCGCACCCCGTCGGCATTCGCGTCGACCAGCACCGACACCCGCTCCCCGTCGCGATCGGCCGCGGCGAGGATGTAGTCCGCGTACAGCGAGCCGGTGCTGTAGTACTTGGTGCCGTTGAGCAGCCAGTCGTCGCCGGAGCCGCGGGTCAGCCGGGTGCGGTAGCGGTCGACCGCGCCGATGCCCGGTTCGGTGATGGCATTGCCCACCAGGGCACCGGATCCGGCCGCGCGCAGCCAGTGCTCACGCGCGGGACCGGGCTCGGCCAGCAGCTGATCCTCGACGAAGGAGAAATGCACCCGAAGTGCTTGCGGCAGATTGGATTCCGCGGCGCCGAGTTCGATCAGCAGCCGGAACAGCTGGCGCACGCTGACGCCGAAGCCACCGTATTCGGCCGGCACCCGCAGCGCGCCGAATCCGGCCTGACGCAGCCAGTCGACCTCCTCGTAGGCCAGGCGACGGTCGATCTCGCGCGCCACCGCCCCGGCGGCGATGCGGTCGAAAACGGGGTCGAAGATGTCGTCGAGGTCGCGATCGGAGATCTGCTGCGGTGCTGTGGAGGCCATACCCGACGATGACCCGGCCGCGCATTTCGCTCACCCGTTACACGCAGCGGGAACATAACTATCCGTCACACGCTGCGGTCGCCCTCAGGAGGGCCGCATCCGCAGTTCGTCGTGCAGGATCCGCGCCGCGGTCGCCATCGCGGCCTCCGCGCCGGGTTGCACCACGGCGGGCACCCGCGATCGGGTCAGCACGGCTACGGCCAGGGTCTGCCCGTCGGCGTGTTCGGCTACGCCCGCCTCGTGCCGCAGATTCAGCAGGGTGCCCGTCTTCGATGACCACCGGGTCGCGTCGGAGCTGAAATCGGGGGCGAGTCGTTGACGTAACAGGTTGTCCGACAGGAACTCTCGCACTCTCGCTGCGGCGTCGGGGTGGACCCGCACCGGCCGCCACAATTCGGCGAGTAGATCGACGAACGACCGCGCGGTGCCGGTATTGGCATGGCTGATGTCGAGTTGTGTGACCGGATGTCCGCGTCCGGCCGTCGCGGCCTCGATGGCCAGGGCGTGGGCGAGGTGACCGTCGCCGGGGGCGAACTGCTCGGCCGGGGTCCGCACCAGATCGTCGGCCAGATGCCGGACCGCGATGCCCTCGTGGCCCAGGCGGCGCAATTCGGCGGTCACCGCGTCGGGCGGAGTCAGCTCGAACAGGGCGTCGGTGGCGCCCCCGTCGCTGATCGCGATGCTCAGATACATCAGATCCTCGACCGCGACCGTCGCCGGATGGCGAAATCTGCTCAACCCGGTCGGACCGGCCACCGTACTGCGGCCGGGCAGTACCCGGATCGGGGTCGCCGGGTCGATCTCGCCGCGCAGCACCCGTTCCATCGTCGCCAGCACGAGCGGCACCTTCACCAGCGAGGCGATCGGCAATTCGAGGTCGGCGTCGAGACCCAGCTCGTCACCGGTGTCGAGATCGCGCACCAGGATGGAGCCGTCGAGTCCGGCGTCGCGCAGTTCCGTGCGCGCGCGTCGCAGTGCGGTCGAGACGCCCATGTCAGTTCCCATCGTCGCGTGCGTCGACGTTGCCCGGCACACCGAGACAGCGGCCGATCGGTTCGGCGCCCAGCGCGCGGATCCGGTCCGCGTCCTCGCGTGATCCCGCCGCGATGTCGTAGCCCCTGGCGAGCTCCAACTCCCCGATCGGCCGCCAGTGCAGGCCCAGTTCGGTGGCCTGGGCGGGCGAGCACAACAGCAGATCGGTGCCGTCGAGCACCTCGGCGACCGCGGTGATCAGTGACCGCGCGACCACCACCTGGGCCGGGCGCAGGCCGAGCGAATCGCGCAGCCGGATGATCCGATCGCGGATGTGCGGCACATCGTCCTCGGGCTGTATCCACACGCTGCGCCGGCGCTGCTGTTCCGAAAGCCGCAGTACCCGAAGGGTTTCCAGGTAGATCGGCGTGCTGTGCGGGCCCGTGGCATCGGCCAGGCCCAACGGCACGCGCCAGATGCCGCGATCGGCGGGGACGGCCAGAATCGCGGCACGCACTTCGTGCGTGCGGGTGAGTTCCGCGCGCCGGCCGGGCTCGGCGGGCTCCGGTTCGAGCCGAAGCCGCGCGCGGCGGCATTCGGCGACCAGCCCGGCCAGCGGCACCGGTCCGCAGATGGCGGGCAGCGCCAATCGGAACGGGCGCTGACGGGCCCGCTCGGCATGCTCCTCCACGGCCTCGGCCGCCTCGACCAGCCGTCGCGCCGACGGCAACATATCGCGGCCGAACGAGGTCAATGAGGCAGTACGCGAGGTCCGTTCGAGCAATCGCGCGCCGAAGTGCCGTTCCAGCGCCGCGATCCGGCGACTGGCCACCGACTGCGGGATCTGCGCGGCGGCGGCCCCCGCGGTGAAACTCCCGAGACCGCTCACCGCGACGAAGGCCTTACAGGCGGCGACCATATCCACGATCGCGCAGTCTATGCCGAATCGGCATGGATACCACCACAGGTGTCTTGGACAGCATGCGCGAGGGCTGCCACTCTTGCTGCGAGCGCTCACCGCCATCGATCCACAAGGAACGCAGATCCACAAGGAACGCATATGACGCCCCCTCGCTTCACCCGCTCGGCCGTGCTGGTCGCGGCCGCTGCCACCCTCATACCGCTGAGCGCCTGCGGTGCCGATCGAAGCGCGGCGCCTGCATCGACCGCCCCCGGATCGACGGCGCCCGAATCGACGGTTCCGCTCGCCGCCGAGTCGCTGACCGAATTCCGCGATCTGGAGGCTCGGCTGCACGGCCGGCTGGGCGTGTACGCGCTCGACACCGGAACCGGCCGAGCCGTCGAATACCGGCCGGACGAGCGGTTTCCGTATTGTTCGACATTCAAGGCGCTGGCCGCGGGCGCGCTGCTGAGCACCCTCCCGCCCGCCGAACTCGACCGTCGCGTCACCTACACCCGGGCCGATCTGGTGCCGAATTCACCGGTCACCGAACAGCATGTCGACCAGGGCATGACTGTGCGGGAGATCATGGACGCCGCGGTGCGGTTCAGCGACAACACCGCCGGCAATCTGATGTTCGCCGAACTCGGCGGTCCGCAGGGATTGCAGCAGCGGCTGCGCGCCGTCGGCGATACGACCACGCGGATGGACCGCACCGAGACCACGCTGAACGAGGCCCTGCCCGGCGACGAGCGCGACACCAGTACGCCGCGTGCGCTGGCCGCCGATCTGCTGCACTACGTGCTCGACCCGTCGGTCGCCGCCGACGATCGCGATGTGCTCACCGGTCTGCTGCGTGCCAACACCACCGGTGCCGCGCTGATCCGGGCCGGGGTGCCGGCGGGCTGGCAGGTCGGCGACAAAACCGGCGGCGGCGACTACGGAACGCGCAACGATATCGCCGTGGCGTGGCCGCCGGGACGCGCGCCGATCGTGCTGACGATCCTGTCCACTCGCGATCGGCCGGACGCCGAATACGACAACGCGGCGATCGCCCGTGCCGCCACGATCGCGATCGCCACCCTGGACGGCACTGCGATTCCGCGCTGAGCGTGCCGAATCACCGTGCGCTGACAGGTTTTCCGCGAAACCGTGCACCTCGGGTCGGTGCCGATCGACCCGAGGTGCACGGCGGGATCCGCTCTCCCCTACTTGGCCGGAGCCGGAGGGTTGAACGGCGCATTGATGGTGGTGAAGTACTGGGCGACCGCCAGAATCGCCACCGGTGCGGTGACCAGCAGCTGGCCCGCCAGCGTGCCCAGCGCGCCGACGGCGATGATGCCGCCGATGCAACCGACCACCGCGGCCGGCAGGAAGCCGCCGAACAGGCCGACGATGGCGGCCGCGGCCACGGTCGCACCCGCGATGCCGCCGAGCAAGCAGCCCACCGCTCCGCCGGTGAGACCACCGACCAGCGTGCCGATGGTCGCGCCCGCGGTGATGGTGCTGGTCAGGCGGGTCCAGGCCGCCACTTCCCGGTCATAGGGCGTCTTCCACGGCGCCTGGTCCTCGAACGGGAGCGCGACCGGCTTGTAGACCGCGTGCTGCAGATCGAACTGCGGGGTCAGGGTGGCGGTGCGACCGGCGATATCGGCGGCGATCGGGAATTCGAAATCATCGACCCGGAACTTCAATTCGGTTCCGGCCAGGGTCGTCCCATTGGCGGCCTTGATCTTGAAAACACCATTTTCCACGTCCAGCGAACCGGCGTCGGTGGATATGATCGTCGACTTCTCGTTCGTCGATGCCTGGTAGTTGACGGCACCTTCGTCGGGTACGGCGGGCGCGGCGTTCACGGTCCCGGTGGTCACGCCGACGGCGGCGGCCACCGTGGCCGCGACCACGGCAAAGTTCCTCATCTTCACTGCATTTTCCTCATCACTCATTGCATTCCGCCGGAGCGGCTTTATCCAGTTTGTGGTGAATGCCAAAAAGCGACGAGGTTAATAACCAGGTCGATTCGAATAGCCCGGCCCGGGAAAATAAATCGAATCTCACAAATTAAAAAAGGACCTTCGCACTCGAAAGTGCGAAGGTCCTTTTAATTCGACCGCTGAAATAATTACCGGCTCAGGGGTGGGGCCGGTAACCGCTTCATTTGGCCGGGGCCTTGAAGGGTTCGTTGATGGTGGAGAAGTACTGGATCACGGCGCCGATCGCGACCGGAGCGGTCACGAAGATCTGGCCGGCGAGCACACCCAGGAAGCCGACCGCGGCGGCACCGGCGACACAGCCGCCCAGCGGGCCCGCGCCGAACAGCGCGAGCAGCGCACCGGTCGCAACGAGACCGATAGCGGCACCGGCGATGCAGCCGATGACCGCGCCACCGATACCGCCGGCCGCGGTGCCGATGGCAGCGCCGGTGGCGATGGTGTCCTTGAGACGAGTGAAGGCGGCGACCTCACGCTCGTAGGGGGTCTTCCACGGGGCGCTGTCCTCGAACGGGAGCGCGACCGGCTTGTAGACCGCATGCTGCAGATCGAACTGCGGGGTCAGCGTCGCCGTGCGACCGGAGATGTCGGCCGCGATCGGGAACTCGAAATCGTCGACCCGGAACGTCAACGGGGTTCCGGCCACGGTGGTTCCGTTGGCGGCCTTGATCTTGAATACGCCGTCCTCGACGTCCATCGACCCGGCGTCGGTCGAAACGATCGCCGCATTCTCCGTGGACCTCGCCTGATAGTTCACCACGCCGTCGTCGGCGGCCGGAGCGGCCTGAACCGTCCCCGCCAGCGCACCCAACGTTGTCGCGACCAGCGCCGTGAGCACGGCGAATTTCCTCATCTTCACTGCTTGATTCCTCGACTTTCCGACTGCCGGCACGCGGCAGCACAGGTTGCCGTGTCCGGCACAGACACACGGCATCGGTGGAGTTTGCGGGCGTTCGATGCGGATGGGCCAGATTAAGAACCAGCCCGATTACAACCGGTGACTCACTGCCGGTCGTCGGCCATCATGTCCGAAATGAGCCTTTCGTTCCACTGGTTTCTTCCCACCTATGGCGATTCCCGCAATCTGGTCGCGGGCGGACACGGCACCTCGATGTCGGGCGACCGTCCGGCCTCGCTGCGCTATCTGAACCAGATCGCCGGTGCGGCGGAGGAGAACGGCTTCGAGGCGGTGCTGACACCGACGGGCGCATGGTGTGAGGACGCCTGGCTGACGACGGCCATGCTGGTGGAGACCACCGAAACCCTGAAATTCCTGGTCGCGTTCCGGCCCGGTGTGGTGAGCCCCACGCTGGCCGCACAGATGGCCGGAACCTTCCAGCGGCATTCGCGCGGACGGCTGTTGCTGAACGTAGTGACCGGCGGCGAGCCACACGAACAGCAGGCCTACGGCGACTTCCTGGACAAGGAACAGCGCTACGAGCGCACCGGTGAATTCCTGCACATCGTGCGCGAGCTGTGGGAGTCCGACGCTCCGGTGACGTTCGAGGGCAAGCACCTTCAGGTGCGCAACGCGCAACTGAACAACCGGCCGGACCCGATTCCCCCGGTGTTCTTCGGCGGTTCCTCGGCCGCTGCCGGACCGGTGGCCGCCCGCTACACC